>DASWHL010000027.1:0-10236 GCA_036398175.1 Gemmatimonadales bacterium
GCGCCGCAGCTGGATGATGGCCGCACCGAGCACGTGCCAAGCCCCTCGAGGGCCCTTCGGCTTGGCCGTCACTCTTTCGTCGCGACAATAAGCCTTCACGGTCGCCTCCGTGACCTCATGGTCAAGCAGGGCAACCGCGCGTCGCACGCTGTACCACTTCCGTGGGTCGATCTTCGGCGCCAGATGACGTCTCCGGAGGCCACTTCATGACCGACAGGAACCTATACAAACGCACAGGTTCATACCCCAACTTCTCGATAGGCATAAGTCATGCTGTACCAGTATATTACCGGATAGTAATCCCGTCAACAGCTTTGTGGGTTCCCGGGCCGCAGGGGCGGGGTGCGTTCGCGCCCCCGCGGAGGGTGGCCCACCGGGAGAGGGGCCAACTTGGCGGCAGCACTGTTGGCCCGAGGGCAACCGGTCCTGGACTGCCCAGCGCGGAAGGACTCTCGATGGCACTGATCCGCGCTTGCGAGAACCGGCTGGGAGTATGAGAAGAGTGATCCACCGCGTTAGTCCCCGTAACCTCAGAGTCCCGCTTCATCCCGTAGATCCGTGTCAGCGGTACGGGAACTCGAGCCTCGTCCTGGGAAGGTCCTGGGAAGGTCCGGGGTGGAAGGGGTGCAACGGAACGGAGCCAAGACCAACGAGGAGATCGCCAGGTGCCTGATTGGGTGACGGATCGCAATCAGGTGCTACTGAACGGGAACGGCCCGACAGAACTGCAAAACCTCCATTCGGCGGTTCGATTCCGCCCGGCGCCTCTACAGCGCGACCTCGCGTCCGCACCCCCGGCGAGTGACAAGATCCCCGAGGCCTAGCAGCCCCCCACGAGTCCGCGCGCACGCGCAATCAGGGGATCCAACCTTTCAAAGAACCCACGCTCGCGGGCGAACAAAGGCGAACACGGGCACTCCTTCACCTCGGCTCGTTCGGCGCTGAGCGGTCGTCGGTCCTGCGGCTGGCGGGTCAGAACGGTCGCACGTATCGTTGACCACGCAACCGAGCCATCCATTGTCCCAGGATCCGGTAACCCTGCTGCGGGTCGCCCTCGCGGACCGCTACACGCTCGAGCGCGAGCTCGGCCGGGGGGGCATGGCCACGGTGTACCTGGCCCAGGACCTGAAGC
The DNA here is from genome assembly GCA_036398175.1 of Gemmatimonadales bacterium. Classification (GTDB taxonomy): domain Bacteria; phylum Gemmatimonadota; class Gemmatimonadetes; order Gemmatimonadales; family GWC2-71-9; genus JAOTWJ01. The sequence goes on from DASWHL010000027.1 coordinate 1,133, forward strand.
ACGACCGCCCGGTCGCCCTGAAGGTCTTGAAACCGGAGCTCGCCGCCGCGCTCGGCCCCGACCGGTTTCTCCGGGAAGTTCGAATCACTGCCCGGTTGAACCATCCGCACATCCTGCCCTTGCTCGAAAGTGGGCGGACCGGAATTGGGGACGAGGTGGCGCGGGAAGGGCAACCGCTCACCGCTGACCACCAACCGCCAGCCGCGGGCTTTCTCTACTACGTCATGCCCTACGTCGAGGGCGAGTCGTTGCGGGACCGGCTGATCCGCGAAAAGCAGCTCCCCCTCGAAGACGCCCTCCAGATCGCGCGCGAGGTGGCGGACGCGCTGGGCTACGCCCATAGCCGCGACGTGGTGCACCGGGACATCAAGCCCGAGAACATCCTGCTGGAGAGTGGCCATGCGGTAGTGGCGGATTTCGGGATTGCGCGGGCGATCAGCGCCGCGGGCGGGGACAATCTGACGGAGACAGGGCTCGCGATCGGGACGCCGGCCTACATGAGCCCCGAGCAGGCGGCGGGGAGCCGGGATCTCGACGGCCGGTCCGATCTTTACTCGCTGGGGTGCGTGCTGTACGAGATGCTGGCCGGCGAGGCGCCGTTCACGGGGCCCACCGTCGAAAGCGTCGTGCGTCAGCACCTGAGCGCCGAGGCACCGAGCGTCACCGTCATGCGACCGGCGGTGCCGGTGTGGGTAGCGATGGCGTTGAGCCGGGCGCTCGCCAAGACTCCGGCCGATCGCTTCAATCCAGTGGCGTTGTTCGCCGAGGCACTTGGGTCCCGGGGGTCGGCGGCGGCCACGACGCCCCCGCCGAGCCCGGCGGCACCCGTGTTCGTGCGGAGAGTGCGGAAGCGTCTCGCGCCGCTCGCCATTGCGGCGGTGGTCCTGCTGGCCGGGGCTCTAGCCGTAGGCCGCTGGCTGCGACCGCGCTCGCCGGGGTCGGGGCATCCGCGCACGGCGATCGCGGTGCTGCCGTTCGAGAACCTGAGCGCCGAGGGGCCGCATGGCTATTTCGCGGCCGGGCTGCACGACGAGCTGCTGACCCAGCTCTCCAAGGTCGCGGCCCTGACCGTGATCAGCCGGACCTCGGTGATGGGCTACCGGGCGACGGCAAAGCCGCTCAAAGAGATCGCGGCCGAGCTGGGGGTGGGCAGCGTCGTGGAGGGGAGCGTGCAGGTGGTGGGCGATCGGCTGCGGGTGAACGTGCAGCTGATCGATGCGGAAACGGACGCGCACCTCTGGGCGGAGCGATACGACCGCACGCTGGAGGATGCGTTCGGTATTCAGAGCGACGTGGCGCAGCGGATCGTGGCGGCGGTCGGTGCGGCCGTCAGTAGTACCGAGCAACGGGGGCTGGCCGAAGTTCCCACGACGGACGCCGAGGCCTACCGGCTCTACCTCCAGGGGCGCGAGTACCTGACGCGCCCGGGCTACAGCCCGCGGAGCTACGAGATCGCGCAGCAGCTGTTCGAACGGGCGCTGGCGCTCGATCCGCGCTTCGCGCTGGCGCACGCCGGCCTCTCGGAGGTACACGGAGCGCTCTATTGGCACCGCCTGGATCCCTCGCCGACGCGGGCCGTGCGCCAGATGCAGGAAGCGGACGCTGCGCTCCGGCTGGCGCCGGACCTGCCGCAGGCACATGTCGCCAAGGGTCTGGCGCACTACTACGGCCGCGACTGGCGCCGGGCGCTGGAGGAGTTCGCGATCGCGCTGCGGGGGCTGCCTAGCGACGCCGCGCTGTGGCAGCAAATCGGGTGGGTGCGACGCCGCTTGGGAGAGTGGGACGAGGTCGTCGTGGCGTTCGAGCGGGCCGCGCAACTGGACCCGAGGGACGCGGTGCTGTTTCGCAATCTCGGGGCCACCTACCGCTCGCTCCATCGCTACCCCGAGGCGGTGCGCGCGTACGACCGGGCCTTGAGCCTGGCGCCGGACTTTCACGAAGCGGCCATCTCCAAGGCATGGGCCTACGTCCGCTGGCAGGGCCAGCTGGACACCCTGCGAGCGGTCCTGAGCGGGCTGCCCACGGACGCGCGCCCGGGAGACGAAACGGGGGGTCACCTTGTCCGCCTCCTCCTCTGGGAACGGAACGCCGACAGCCTGTTGCAGGTCCTCTCGGTGGCGCGCGCCGGGGTATTCAGCGGGTACAGCTTTTTTGTCCCCGATTCCCTGTACGCCGGCTGGGCGCACGAGCTGCGCGGCGACCGCCCGGCGGCGCGGTCGGCATTCGAAGCAGCCCGGGTGCTCCTGGACTCAGTGATGCGGGACCTGCCGGACGACTGGCGGGTGCATGCGGCCCGCGGCCTGACGCTGGCCGGCCTGGGCCGTCGCGACGAGGCGCGGCGTGAGGCCAGCTGGCTTCGGCAATCCGTGGTGTACCGTGAGGATGCCTACGACGGGGCGCTGGTGGCGGAAGATCGCGCGCGGATCCTGGTCCAGGCCGGAGACGCCGAGACCGCGCTGGACGAAGTCGAGCGACTGCTGGGCGAGCCCTCCCACCTCAGCGTCCATGTGCTACGGCTCGATCCGCTCTGGGACCCGATCCGCACCAACCCGCGGTTCCAGGCGCTCCTCGTGAAGTACGCGAACCCGGAGCCAAAACGGGCTCGCAACGCGAGCCCGTGAAGGCGCCGGGCGGAATCGGTCCACGGCGGCGGCTCGCGCCTTTGGATCGTTTCCCGTCTCGCCTAGGTGGGGCCCCGCTATCTGATTTCGCCCCTGTCGTCCGCTCAGCCGGTTCCAGCGGGGCATGCGCGCCAAGAAGGACACGGCGCAACCCCAGAGAATCGTGACCGTGAGCCACTCGGCGAGCGACGCACCTGCGGGGTCACGGCCGGAGGATCTCCTCGCCGTTGGGGGCGTGGGCCTCCATCTGCCGGCGGACCATGTCGTAGTACATGCCGCCCGCGCGCATCAGCTCCTCGTGCGTGCCGCGCTCGGCGATCCGTCCCTCCTCCATGAGCAGGATGAGGTCCGCCCGGTGGATGGTGGACAGCCGGTGCGCGATCACGAACGTCGTGCGCCCCGCGAGCAGCGACGCCATGGAAGCCTGGATGAGCTGCTCGCTCTCGGTATCCAGGTTGCTGGTGGCCTCGTCCAGGATCAGGATCTGCGGCTCCGCCAGGATGGCCCGCGCAATGGCCAGCCGCTGCTGCTGCCCGCCCGACAGCTTCACGCCGCGCTCGCCCACGAACGTGTCGTAGCCGTCCGGCAACCGCGCGATGAACTCGTGCGCGTTGGCGCGGCGCGCGGCGTCCTCCACGTCCGCGGCGCCGGCGTCATGGCGACCGTAGGCGATGTTGTCCCGCACCGAGCCGTCGAACAGGAACACGTCCTGGTGCACGACGGCCAGCAGGTCGCGATACGTCCGCAGCTTGAGATCCCGGAGATCCGTGCCGTTCACCAGAATGCGGCCGCGGGTGGGATCGTGGAACCGGGCCACGAGGTCCGTCACGGTGGTCTTCCCGGCGCCGCTCCGGCCCACGAGCGCCACCACGGTGCCCCCGGGCACCGTGACGTCGAAGTCGCGCACCACCGGCCGGCCCTCGCGGTACTCGAAGTCCACCTGCTCGAAGCGGAGCTCCCGCACCACGGCCGGGGCGTCGCGCGCGTCGGGCCGGTCGGGCTTGTCCTCCTCCATGCCCAGGACCTCGAAGACCCGCTCCATGGCCGCCAGCGAGCGCTGCAGCTCCGAGAAGGAGTTGACGATGTTCCAGACGGGGTTGAGCAGCAGGAACGTGTACCACTGGAACGCCATGATGTCGCCCACGGTCGCACGACCGAGCACGTTCAGGTACCCGCCGTACCAGACGATCACCACGTTGACGCCGGCGATCAGCAGGCCCCAGGAGGTCCACAGGGCCAGCTCGCGGCGGTGGGCGAACAGCTCCTTCCGGATCACCGTGTGCCGGCCCCGCAGGTACTCCAGGGCTTCCAGGACCTCGCGCCCGAACGCCCGCACCACGCGAATGCCCGAGAACGTCTCGCCCACGCGCCCGTCAATCTGCTCCGTGTCCTTCCGCATGGAGCGGTAGATGGGCCGGATCCGGCGGGCCGAGCCGAAGCTGATCAGCATGGCGCCGGGGATGACCGCCATGGCCATCACCGCGAGCCGCCAGTTCAGGGCCAGCAGGATGCCGACGGCAATGAGCAGGCGGATGACCGAGATGGCGGGAGAGATGAGCGCCATCTGGAGGAAGCCGGTGGTCGTGTCCACGTCACCGGACAGGCGGGACAGGATGCCGCCCGTCTTCATGTCCCAGAGACGGGGCAGCGGCAGGTTGAGGAGCCGCTCGAAGAGGGTGCGCCGGAGGGACAGCATGACCCGCATGTTCAGCAGACGCTGCTGATAGTCCTTCAGCATGCCGGTGAGGTTGGACACCACGATCACGGCGAGGAACAACAGACCCGCGACGTGCAGGCGGCCGATCCGCGCGGGCGCGTCCAACTCGGCGTTCAGCAGGACCCGGTCAATGATGTACCGCATGAACAGCGGCTCGATCATCTGGAGCCCGGCGCCGAGCAGCGCGAGCACGAGTACCGCGCCGACCGCGACCCGGTGCGGCCGGAGCCACCGGAGATAGTCGCGCACGTACTCGCCCTGCCGGCCTCGCCCCAGGCGCCACCACCCCGTGGGGGACGCGGCCGGGGCCGCCGACGCGGTATCCTCGGATCGCCGGGTGCCGTCGGCCTCGGCCGTGTCGTCCAGACGCCGTGACCGGTAGTCCTGGACGAACGCCCGGTAGCGTTGCCGGGAGGAACGGGGGTGACTCATCGTGATGGTGCCCTTGGCGGGCTGGGGCCGCCGAGCCGGTGCGCACCAATTCTAGCGCCTGTCCCACGCCCCGGCTCGCCCGGGGCTCCGCGTCCGCGGCGCATGCCCCTCCGGCTCAGCTCGACGGCGGCGTGATGCCGAGCATCCGGAGATACGTGACGATGTTGCCGTAGTGCAGGCTGGCGTGCCCGTAGTTGGCGAGCAGCGGGGCCCCGCGCGCGGCGTTGGCGGCGGTGTGCGCCGCCGTGCAGGTCGCGATGGACCGTTTGAGCTGCGCCAGCAACTCCGTCTTGCCCGCGCCGGAGAGGGCCACGGTGTCCGTCCAGTCCTGGTCCGTGCCGGCCGCGCGGGCACAGTAGTAGTTGTTGCCGTCGGCCACGTGGCCCACGAGTTCGCCGAAGGTGCGCACGCCGTCGGTGGGCCGGTAGCCGTACCGCGCCTCGGGCACGCTCTCCGCCGCCCGCACGATCCAGTCGGCAACCTCGGTGAAGCCCGCGCGCGTGACGTCGAGCAACCCCGGCGCCGACCTTGCGGCCTGGGCGTGCGCGAGGGCGGGGACGGCAAGCAACAGCAGGACGAGGACGATTCTCGCGGACGGACACGTCGGTCGCATGGGAAGCTCCTGCGAGGCGGACAAGGCGGTCGCGGGTTGAGTGGTGGGCGCTGGGGAGCGCCAAGATGAGCCGGACGCTCCGGAGAACCAACCGCGGCGCGGTGAGCGGTGCGTCTGGTGCCGCGAACGGCTCAGGCGGGCGGGTTCGTGAGGAGCCCCCGCACGCGCGCGATCCGGCGACGGCTGACCGGGAGCGTGGTCCCGTCCCGGAGAATCAGGCTGGCGGTCCGTGAGGCGGGATGGCTCCGTAACTCGCGGACGTGATCGAGCCGGACGATGGCGGACCGGTGAATCCGCAGAAAGCGGGAGGCGTCGAGTTGGCCTTCGAGCGTCCCGAGAGCCTGCCGCACCCGGAAGCGGCGCGTGCCCGCGTGGATCTCCACGTGATCGTCCTGTGCGCCGATCCAGTCAATCTCGGTCGCATCGAGCAGCAGCTCGCCCGTGTCGGTCGGCACCGCGAGCCGTTTCCCCGCGCGCGACGCCCGGATGCGCTCGCGCACCCGCGTGATGGTGGCGCGGAACCGGGCCTCGGAGAGGGGCTTCACCAGGTAGTCGAGCGCCTGCGCCTCGAACGCCCGGACGGCGTACTCGTCGTGCGCGGTGACGAAGACGGTGACGGGCATCCGGTCCGCTCCCTGCGTGCGGATCACGCCCATGCCGTCGAGCCCCGGCATCTGGACGTCCAGGAACACGAGATCGGGCTTCACGGTCCCGAGCGCGCGGACTGCCTCGCGGCCGTCGCGGCACTCGCCGGCCACCACGATGTCGGGGTACGCGGCCAGCAACTGGCGGATGCCGCGCCGCGCGAGCGGCTCGTCGTCCACGATCAGCGCCCGGATCTCAGGCATCGCTGGCGCCCAGCTCGTGATAGGGCAACCGGACCGTTGCCGTGGCGCCGCCTTCGGGCGTCCGCGCGAGCGTCAGGCCGGCCCGATCGCCATAGAGCGAGGCCAGGCGCTCGCGGGTGTTGCCGAGCCCGACGCCTTCGCCCGGTTCGGGTGCCGCGTCCTCCGGACCGGGCCCGTCGTCCGTCACCGACAGCACGAGGTGGTCTCCCTCGCGTCGCGCCGCAATGCTGAGCAGGGTCGCACCCACGCGCCGGGCGAGGCCGTGCCGGATGGCGTTCTCCACCAGAGGCTGGAGCAGGAACTCCGGGACGGCGGCGGACAGGAGGCCCGGGTCCACGTCAATCACCGGCCGCAGGCGGTCCGAGAACCGGACCTCCTCGATCGCGAGGTATTGCCGGACGAATGCCAGCTCCTCGGCCAGCGTCACCTCCTGGGGGCGGTCGCTCCGCATCACGCGGCGCAGCAGGTCGCCAAGCTGCTCGAGCACCCGCGTGGCGGTGGCCGTGTCCCGGTCGCGGACGATCACGGTGACGGCGTTCAGGCTGTTGAGCAGGAAGTGCGGCTGGAGCTGCATCCGTAATGCGCCGAGCCGCGCGTCGGCGAGTTGGGCCGCGAGCCGTGCGGCCTGGGTTTCCCGCTCCCGCGCCTCGACGAAATAGAACAACGCGTGCTCCACGCCCAGCACGGCGAAGTAGACCGCGACGCCAAAGGGGAGCGACGTGAAGAACCAGCCCACGATGCCCCCGCCGTACGGGGTCGAGCCGAACAGCACCCCACTGAGCAGGATGCCGCCTCCCGCCCACGCGGCGCACAGCGCGATGGCCGCGAGCAGGTGCACGGGCACGCGCCGCGCGATCGTGCCGCGCCCCAGCGGATAGCGGCGCGCAAACCAGAAGACCGCCGGCGTGAGGAAGGCGTAGACCAGCCAGTCGCCGCCCTCCCAGAGGAGGGTGCGCACCGTGGCAGGCTCGCGGCTGCCGATGCGCCCCTGCACGTACGCCTGGAAAGCCGCGAGGATCGCGGGGCCGAGCCAGGCGGCGGAGACAAGGGCCCAGACGGGAATCGGGCGGTGGGCGGCGGGCGCCATGGCGGTTGAAATTATAGAGATGACAGCCCGGATCAGGACAGTCCTTCGGCCCCGCCCTTGAGGTCGCAGTAAGTATGACATATTGTCATACCATGCCCCGGTCCAAGATCGCGATCTCCCTCGACGCGGACGCCCTCGCGCGCGTGGACCGGCTCGTAGAGGGCGGTCTCTACCCGAATCGTAGCCGGGCCATCGAGGCCGCCGTGCGGGACGCGCTTGCCCGCCTCGATCGCACGCGGCTGGCACGCGAGTGCGCCAAACTCGATTCCCGCGCCGAGGCCACGCTGGCCGACGAGGGACTGGCGGGAGACGTCAGCGAGTGGCCCGCATACTGAGGGGCGACATTCGCTGGGCTGAGCTGAGCCCCGTCCGTGGCCACGAGCAGGGGGGCCGCCGCCCGGTCCTGGTGATCAGCCACGACGTGTTCAACGCGCGCTCCGGTACGGTGATCGCACTCGCCATCACGTCGAGCCCGCAACGTGCAGGCTTCCCCCTCGCCATGGAGCTCATGGGCGTCCCCATGCCACGACGTTCGTGGCTCAAGCCGAGTCAGGTCAGGACGCTGGCCGTAGAGCGGCTCGGCCGGCGAATCGGCCGGGTGAGTCCGGAGGCGCTGGCACAAGCTGTCGAGGGATTGTTCGAGATCGTCGGCGATTGAGATTCGCACGCGGCTCCCGCGCGGGCACGCCTGTTCCGCCCCGGGCCGGAGTATCTTCCTCGCATACGTCAATACCCCTGGAGCGATCATGGCGACCCGTATGACCAAGGCTGGCAAGGCCATCCGCAAAGGTGTCGGCAAAGCGACGAAGACCGTGCGCAAGGCCGCGACGCGCCGGCGCCGAAAGGCAACGGCCAGGAAGATCCTGACGGGCGTAGGCATTGCCGCGGCGGCCGGAGCCGCGGTCGTGGCAGGCCTGGCCGGCAGGAAAGCGGCAAAGAAGTCGAAGAAGAAGGTGATCCGAAAAAAGAAGAAGTAACCGGCCGGCCGTGGCGCACATCCCCGACGGGTTCCTGAGCGTGCCGGTGCTGGCCGGCACCGCCGCCGCGAGCGTTGCCGCCCTCGCGACGGCGGCGCGCCGCTCGCGGGCCGCGCTGGGCGAACGGGAAGGCCCCGTCCTGGGTGCCGTCACGGCGTTCGTGTTCGCCGCCCAGATGCTGAACTTCCCGCTCGGCATCGGCGCCAGCGCCCATCTCCTGGGCGGCGCGCTCGTCGCGGTGCTGCTCGGGCCCTGGGCCGGCATGCTCGTCCTGTTCGCGGTCCTGCTCGTGCAGGCGCTCCTGTTCCAGGACGGCGGGATCGCGGCACTCGGCGCCAATACGCTGAACCTTGCGGTCCTGGGCGTGGGGAGCGCGTACGCCGTCTTCCGGGTCGGGCGCGGTCTGTTCGGCGACGCGCCCCGGGTAACGGTCGCATCCGCGGCGGCCGCGGCCTGGGTGTCCACCGTGCTGGTAGGCCTCGCGGTCGCGGCGGAGCTGGCGCTGTCCGGTCTCGTGCCGTGGCGCGCGGCCTTCGTGCTCGTGGGCGGCGGCCACGTGCTGATCGGGATCGCGGAGGCCGTGCTCACCGGTTTGCTGGTGAGCTTCGTGCTGCGGACCAGGCCGGCCCTCCTGGCGATCCGGCCCGCGCCGGCCACGGGCATCCGTGCCCTCGTCGTCGTAGGCGCGGCGGTCACCGTGGTGGCGCTCGCCGCGGTGCTGGCGTCGAGCCAGGCCGATGTGCTGGAAGTGGCGCTGGAACAGGTGCGGTCGGCGGGCGCGCCATCCGCCGCGGACGCCGCGCCGTTTG
>DASWHL010000028.1:0-3741 GCA_036398175.1 Gemmatimonadales bacterium
CCGTGCCGCCGACACCACCGAGTCGTCGGACGAGGCCACGGCGTACACGCGGCCTTCGAAGCTCCGCGTCGGGCGCGGCCGGATCTCGGTCCTCGGCTGCCGGTAGAACGGCCCGTCACCCTCCATGAACCCGGTGCGAAGGCCTCGCAGGATCATCTCCGCGGCCTCGTCGAACCGTCCCCGCGATTCGTCCATCGTGCCCCGGAAGGCCTCGAACTCCCGCCGGGCGAGGCCGCGACCCATGCCGAAGCGGAGGCGGCCCCGGCCGAGGTGGTCGAGGACGGACACCTGCTCGGCGACGCGCAGGGGATCGTGCCAGGGCAGGATCACCGCGGCGGTACCGAGATCGACATCCGGGCAGACCGCCGCGAGGTAGGACATGAGCTGCAGGTTGTCCGGGCAGAACGAGTAGTCGTTGAAGTGGTGCTCCACGGACCACAGCACGTCGAAGCCGACGTCGGCGGCCAGGCGGGCGAGACGCAGCTCCTCGTCCCAGACTTGCTCATCCGACACGTTGCTCCACCCGTAGCTGGAGAACACCATCTGCAGACCGACGTCCATCGCATCCTCCCCGGGAGTACGGCTCGGTGGCGGGCGTCATGATTTCACGTTTGCCGTCCGGCCACAACCGGCGGGGCGCCAGGTCCACGATTGTGTCGCAGTGTTCGCGACGCTATTCGTTCGAGCAGGCGGAGGAAGCCTAAGCAAGGCTGGCGCGGGGGAAGAGGCGGGTGCCCATCAGACACGAGTGCCGGATGGCGGACTAGGGTGCCGGCGCGGCCGGCGCAGGAATGCACTCCCGGGACCGGGTCATCGCTGCGAGGGTGCCGGGTCGCCCCGAAGAGGTCGCGGAACTCGTGGCCTTCCTGGTTTCCGACCGGGCAGCCTCTATTCACGGAAGCGAGTACGTGATCGACGGCGGTACTGTGCCGGCAGTCTGACGACACGCGGTGACGTTCGGACGGCAGGCGGTGATTCCGCGAGCCGCTGTGCTCGTGGCGACCCGCGGAGGACTCGGGATGGCGGCGCGCTTCACCACCAGCGCTCCCGCGTCGCGCGCAGGAACTCGTGGCACGCGCCCCGCGGCTATCCGAACAGGTGCGGAAAGAACTCGTGCGTTTCGGCCAGCACGGTGAGCGCCACCGTCGTCACGACGGCGGGCCAGTCCTGCATCACCGCTCGCCCTGGTGTTCGCCCCAGCCCGACCATCGCCCGTGTGGCGGCCGCGACCACCGCCGGCGTCGTGCGGGGAAACCGTGGAACCTGCGCGCAGTAGTCCGCATACGTCGCGCCGAACCGGGCGCTGAGCTGGGCTTCCTCCAGCGGAATCGTGATCGCGTACATCACGATGAGCACCGCCGGGATCACCACGAGCCCCGGACCGCTCTCGGCCAGCAAGACGAGTCCCACAGCAATCAGCAGCGTGCTCAGCGGCACCGGCTGCCGCATGTATGCATAGGGTCCGCTCGTCATCGGCCGCGCGGACAACCTCCGGTCCAACCGCATCCGCCTCTCGCCTTGGCCGGCCACCCACAGCCGAAGGAGCAGACCGACGACGATACCGACGCCGCCCGAGACATCGAAGGCCAGGTCGAGCAGCGTCTCCTCCTCAGCCATCGGTGGCGTGACGAAGACGACCGCGACCAACGCGAGCTGGATCACGTGCTGCCACCGATAGACGGCTTCACGCCACGAGAACGCCGCACGCCCCGCGCCGGCCCGGATGACCTCGTGAGCAAGGGTCACGATGCTCAGCACCATCAAGCCCACGCCGGCGATAACCTGCGTGCGCCCGCGGGAGAGGGCTCCCGTGATGGCCGTTGTGAGTCCACCAATCCACGCCAGCAGCAGGAGGAGCACCAGGCCCCGGTCTGGGCCACCACCCTGGTCGCGCGCACGTCTCTCGTCAGACCTCTTCATGGGCTGGATTGTCGCGCGGCCGTGATCCGGATTCTCAACTTTCTGAGGAGGGGCGGCGGCACCAGGGCCGGCCGCGTCTCCCGCGCCGGCGGCATGGCCTGGGCCTGCGGCGGCAGTAAGGCGCTGCCGGATAAGTCGGGTTGCTGCCTCGGCGAGATGCGGCGCGGCCCGGGCGAGTTCACCGTCGGCGAAATTCAGGAAGGTCTCGTCCCGCCGCGACGCCAGGCTTCGGGCCGGATCGCCCCGGTGACTGGCGGCTCCTGGCTTTCAGCTCCACGCTGCGCACCTAACACCCCCACCGGGCGGGGCGGCGGAGTCCCAGGCGGGGCAGCGAAGTCGCTGTCAAGGTGCTGCAAACCCCTGGAATCCCTGGCGCTTGTTCTGGCATTGCGCATGCTCTCCACCAGCCGCAAGTCAAGGAAGGCCCGACGAGGGCGGGGAGGGTGTATGAGACGGCTGGCACTCACGCAACACACCGTGCGCTGCCCATTGGCTGAGGACCGCACCGCCAGCTTGACGGTGCGCACCGATCCCGGCGGTTATCCATCTCGTCGGCACCTCGGCGTGACGGCCTGCTCGTTACTGCCGTCGACGTCCTTCGTCCCGCCCGCACGGAGCGGCTATTTCTCGGATGTGGCGCCGCCCGTGCGGTACCTCTGCGAGGTCGATCCGGCCCCGCGCCACTCACCGGAGGTCGCGTGCCCCAGACGCTGCCTCGCGGTCTTGAATGCCGCCGAAAACGGCGCCGCCGAGCCTGCACGCTGCACGTCGGGAGTCAGTGACGGCCTGGAGCTGGCCCGACAGACCCAGAGCCCGGCCATCATGCGGTTGTTGTGGTTCTATAGCGCCTGAGGGCCCTCGAAGCGGGCCCTCCGCACCATGTCGCAGAGCTCGGCGCGCGTGAACGGCACCCGCGTGACCACGACGCCGAAGGGCGCCAGGGCGTCCTCCACCGCCTGCGCCAGCACCGGGTGCACGGGCATGATGCCGCCCTCGCCGGCCCCCTTGGCGCCGAGCGGGTTGAGCGGCGTCGGGGATTCCAGGTGGCGGATCTCGAACACCGGCGGCGCGTCGCTGGCCGTCGCCAGCGCGTACTCCATCAGCGTGCCCGTCAGCCGCTGGCCGGCGGCGTCGTACGCGAGCTGGACGTTGAGCGCGTCGGGGATGCCCTGCACGACGCCGCCGTGGACCTGCCCGTCCACGAGCCCGGGGTGCAGCACGTGGCCGCAGTCGTGGGCGACCACCCACCGCAAGATGCGCAGCGCGCCGGTCTCCGGGTCCACCTCGAGCACGACGGCGTGCGTGCCGTTGGCGTACGTCGACTGCTGCACCGTGAAGAGCTGGTGGTCTTCCAGGCCCGGCGTCTCGCCGGGCACGCGGCCGTCGTGGGCCGCGGCGGCGACCGCGGCCCAGCTCACCACCCGGGTCGGCAAGCCGCGGACGAAGAACGCGCCGTCCTCGACGACCACGTCGGCGGGCGCGGCCTCGAGCAGGTGCGCGGCGATCCGCACGCCCTTGTCGCGGACGGCGCGCCCGGCGAGCAGCGCCGCGCTGCCGCCGAGCGCCGTGGTCCGGCTGCCGAACGTGCCGCCGCCCTGGGGGATCAGGTCGGTGTCACCGGTGCGCACGTCGATGGCCAGCGGGTCGACACCGAGCAGCTCGCCCACGATGCCCGAGAGCATGGTCTCGTGTCCCTGCCCCTGCGGCGCCGCGCCGGTGACGACGGCCACCCGGCCCCCGCCGTCCACGCGCACGATCACCGCCTCGCTGGGCGCGGTGGCCGTGGCCTCGACGTAGTTCACGAGGCCGATGCCCAGGTAG
>DASWHL010000029.1:0-5303 GCA_036398175.1 Gemmatimonadales bacterium
GCGGGAGCTTGGCATTCCGCCGGATGCATTCCTCGTGCTCACGGTCGGACGCTATGTCGCGGACAAGGGGTTCCGCGAGCTGGCGGAGGCCGCCGCGATGCTGGCCCGGGCCGACGTCGCCGCCCACTTCGTCTGGATTGCGCCGGTCTTCGAGGGGGAACAGGGCGTTCTCCCGGACGCGCTGGCCCAGCGTGCTGACACGGTGGGGAGCATCACGCGGTTGGGTATGCAGGACGACGTGCGCCCGTTCTACGCGGCCGCCGACGTGCTGGCCCTTCCGAGCTACCGCGAAGGCGTGCCGAAGGTCCTGATCGAGGCGGCGGCCATGGGGCTGCCGATCGTGGCCTCGGACATCCCGGGGTGTCGGCAGGTGATCCGGAGTGACGACACGGGGCTGCTGGTGCCGCCGGCCGATGCGCGGGCCTTGGCGGACGCGCTGATGGGGGTCCGGACCAATCCCGATCAGGCGCGCCGGCGCGCCGAGGCCGCACGGCGGGACGCGGTGGACCGATTCGACGACGCGGGCCCCGTCGAGCGGATCCAGGCGGTGTACCGCGAGTTGCTCCCCGGGAGCTAGCCCGCCGCCCGCCGCACCCGGGCCGGTACCCCCACCGCGATGACGCCGGGTGGAAGATCCCGCACCACCGCCGCCCCGACGCCCACGGTGGTCCACGCCCCGATGCGCACCCCCTGGAACGTGGCGGACCCCGTGCCGAGGAACGCCCCTTCGTCCAGCACGGTGCTGCCCGAGAGGTGCGCGCCCGGTCCCGCGTGCGCGAACGCCGCGAGCTTGCAGTCGTGGTCCACGGTGGCGCCGGTATTGACCACGGCATGGGACGCGAGCGTGACGCGGGGTTGCAGCACCGCGCCCGCAAAGACCATCGCCCCGGGCCCGATCGTCACCTCAGGCGCGACGACGGCCGCGGGATGGATGGCGGAAACCCACTCAACCTGGGGGAGCGAGTCCACGAGACGTTTCCGGACGGCGTTGTCGCCGATCGCCGCGATGGCCCGCACGCCCGGCCGATCCCGCAGGAGGCTCACCGGTCCCAGCACGGGGACGCCAAGGATGGTCGTGCCGTGCGTGGCCGGCGCGTCGTCCACGATGCCGGCGACGGGAATGCCGGCGGCGAGCAGCGTGCTCGTCACCACCGTGCCGTGGCCGCCCGCGCCGATCACGACCACGCCGTCCGTTCCCATGGGCTATCGGGACAGGATGATGGCGATGGTCGCGAGCGACGCCACCGCCGGGGCGATGGCGGCGAGCACCTGCCACACGTCGGTGCGCCGGACCCGTGGGTCCTGGTCGGGGACGACCACGACCGCCCCGGCTTCCGGGTTCCCGCCCTTCACCACCTTGCCGGTAGGCTGGAGCACGAACGTCCCCTTCTTGTGCGCGTTCTCCGTGAAGCCGCCGGCGCCGTCTACGTAGTGACGAACGCCGGCACGCGGCCGGTAGGCGACCGTGGTAGGCGAGTTGACGGCGCCCTCGACCCGGACGAACGGGACGTAGGCGGGGATGTGAATGGAGTCCCCGGCCTCGAGCACCACGTTGTCGCGGTGCGAGGGATCGCCGCGCACCGCCGCCAGGTCCACGCCGAGCCGGCCAACCCAGCCCCACGTGCGGTGCGGCGCCGTGCGCAGCTCCTCGGGGACGTACCGGGTGGGCGGGGTCAGCGTATCGCGGGTCAGGGCCGCGAGGCCGGTGGGCGCCGGGCGGAAGGCGCTGGTGTCGGGCGGCAGCGCGAGCGGCGGCAGGCCCTGGTCCGGCAGCTCCCGCCCGCGCCGATAGAACTGGATCCCGTTCGGGTGCGCCTGGGCCGTCACGCCGCCTGCCCGCGCGAGCAGGTCGGACAGGCGCTCACCCTTGCGGAGGATGGTGTACGCGCCCGGGAACCGCACGAGTCCGGTCAGCACGACGTTCTGGGGCCGCTCCCAGCCCGGCTGCTGGCGCACGAACACGTTGTCGTAGGGCTGGAGCGTCACGTCCGCGGCGCCGGCACCCGTCGGTGGAGCGAACGGGGCCGTGGGATCGAGCACGAACGACGAATCGAGCGGCACCCGGATGATGGCCGCGAGCGTATCCGCCGCCTCCGTGCCGCCGCGCATCCGCGATACCTCGGCCTCCATCAGGTAGGCGCTTTCCGTGGGGCCGCCCGCCAGCAGGATCGCGTCGCGCACGGTCATGCCGTTTGCGTAGACGATCCGGCCGGGCTGGGCCACCGCGCCCGAGATCTCGACGTAGCGGAGCGGCCGGTGCTCGGTGCGCGAGAAGACGGTGACCTCGTCCTGCTCGCGCAGCTCCGGATCTTCGGCCGGCCGGGGGAGCCCGTCTCCGCCGAGCGCCACCGCCAGCATCTGGCGGGTGGAGTCGGGCAGCGTGCGGAGGATGGTCACCCGCTCGGGGTAGGCCTCGGGCCGCACGCCGCCCGCCATGCGGATCAGGTCCGAGAGGCGCATCCCGGGGTCCACCTGGTAGGTGCCCGGCTGCCACACGCCGCCCGCAATGGCAACGGCGTTCCGCTGCCCGCCGGCCACCGAGTACACCACCACGCTGTCGCCGGCGGCGAGCGGCGCGCCCGTGGCCCGGCCAAGCAGGATCTCGCCGAGTGGCTCGGTGCGCACGCTCCGGACGCGGCCCGGCTCCGTGCGCTGCTCGGGCGGCAGGACGCGGAACACGGTGGCGGCGTGGGTGGCGGCCATGGGCGTCAGGCCGCCCGCGAACCGGGTCAGCGCGCCGACGCCTTCTTGGGGGAGCACCTCGTAGATACCCGGCCGCGCGACCTCGCCGGTGATCTTGACGCGCGCGCCGCGCACCGGCACGAACACCGCGTCGCCGGAACCGAGCTGGAGGTCGGTGGGGGTCTCGCCGCCCACGAGGTAGCGGTAGAGGTCCACGGTGCCGAGCAGCCGCGAGCCGCGGCGGACCTCGACGGCGCGGAAGTTCCCCATCTCGGTGGGGCCGCCGGCTTCGTAGAGGGCGGCCAGGACGCCGCCGGTGGCGGCCAGCAGGTACGTGCCCGGCCGCGCCACCTCGCCGATCACGCGGATCCGCTGCACCCGCACGCTCGCGATGGTGAGGTCGAAGCGGGTGCGCGCGTCCGGACCGCGCCCGAGGCTCGAGTACACCCGGCGCAGGCGCTCGTAGAGCAGCTCGCGTACCTGTCCCAGCGGGAGGCCGTTGACGTGCACCTGGCCCACCTGCGGGACCACGATGAACCCGCCCTGGGTCACCTCCACGGCGTGGGCCGCCTCGACGCCGCCCGTGAGGACCACGACCACCTCGTCGCCGGGACCCAGGACGTAGGCGTCGTCCACCGGGCCGGTGGCGATGGGCTGGAACTGCGTCGTCGGCTGCCGGAACACGTCGAGGCCGAACAGCGTGAGCCCGCGCCGGCGCCGGGCCATGGACTCCGCCACCAGGACCGAGTCGAGCCGCACCGAGTCGCGGTACAACCGGAACGCCACGGAATCGCCGCGGAGAATGAGCGAGTCCTGCCGGCTGAACCGGGCCAGGCCCAGCCGCGACAGGGCATCCACGGCCTGGGAGCTGGGCTGCGGGCCGGGCAGGGTATCGCTGGTCAGGTACGCGTCCAGCAGCGAGCTGGGGTAGCCGGCGGCGCGCAGCCGGGCGCGGATCTCGTTGGGTGTGAGCCCGGACTCGCGCAGCCGTTCCTGGACCAGCCGCGCGGCGTCCGGCCGGTCGCGCAGGAGCTGGCGTGCCTGCTCCGGGGTCAGGCCGGGCGGGAGGGGAAGGCCCGTGTCCTGGGCGGCGAGGGAGCCGGCGCCGCCGAGCAGGAGGGCGGCCGTCAGGAGTCCGTGTCGGAGGTGCGCGCGGGGGGTTGGCATTGGGTAGCAAATGTACTTTGCGGCGCAAAGTAGTCAATGTCCGAACCGGGCTATCTCCTTGTGGCGTCCGGGGCTGGACCCCGCCGACCGCGGTTCGCGGGCCATGGTTCATTCCGGGCTCCGGCCCGGCTAAGTTCCGCCGGTCAGGAGGCTGCTTCCATCCGCCAGCTGCACGAAATCCAACCCCCCATCGAGCGTGCCCTGCTGGTGGGCGCCCCGCGGCGCGGCACGCGGGACGCGGCGCACAGCGACGAGCATCTCGATGAGCTGGGCCGGCTTGCCGACACGGCGGGCGCGGAGGTGGTGGGGCGCCTGGTTCAGCGGATCCAGTCGCCGACGCCCGGCCTCTACCTCGGCGAGGGCAAGGTCGAGGAGCTGCGGGTGTTGGCGGGAGAGACCCGGGCGAGCCTGCTGCTGTTCGACGAGGAGCTGTCGCCCGTGCAGGGGAAGAACCTGGAAAAGGCGCTCGCGCTCCGGGTGATGGACCGTGCGGAGCTGATTCTGGACATCTTCGCCACGCGGGCGCGCAGCCGGGAGGCCCGGCTCGAGGTGGAGCTGGCCCAGCTCGAATACCTGCTCCCGCGGCTCGCGCGGATGTGGGTGCACCTCTCCCGCATCCGCGGCGGCATTGGTCTCCGGGGACCCGGCGAAACGCAGATCGAGACGGACCGGCGGATGATCCGGCGCAAGATCAGCCACCTGCGCGAACAGCTGGCGGACGTGGAGCGCCACCGCGCGGTGCTGCGGCAGGGACGGGAGCGGCGGGGCGTGAAGACCGCGGCGCTCGTGGGCTACACCAACGCCGGGAAATCGAGCCTGCTGCGCGCGCTCACCGGCTCGGACCCCTTCATCGAGGATCGGCTGTTTGCCACGCTCGATACGCTGGCCCGGGACGCGCACGTGGGCGACGGGCGCCGCATGCGGGTGGTGGACACGGTGGGGTTCATCCGGAAGCTGCCGCACAATCTGGTGGCGAGCTTCCGGGCCACGCTGGAGGAAGTAGGGGAAGCGGACGTGGTGCTGCACGTGATTGACGCGGCGCATCCCCAGTGGGAGGAGCACGTGGCGGTGGTGGACGCGGTGCTTGCCGACCTCGGTCTCCCGGCGGCGAACGTGGTGCACGTGTTCAACAAGATGGATCTCGTGGCGGACGCGGCGGCGTTCCGCGACCGGGTACGGGCGACGTTTGCGCCGGCGGCGTGCGTGAGTGCCGCGCGGGACGACGTGGCGGAGGTGGTGGAGGCGCTTGCGGTGCGGGCGGCCTAGGTCGGTTCCGCGCACCGGACGCACGATCCTCGCGGGTCTCCGCCCCGCCTTGCCGAGCCGGCGTTCGACGCCGGGTTGCACGGTTGCGGTCTGCCCCCGCTTCGGGCGTGAAGAGCGGCCGGTAGGCTCCCGCCTTGGCGGCGGCCGGGGTCTGGCCGGGAACTTGCGGAACGAGTCACGGGGTCGGG
>DASWHL010000030.1:0-6719 GCA_036398175.1 Gemmatimonadales bacterium
GAGCGCTTCGTCCTGATCTCGACCGACAAGGCGGTGCGGCCCACGAGCGTCATGGGCACCACCAAACGGGTGGCGGAGATGGTCGTCCGGGACACCGCCCTGCGATTCCGCCGGAATTTCGTCTCCGTGCGGTTCGGGAACGTGCTGGGCAGCCGGGGGAGCGTCGTGCCGACCTTCCTCCGCCAGATCCAGGCGGGGGGCCCCGTGACCGTGACGCACCCCGAGATGAACCGGTACTTCATGACGATCCCGGAGGCGGTTCAACTGGTGCTCCAGGCCGCCGTGCTCGGACGCGGGGGTGAAGTGTTCGCCTTGGACATGGGCGAGCCCGTCCGCATCGTCGACCTCGCCGCCGATATGATCCGGTTGTCGGGGCTCGAGGTCGGCAAGGACGTCGAGATCCGGTATACCGGCATGCGTCCGGGCGAGCGGCTGTACGAAGAACGGTTCTTCAACAACGATGATGTCACGCCGACGACGCACCCGAAGATCGTGTACGCGAGCAACGACATCCTGCCGGGGGCGTTCGGGGACCTGCTCGCGTCGCTCACCGAGGCGGCGCGCGAGTGCCGCCCCGACGAAGAGCTGCGCCGGCTCCTGAAGACCCTCGTCCCCGAGTTTGCCGGCGCGCGGGCGGAGCATCCACCGGCGGCGCGGCGGCCCGGCCCGGCCCGGCACAGCCGCCCCCGGGCCCTCGTGGTCGAGCGCCGCGGCGGTCAGGACCGCCGGCTCTGGTCACGCCGCTCGGCCCTGGCCGCGCCCCGCGCCGTCGAACACCGGGCGAAGGGCGACCGGCGCTCCGGTCTCGAGCGCCGCGTATCCCCGGCCGATGTCCTCGTGGCGACCGCGGCACCAGCGCGCACCCGGTCCCCGGGAGGCGTGGCGCAGGCACGTCCATGACCGGCCAGGCATCCGACCTCTTGCTCGAGACGCTCCGGCTCCGGCCGGGGTCTTCGGGCCCCGACCTCCGGTGTGCGTGGCGCGCCGCGCGGACCGAGAGTCTCGCCGCCCTCGTGGCATTCGAGGGATGCTCGCTGTGGCTGTACCGCCGCCTGACCGAACTGGGGGCCCTGGCGGGCGTCGAGCCCGCGTTCGCGGCTTGGCTCGCGCGCTCCGCCCGGCGAATCGCGGCGCGCAACCTCCTGGTAGACGCCCAGCGTGACGCCGTCGTCGCGATCCTCAACGAGTTAGAATGCCCCCACGTCCTGCTCAAGGGCGCCGGCCGGCGCCTCGTCACGCACCTCTACCCGTACGCCGACGCCCGCGCCACCGGCGACGTGGACGTCCTACTCCCCGTGGATCGGGCTCAGGAGGCGTGGGATCGGCTCCGGGCGGCCGGCTTCGCCGCGCCGCCCCACGTGCGGCCCACGCACGCGATGCACCACCATTTGACTCCGTTGGCCAACGAGCGCCCCGTGTGCGTCGAGATTCACACCTCCACTGCCCGGGGACTGCCGGCGCGCGAGGCCTGGGCCCGGATGACCATCGACGCTCTCCCCGTGCAGCACGAGCGGCGCACGACCAGGGTGGCCAGTGCCACAGAGCTGTTGTGGCATGCCGTGGCCCACGCGTTCGCTGCGCCGCCAGCGACCGCGTTCCGTCTCCGATTCCTGCTCGACGCGGCCGTGGTCTGGACGGGGGGCGAAGCGCTGGACTGGACCCGCATCGAGCGGCGGCTCGACGGCGGGGAGCTCCCGACGCCGCGCCTGGCGCGCCGGTGGCTTGGGGCGGCGGCCTGGCTCGCAGGGCGCGCCGCCCCTGCCCGCGTGATCGGCACCGAGCCGCCCTTCGCCCTGCACCACCTGCTCCGCTGGCAGCTGGACGTCTGCCGCGCGCTCGCGTGGGGTCCGGGCTCCTGGAGCCGCGCACCGGTGAGCCGTCTGCGCCGGCTTCTCATCGAGGAAGCCACCCGGGCGAGCGTGGGCGTTCCCATCGCGGCCGCGCCCGTCGCACGATGGCCGGCCGCCGGTTTGGCGCGGATGTGCTTCCGCACCTGGTCCCTGATGGACTGAGGCGGGCCATGACCCCCCCGAGAATCGAGCAACGCATTTCGCCGCGGTCCGTCGTCGTCGCCGGGAAGGACCAGGTGTCGTCCGATCTCGCGGGCGAGGCCGTGATCCTCCACGTGCGATCCGGCAAGTACTACGGCCTCGCAAACGTGGGCGCGCGCATCTGGCATCTGCTCCAGGAGCCGGCAACCGTGTCGGACATCCGCGACGTGATCATGCGGGAGTACGACGTGAGCCCCGACCGCTGTGAGGAAGACGTGCTCATCCTTCTCGGGCAGCTGGCGGAGGAAGGCCTGGTCGAGGTCACGCGTGGGTCGGATCCGGAAGTTCGCGACGCTGCCGCCCGCTGAGCGGCGGCTCCTGCTTCACGCCACGGCCTGGCTAGCGTTCGTGCGACTGGGCTTGTGGCTCGTCCCGGTTCGCCTGCTGCGGCGGCTCGCGGGCCGCCTGGCGCCACGCCGCGCCGCACGGCGGAGCGCCGTCCGCCCCCCCAAGGAACGCATCGTGTGGGCCGTGTCCACAGCGAGCCGCGTCGTCCCGCGTGCGACCTGCCTCACGCAGGCCCTGGCCACGCAGGCGCTGCTGGACCGGTACGGGTACACCACCCAGCTGCGGATCGGGGTCGCCAAGAGCGACACGGGGGCGCTCGAGGCCCACGCCTGGGTGGAGTGCGACGGCCAGATCCTCGTCGGGAATCTGCGCACGATCGACCGCTTCGTACCGCTGCCGCCGCTCTCGGGCCGGGCGCCGTGATTGTCGCGGCGCTCGCCCCGGAGGCCCCGGACGCCGCGGTGGCGCACACGATGCTCGCCGCCGCACCCCACCGCGGCCGCAGCGTCACCACCCGCGTCCATGGGCGCTGCGTCCTCGGCGCGGGCACCCACCCCGACCTCCCGGAAGGGAGCCTGTCGGGGCCCGGGGACCTCACGGCGGCCTTCACCGGACGCCTGGACAACGCCGCGGAGGTGGCGGCGGCGGTCACGCGCGCGGGCTTCCCGGCGGCCTCGCCCGCCCCGGCCGATCTCGCCGTCTCGGCCTTCCGCGTGTTCGGTGAGCACGCGCCGGATCGCCTGCGCGGGACGTTCGCCGGCGTCGTGACCGATGGCGCCCGGATGTGGTGCTTCCGGGATCACCTGGGATTTCGCCCGCTGTTCTTCCGCGACGACCGGCGGGCCTTCCTCGTCGCATCCGAGCCCAAACAGATCCTGGCGGGCGCGTCCCTCGCGCGCGAGCCGGATCTCGCCGTGCTCGAGCAGTTGTTCTACGGCCGCGTCGCCGGCGACGCGGGGTGCGCCCTGCGCGGGGTCTCCCGCCTCCCCCAAGCACACATCCTGACCACGGACGGCCGCCGCCCGCCCCGAACGGCCGCGTACTGGCACCCGGCGCGGACCGTGGACACCCTGCGTCTCAGCCCCGCCGACGCCGACGATCGCCTGTGCGAGCTGCTCGATCAGGCCGTGGCGCGGAGTCTCAGGGGGCACGACGTCATCTCGCTGAGCGGCGGCATCG
This sequence comes from Gemmatimonadales bacterium, assembly GCA_036398175.1. Taxonomy (GTDB): domain Bacteria; phylum Gemmatimonadota; class Gemmatimonadetes; order Gemmatimonadales; family GWC2-71-9; genus JAOTWJ01. The sequence continues at coordinate 3,519 of DASWHL010000030.1, forward strand.
ACTCGTCGGCCATAGCCGCCTTCGCCGCTCCGCGGGGGCGGCTGGCCGCGCTGTCCGCCGTGTATCCCGACTTCCCGGCCGTGGACGAGCGGCGGTACATCGAGGTCACCGCGCAGCAGTGCGATCTGGAGCTCCACACGTACGTCCAGCAGGCGCGCGCGCTCGACGACGCGACGCACTGGTGCGCCGCCTTGGATGGACCGGTTCCGATGGTCTCTATTCCGGAGCTCCACGAGAACTATGCGCTGGCGCGCCGGCTGGGCTTCCGCAACGTGCTGACCGGCGAGCTGGCGGAGTTCGTGCTGGGCAGTCCGCGCTATCTCCTGGGGCACCTCCTGACGCACTTCCGCTGGGGCGCGCTGGCACGGCTCGTCGGCGCGGAGCGGCACCGCGGGCGGGCGTGGTCCACGCTCGGCCGACAGTTGGTGGCGGCGTGCATCCCGGGACGGCTCGCCGCCTGGTACGCGCGCCGGAGCAGCCGGGATGCGCCCCGGCGGGTGCCCGACTGGCTGGACCCGGGCTACGTCACCGCCGGCGGTGAGGCCGTCGAGCTCCGCACGCCCGCGCGCCGCCGCTGGTCTGCCGAGCAGGTGCGCATGTTCGGCGGCGCGACGGTCGCGCTCGACGCGGACGAAGCCTGCGCCGCGCGCAGCGGTGTGACGGTGCGGCGGCCCTTTGCCGACGTTGACCTGTGGGAGTTCTTCCTTTCTCTGGCGCCGGAGACGAAGTTCCCTGACCTGGGATCGAAGACCCTCGTCCGTCGGGTCCTGCGCGGCCGGATCCCCGACGCGGTCCTGGAGCGCCGCCGCAAAACGGTGTTCGACGATCACTTCATGGCGCAGATCGACTACGCGACCCTGCGGCGACTGCTCGCGCACCCCGCCACGCACCGTGTCACCGGCGTCGATTACGGTCGTCTCGCGCTCCGCCTCGAGCGCGAGGACTTCTCGATCTTCGACTGGTTCTGGGCCAAGGACCTCGCCATTATCCACGCGTTCCTGGAGCAGTGGTGACGACGGCGGCGGCGCCGGCGGCCTTTGGCTTCCGGATACAGTCGCCGTACCCCTTGCGGTTCCTGCGCCAGGGCGGTGGCGTGGAGCCCCTAACGATCCTTCCGGCCGAGCCCCGGCTGGCCCCCCCCCCCCCGGACGTCCCACCGATCGCTGAATGGAAGGTCGGCGAGGGGGCGCGGGACACACGGGCGCGGCTGTACCGCCGCGGCGACGCCTTCCAACTCCAGACCGAGGGTGGGTTTGCCTACCTGATCGAGCCTCGCACGCGCACTATTCGGGTGATGCACGGCGCGGACGACGTCTTCTGGGAACCGGGCGTCTGGGGACTCCCCGCCCTCCTCTGCTTCCAGGAGCGGGGAGACTTCTCGCTCCACGCGGCGGCGGTCGAGGTGAACGGCGCGGCGATCCTCTTGGCCGCGCCCGGCCGCGGCGGAAAGACCACGCTGGCGCTGGCGTTTCACCGCCGCGGCTTCCGCGTCCTGAGCGAGGACCTGGCATGCTGCCGGCTCGCACCCCAGCCGGTGCTCCTTCCCGGCCCCGCGGTCCTGCGCCCCAGGCGCGACGTCTACGACGGCACGCCGCCCCCCGGGACACATCTCGTGGCGGCGCGTCCCGATCGCATTTACCTCGAGCTCGACGACGCGCGCCGGGGTGGCGGCAGCCCGGTGCCCATAGCCGGGATCGTTCTGCTGCACGATGGCGTGACCAGCTTACACGCCGCGCCCCTGGCGACTGTAAGCGCCCTACCACACCTGTGGGCGCTGAGCTTCGGTCTGCCGGCCGAACCGTTCGCTCCCTTGCGCTTTCGGCAGCTCAGCAGACTGCTGAGCGCGACGCGCGTTTGGGCCCTCCACCGCCCCCTGTCTCGCGCGTCTCTGTCCCAAACCGTCGACTGTTTGTTGCACACCTGTGCATCTTGACATACCAGTTCCACGGCGTATGCTCTACCCTGTATCCTCCACTTCCTCTTTGAGGTGGTCCATGAAGGCCGAGTATGTGACGCCGCAACTCGTCGATTACGGTTCCATCGCGCAGCGCACCCTGCAAACCCCCGGACGGGCGATCAAGGGCGGCGCGCCCGACTGCTCGCATCTCGACAAGTTCGTCGAGCTGTCGGGGCTGAGCGGCTGCGACACCTGACGCCGCTAGTTCGGACGATCCTGATCGCCGTCTGAGCTCGTGATGTAGAGCCGCCCGTAGATGCGAGATGCGGCCCGCGTCTACGAGGCATTACGCGTCGCGCATCCCGCCTCCCGCCTCCCGTTTGAGTTTCTCCCACCACTCAATCCTCTCTTTCACGGTCTTCTCGTGTCCGAACTCCGTCGGCTCGTACCACTTCGCTCCCCGCAGCGCTTCCGGCAGATACTCCTGCGGCGCGTAGGCCTGCTCGGTATCGTGCGCATACTTGTATCCCGCCCCGTACCCCAGGTCTTGCATCAGGCCCGTCGGCGCGTTGCGGATGTGCAGCGGCACCGCCTCGGCGGGATGCTCCCTGGCCGCCTCCATCGCCCGCCCGAACGCCGCGTACACCCGGTTCGACTTGGGCGCCGTCGCCAGGTAGATCGTTGCCTCGGCCAGCGCCAGCTCCCCCTCCGGGCTCCCCAGGAAGTGATAGGCGTCCTTGGCCGCGAGCGCCACCGTCAGCGCCCGGGGATCGGCGAGCCCCACGTCCTCCGACGCGATCCGCACCAGCCGCCGCGCCAAGTAGAGCGGGTCTTCGCCCCCCGCCAGCATGCGCGCCAGCCAGTAGAGCGCGCCCTCCACGTCCGACCCGCGCACCGCCTTGTGCAATGCCGAGATCAGATTGAAATGCTGCTCACCGGATTTGTCGTAGACCGGAAGCGGGCGTTCGAGGACCTGGAGGACAACGTCGCGGGAGATAGGAGCTGGGAGTCGGGAGCCAGAGCTGTGTCTTAGGACTGCCTCGAGCGTGTTCAGAGCCCGTCTCGCATCTCCCTGAGCGTGCTGGACGATCGCCTCGACAGCGTCGTCCGCCAGCGCTGTCCCCGGCTCCTGACTCCTAGCTCCTGCCTCCATCAGCGCTCGTCCGATGACCGTCCTGATATGCTCGTCGCTGAGGGGTTCGAGGACGAACACTCTACACCGCGACAGCAGCGCGCCGGTCAGCTCGAAGCTCGGGTTCTCCGTCGATGCGCCGATCAGCGTGATCACGCCGTTCTCCACCCAG
>DASWHL010000031.1:0-3217 GCA_036398175.1 Gemmatimonadales bacterium
CGCGTGGACCGTGCGGGACCCCCTGGTGGCCGGCCGCTACTTCCAGGTCTCGAACCTTTCTCGATCGGCGATCGCGGGGCTGGCGGAGGGTGTCACCTTCGTGGTCGTGGGCCTTCCGGGCGCCGCCGACTCCAGCGAGATCACCGTGAATGCCGGGCGGTTCGCGGAGCTGACCGCCACGCGGGACACCGTGGCCGTGGGTGACACGACCCGCGTTACCGCTCTCCTGTGGGACGGCGGCGTTGCGGTGCCGGAGGCGGCGTTCGTGTGGGTCTTCGTAAACAGCGCAGTCGCCCGCACGGTCGGTACCAGCCCGAGCAGCATGGACCTGGAGACTCGGGGTCCGGGGAGCGTGACCGCGGCGGCGGACCTGTCACCGCGCTGCCTCTCGGGCCTCATCGCCAACCTCCGAACGTCCACGGAGGTTGCGGTCGTGGCGCCGAGTACGGTGGCGGGACGGGTCGTCCGCGAGAACGACGGCGTCGGGCTGGCCGCGGTGAACGTACTGCTGATTCACGGTGACGACACCACGACCGTGGTCACCGACGCGGACGGAAGCTACGCCTTCACGCGGGCCGTCGTGGGCATGAACATCGTGGCGGTCGATCCGGCGTCCCTGCCGCCATTTGGCGCCTTCGCCACACCAGCTCAGCGAGAGGTTGCCATCGGGCAGCCCGGAGACGTGGTCACGGGCGTCGATTTCGGCTACCGGGTCGCGACCGTCGAGCTCGCGGCCGCCGCCGCGCCCGGCGCGGTGTCCGTCGGGGAGGAGATCGAGGTGACGCTGAGCCTGGCCCTGCCGGACGTCTCCCAGCCGGTGGCCGGCGTGAGCGGTTGGGTGAGCTGGCAAGCCGGGCTTGCCACGTTCGTTGCCGGCAGCGAGGTTGGGTCGGGCTGGTCGGGCGGCTTCGTGGTCAACGAGCCCGATGCCGGCACGCTGCGGTTTGCCGCCGTGGATGCCGACGGCATCGCGGGAGGGATGGTGACGGTCATGACATTCCGCGTGCAGGCCACGTCGGCCGGCCAGATCTCCTTCACCCCGCTGCTGGGCGAACTGGAGGTCGTGGATCCCGCGACGGGAGAGACGACGAGTCTCCACCTGTCCGCACTGGTCACCTATACGTCCGCCGCAGCCACGATCCAATGACCGGTCCCCGCTCATCCTCTCCCCGCAATGGGCGCGGTTCTGCTGCCGGGGCCCCGGGGCCGCGATACGCGGTGCGTGCCGCCGCCGTCCTCGTCGCGGTAGCCGCCATGGCCGCGCCGCTGGGGGCGCAGCAGCGACCCGGACGGACGGGGGCGCTGACCACGCGGGAGGTGGACGCGCTCATCGCCCGCGTCCAGGAGTTGGACGGCCGCGTCCTGGTGGGCTTCAAGCGCGCCGAGGCCGTTCGCGGCGTGAGCCCCCAGGGCGTGTGGCTCATCGGGCCCGACGCCGTCCGCCTGCTCGCGGCGGGGCTGCGCGGCCGCGGGGCCGATATCCGCCGGGAGTACCGGCTCATTCCCGCCGTGGCGGCCCGCGTGGACACCGCGGGGATCCGGGGCCTGCTCGGCGACCCGACCGTCGATTACGTGGAGCCGGACCATCCCCACGAGCCGCACGCGCTGCGCCCGGAGCCGGCGCCGCCGAGCGCGCCACAGGTATCCCCGTGGGGCATCATCCGGATCGGGCACGCGGCCGCCTGGTCCATCACGCGCGGGTCCGGCGTCGCGATCGGGATCATCGACACGGGGATCGACGAGGATCATCCGGACTTGGCCGTCCTCGGGGGGATCAACGTGGTGACCGGCGGCACGACGCGCGCCGACTGGGATGACAATTCGCCGTCGTGCATTACGCACGGGACGCACGTCGCCGGGACGGCCGCGGCGCTCGACAACGCCGTGGACGTGGTGGGCGTGGCTCCCGAAGCGGAGCTGTACGCCTTGCGCGTGTTCGATCCGGCGAACGCCGGGCTCATCGACTGCTTGGCGTGGGAATCGGACATCATTGCCGCGATGGAGTGGGCCGTCACGAACCAGCTCGATGTGATCAACATGAGCCTCGGGTCGAGCGTGCCCTCTCTGGCCGAGGCGGACGCGGTGGCCGCGACCGACGCTGCGGGGGTTGTGGTGGTGGCGGCGGCCGGCAACACCGGCGCGGCCGTCGGCTTTCCGGCTGGCTTCCCACAGGCCATCGCCGTTTCCGCCACGGACTCCCTCGACAACCTGGCGGCCTTCTCGTCGCGCGGCACGGAGATCGATGTCGCGGCGCCGGGGGTGGCCGTCCTGAGCACCTACGGGGGCGGGACGACCGCGGTCCTCCAAGGGACGTCAATGGCGGCTCCGCACGTCGCCGGGGTGGCCGCGCTGATCCGCGCCGCCAACCCCGGGCTCGGACCGAGCGAGGTGCGCGGGATCCTCCGGAGTGCCGCTGAGGACATCCTGGACGACGGATTTGACGTAAATAGTGGCTATGGTCTCCTGCGGGCCGATCTGGCAGTGGCCGCGGTCGCGGGATCGGTCGCCAGCCTGGTGATCGATCCGAGTGCCGTCACGCTCGGCGTGCCGCGTGGCGGACCGCCGCGCGACGCGACCATTACCCTCAAGAGCGTCGGGGTCGCCGGGCAGATCGACTGGACGGCGGCGTCCGATCAGGCGTGGCTCACGATGAGCGCCACCAATGGGACGCTATCGGAATCCGCGCCGGCGAACCTGGTGCTGACCGCCGACCCGTCCGGATTGACCGACGGCCCGCACGTGGCGCTCGTGACGGTCGGCGGCGGCGCGGCGAACGCGCCGCTCGCGCTGCGCGTCGTCCTCAACGTCACGGGCGGTCTGCCGATCGACGCGGCCGCGGTGACCTCCGGCAGCGTCCCCACCGGCCTCCGGCGCCGCTTCGCGTTGACGGCCGTGGCGGGCCAGAAGGTCGACCTGCTGGTCCAGGGGGACCCGTTCGACGTGACCGCGGTGAGTCCCCAGGCTTCCCCGGGGCTCACCTGGCCCGTGGTCCGGCTCTACAAGCCGGACGGGGCGACCCCCCTGTCCGTGGACCCCAACCCCTTCCGCCGACCCTGGGCGATGCTGCCGGGCGTGGACGTCCCGGAGGACGGGACGTACGTGGTCGAAGTCGGCGAGTACCAGGACCGGTATCCGGGCGCCTTCATCGTCAAGGCCCGGCCCGCGGCGGCGTTGCTCGGCGTTGCCCTGTCGCCCTCCCACCAGCGCACCACCTACG
>DASWHL010000032.1:0-2735 GCA_036398175.1 Gemmatimonadales bacterium
CGGCCTGGGCGTCCTGGGTGGTGACACCAACACGTCGGCCCAGGTCACCCTGGCGGCGACCGCGCTCGGCGTGCTGCGGGGTCCTCCGCCCCTCACGCGCTGCGGTGCCCGTCCCGGAGACGTCCTCTACGCGTCCGCGCGCCTCGGCACGGGCGGCGCCTACGCACTGGCGCGCATGCTCGCTCCCCACGGGGACGTGGCACCCCCGTTCCGACCGGCGGCGCGCCTGGCGGAGGGCCGCCTGCTCCGCGGTCGCGCCACCGCCTGCATGGACACGAGCGACGGCGCCTTCGCCACCCTCGACGAGCTGATGGAGCGGAACGGCGTCGGCTTCCGGCTGGATACACCGCTCGAGGCGTGGACCGATTCGCACGCGGTGGAGCTGGCCCGCTCTGCCGACCTCCCTCCGTGGATGCTCCACGCCGGTCCCCACGGGGAGTACGAGCTCCTGTTCACTGCGTCCCAGGATCAAGAGCGCGACCTCCTGCGGGCCGCCGCCCAGATTGGTTGGACCCCCGTGCGGCTCGGTACCACCGTGGAGGAACCCGGACTCGAGCTTTCCCTGGACGGTACCATGCAGGCCATGGACACCCGCCGCATCCGGAACCTGTTCGCGCAATGCGGCGGTGATCCGCGCGAGTACGTGGAGAGGCTGATGCGGCTGGACGGGCGAGATGGGCGGGACGGGCACAGTGCGAGTACAGCCCAAAGCACTGCAACACGAGCGAGCACCTGCTCAACGAGCCGCCGAGGGAGGGAAAAGAAGATCTGACCCGATCGGCACGCTAGCCCGTGATCGACTCAGCGACCGGATCCTCAGCGCGGCGGCTCCGTGCGCGACCGAATCTCCTCCCGCGCCTCCTGAGCGAGCGCCTCCCGATCGACCACGTGTCCGCCCTGGATCACCCTCCAGATCCGGCGGGTGTTGCGGATGTCCACGAGCGGATCGCCATCCAGCAGGATGAGATCGGCATGCGCACCGACCGTCACGGTGCCGATCTCACCCTCGGCGCCGATCACGCGGGCCGACACGCCTGTCGCCGCGGCGATCGCCTCCAGCGGCGTGAGCCCGGACGCGACGAGATCCTCCATCTCGAGGTGGAGCGTGCCCGGGATCCAGAGGAAATCCGTCCCCGTCGCAAGCGGGACGCCGGCGGCGTGCAACGCGCCGACCGCGGCCCGGTGGCTCCGGCGCTGTGCGTACCAGACCTCGGCCCCTCGTAGCGGCTGCCGGGACGCCGGGATGAACGGAGCCACGTCCGGCGCATGCAGCACCGCGGTGTCGGCCGCCGCGATGCGCCCGCTGGACACGGCGAAGGTCGGAACCACGGTGACGCCGGCCTCGCGGTAGAGCCCGATCAGGTCCGCCCGTGGCGGAGCCTGACTGCGAGGACCACAGCCTGCGAGATGCTCGGTCTGGGCGATGCCGGCCGCCACGAGCGGCAGCGGGTGCGCACAATGCCCGCCGATGCGGAGTCCGAGCGCATGGGCCTGCCGGACCAGATCGGCCCCGCCTGCCCACCGTGCCGGGAACTGCATCTTCACGTACGATGCCCCGAGGGCGCGCGCCAGCTGAAGCGCGCGTCGTCCCTCCGCCCGGTCGCGCGTGCCTTGGGTTTCGGCCCCCGTGAACGGCGACGGTGCGCCCGGGTTGATAATGGCACCACCGAGCACAATCCGCGGACCGGGAAGGCGCCCTGCCGCGATCGCGTCGGCCTGCGCGGATCGGGGAGCCATCGGCGAGCCCATGTCGCGCACCGTCGTTACCCCGTGATACAATAGGGCCAGGAAGACGACCGGGTCCATGTTATGCACGTGAAGGTCCATTAGGCCGGGCATCAGCACTCGTCCGTCGGCGGTCAGAACCTCCACGCCTGCCCCGGGGCGGATCGCCCCAGCCTCCGCGATCCGCGCGATCCGCCCGTTCTCCACGAGCACGTCCGAGAGGCCGCGGGGTGCGGCACCGGTGCCGTCGATGATCCTCGCACCGCGGATGAGGAGTGGCGGCGCCGCGGGGAGGCGGTACGACAGCGGCCAGCCGAGCGATGTGACCCCCCCGTCCGGTCGCCGGATCCGGTAGCCATCGGGTGCGATGTAGAGGACGCTGCCATCGCGGGCGACGCTCGGATACAAGGCGGGATCCTCCGTCAGGCGCACCGGCTCCGCAACGGTTCGATTCCGGAACGGCGCCCGCCAGAGCTGGCTGCCCTGCACATAGACGAGACTCGAGTCAGCCGTCCAGTGGAGGAACGTTGCGGCATCCGACAACGGTTCGAGTGCGATCGGCTCGCCTGCGAGTGGCACGATCCGCAACACGTCGGCAGCGGCACCGCCACCGTAGATGCAGGAGTACTTCGCGCAGCCGGGCTGGTAGTGAAGGAGTGCGTCGGATGCGGGGCTCCAGGCTGGCCGCTCCTGGCTCAGCGCAGGCCCCTGGAGCGCCACGGGATGCACGTCCGACAGCAGGATCAGGTCGGATGGGTTCGTCACGTTCTCTGCCGCGGCCGGAAGGACCGCGAAGCGCGGCGTCCGACTGGCCGGACCCGCGGCGACGCCCGCAGCTGCCGCCGACGGCTGGTAGAGAAACGCGACATACCGGCCGTCCGGCGACCACGCTGGGCGTGCCGCCGTTCCCGGCAGGCTTGTGAGCTGCCGCGTGTGGCCCGTGCCGAGCTCGGTCACCCGGATGTTCTCGGCGCCGTCCACTTCGGCGCTCCACGCCAGTTCCCGCCCGT
>DASWHL010000033.1:0-29290 GCA_036398175.1 Gemmatimonadales bacterium
AATAGCGAGCGCCCCAATCCAGAGCGTGGCATTGAGCCCCACCTCGCTCCCGTTGAAGAGGCCGTCGGCAAGAACGCCGAAGCCCACCCCAGCCGCGAGGACATACGCGGCCAGGCGCGGCTCCGGTCTCTCCCCCTCGTCGGCATCGGCACCCATGCACGCCTCCGCAGTTCGGTTGGTGCACCAGCATAAAGTACTTTGCGTAACAAAGTCAATGGCAACCGTCTCGGCCCTCGGTGTCACGAACTTCCTCTATCCTGTGTCTCCTAGTTCAGATGACCCAGCGGCTGCCGCGTGCCCTGGGCTCGCAACCACCGACCTAACCACATGAGGAGCAACGATATGGCTAACCGAACGCTGACCGGCCGCGCGTGGGCCTCGCTAGCCGTCCTGGGCGCGGCCGTGGGCGCGGCGTGCCAGGGTCAACCCGGCGACCCCGATGCCACGGCCGCCGTAAGCGTCACGATGCAGCGGGTGGGCGCTGGAACCGCCGCCCAGGCCGCGGCCGGCTGGTTCGCCAGCGCGACGGGCGGGATGGGGCGCATTGACCTCGCCACCGTGGACTCCCTGATGGTGACGCTCGACCGGATCGAGTTCCTGCCGGCCGTGCAGGACGAGGGGGACGAAAACGGCGAGAACGGCGACGGCGAGGGCGGCGGCTGGGTGTCGCTCGACGTGGAGGATGTCCGCTTCGACCTGTTGGCACTCCCGACCACCGACGAGACGGGCATCGTCCTCGTCACGGGCGAGCTGCCGGTGGGAGACTACCTGCGGGTGCGCCTCTTCGTGACCGACCCGATGGTGTGGTTCAACACGCCGATCCAGCTGGGGCAAGCCTTCACGTTCGACCCGGACGTCGGCTACGACGTATTCATCCCGTCGGGTGACCAGACCGGCATCAAGACCGATCAGGGCTTCTCGATCCCCGAGGGCGGGGGCGACGTGACCCTCGTGTTCGACGAGAACGCGAGCCTTGCCAATGTGGCCGCCACCGGAAACGGACGGGTGATCCTGGCTCCGGTCATTCGCGTCAACAACCCGTAGACCACAGAGTGCGGAACGCAGAGGGCAGAATGGCAAGGACCATTCTGCGCTCTGCGTTCTGCAGTCCCCGTTAGCCCCCGCTGCTCCTGATCGACGCTCCCCCGACGCTTCCCTAACGGCGCCTCCCACGTCGGTCTAACGGCACCCCTCCAGTATCCCGGCGGCGTTGCAGGACACCCGTACGGGACGATCAACGGGAGGAGGAGCCATGTTCGTCGTCAAGACGAGAAGGAACCGCAACGACCCCAGGGCCTGGCTCTGGCTTCTGGGGACCCTGGTGCTGCCGGTGATGATCCTGGTGGGCCTGGGGACCGGGGTGGACCGGGCCGCGGGCCGCCAGGCGGCCACGATCTCAGTGGTGATCCATTCCGACGGCATCCAGATGCCGGACTCGCTGATGGCCGGGACGATCACGTTCGAAGTGACCAACCAGGACAGCGTATCCCATGGGCTTGCCGTGCGGCCGATCGGCTCCGCGGAGCCGGTCGCAAGGCTGGATGCCCCGCTGCGGTCGGGTGCGACGGCCAGGACCCAGGTCACGCTCGCCGCCGGGGCCTACCGGGTCTACTGCCCGAACGCGGTGGAGCGGGGTTTGATGCGCGTGGTCACGGTCCTGCCGGAACGATCCGGGGAGCCGCGGCCATGAGCCTCGCGAAGCTGCGGGCCCGGATCGAGTGCGACGACGTTTGACCGAGCGGTCACGCGCGGCCGGGGCGGTGAGGCGGTAGGCGGCAGAGAAGCCCGCCATGGGGGTCGGGCAGCTTCCCACGAGGAAGCACTCTCCGCCTACTCGCCCACCGCTCTTTCCCTGCCCCTCACGCAATCCCCGCCATTCCCATCGCTCCCGTCACCCTAGCCCTTCCCCCCAGCTTCCCGTATCGTAAACCGGCCCACGGAGTCCCGGGGCTCCAGGAGTGACGGCATGACAGAGTCAGGCAGGCGACGGACCAGGCTGGAAAAGGCCTGGGGCAACCTGATCGTGCGTACGGCGGTCTATTACGCGCTGGTGCTGGGCGCGGCGGCGGGCCTGTGGCGCTGGTTCCCGACGCAGGCGCGGCGCCTGACCGGCGATCTGCTGGGCGATCGGCCCGTGACCGAGGGCGGCGGCGCGTTCGAGGATCTCATCGCGCAGCCGCTGTTCGGCGCGTCGTGGTCCACGGACATGGCGGCCGCCACCGTGGCCATGGTCGTGGCCGGGCTGTTCGCGCTCCCGGTGGCCTGGATCTACATCCTCACGCGACAGAAAAAGGGGTTCCGCCAGTCGTTGGTGCATTCCCTGATCATGCTGGCGGTGGTGGTGGCCGGCGTGGTGGTGCTGGTGAAGAACAGCCTGGCCCTGGCGTTCAGCCTGGCGGGCATCGTGGCCGCCGTGCGGTTCCGGAACACGCTGGAGGACAGCAAGGACGCGGTCTACATCTTCGTGGCCACGGGGATCGGGCTCGCGGCCGGCGTGGACCTGCCGGTGGCGATCGCTCTCTCGATCATCTTCAACGTCGTGGCGCTGGCGCTCTGGTACTCGGACCTTGGGCGGAGCTCGGCGGCGTTCGAGGGATCCGTTGCCGAGCGGCGCCTCCAGCAGGCGCGGGCGCACGTGAACCGCCCCAGCGGGTTCGTGCAGCGGCTCGACGACGAGCTCCTCAAGGCCATGTCGCCCGATCAGCTCGACGCCCTGGCCGAGCGCGCGTGGCGACGCCGGAGGCGCAACGCGCCGAGCGGCGAGGTCGAGCGGGCCGGGTTCGAGTCGCTGCTCTGCGTCCGGACCGGGGACGTGGACGCCGCGATGCGGGCCGTGGAGTCGGTGCTGGACGAGTACGTCAAGCGCTGGACGTTCGGCACCGTCGTGCACGAGGACGACGGCACCCACGTGATCGAGTACGCGGTGCAGCTCAAGAAGAGCACCGCGCCCGCGGCGTTCGTGGAGGCGGTGCAGGCGCGGGGGATGGGGGTGATGATGGGCGTGGAGTTGAGTTGAGGGCACGGGGGGTCGTGGCCGCGGCCGTGCTCGGGTGGTTGATGGGGATGCCCGGCGCGCCGGCACGTGCGCAGGCCTCGGGAGCGGGGCTGTTCGACTCCGACGCACCGCTGCGGCTGCGGTTCGCGGGGGACCTCGGGACGTTGCTGAACGACCGGGACTCGGTGACCGCCCGCTACCATCGGTTCACGCTCACCTATCGGATCGGGGACTCGGCGGCGGTGACGGTGCCGGTCGAGCTGAAGACCAGGGGACATTGGCGGCGCCAGGAACGGCACTGTGATTACCCCCCGTTCCGGCTGGACTTCCCGCGGAGCAGGGTGGACGGCACGCTCTTCTCGGGAGAGAACAAGCTCAAGCTGGTGACGCCCTGCCGCCCGAAGCTGGGGGACTACGAGGAATACGTCCTGCGGGAGTACCTGGTCTACCAGGTCTACAACCTGCTCACGCCGTGGAGCCTGCGGGCGCGGCTCGCCAGCACGACCTACGTGGACACGACGGGGCGCCGGGACTCGCTCACGACGTCCACCTTCCTGATCGAGGATCCCGAACGGATGGCCGCGCGGAACGGCGGGCAGTTGATGGAGCTCAAGGGCGCCGAGTTCTCCCACGTGGACTCGCTCCAGCTGGGACTCGTCGGGACGTTTCTGTACATGATCGGCGCCACCGACTGGTCGCTGCGGGGGCTGCACAACATCGAGCTGGCGCAGGACGTGGCGCACGGGGTGTTTCACCCCGTGGCGTACGATTTCGATTTCACCGGGATCGTGAACACCGCGTACGCCCGCCCCGACGCCCGGCTGCGGATCAGGACCGTGCGGGACCGCCTGTACCGGGGGGCCTGCCTGACCGGAGAGCACTGGCGCGCGGTGCTCGCCCCGTTTCAGGAACGGAAAGCGACGATCTACGCGCTCTACGAGCGCCACCCGGGTCTCTCGCCGGGCTACGTCCGGAGCACCCACCGCTATCTGGACGACTTCTACCGGGTGATTGGTGATTCCGCCCGGCTGTCGCGCGAGGTGATCCGGCGGTGCCGGGAGCAGGAGGGGGTGTGAGGGCGCACCCGCCGGAGGGGCGGATGGGCGGGTCCGGACCCGTCAGTGCAGCGGCTGGAGCGTGCCGAGGCCGGTGACCAGGCTGAAGCGGCCCTTCTCCCAGAGCAGGCCCTGGTACGCGCCGAGGTCCTCGAGCGAGACGTCAATCGCGTAGACGCGGCCGTCATGGAGCCGCATCACCTGCCCCACCTCGGTGTGTCCCACCACCACGGTCGTCGCCCCGTAGAATCGCAGCACCGTGTCCAGTTCTTCCGACGTCGTCGCCGCATAGCGGCCGTTCAGGGGATAGAGGTAGCCCCGGTACCAGAGCGGGCCCGTGGTGCCGAACATCAGCCTGGGCAGGTCGCTGAACGTGAGCGCCACCGACGACAGATCGAGGCTCTCGCGCCCGATCGCGTTCAACCGGGCGATGTCCAGGCCGCGCGCCGCGAGTTCCGGGGCGAGCCCGCCGTGGACGAACACGATGTCGTTGAGCTTGAGCACGAACGGCTTGCTGCGCAGCCACCGGCCCAGCTCCATCTCGGGCCCGAACAGGTCCTGGTAGCGGACGCCCACGTAGCGGACGATGCCGGCGGCGTACCGTTCGTGCACGTACCGCAGGTCGTCCCGCATCACCATCATCTCGTGGTTGCCCAGTACGACGTGGACCCGCCCGCCCGCGCGTTCCGCCTCCTGCTCGAGCCGGTACAGGAACCACAGGCATTCCGTCACCAGGGCGCCGCGGTCCACCACGTCGCCGACCACCACCAGGTGGCCGTCCCCCCAGCTCCAGGCGCCCGTGGAGTCAATCACGCCGGCCCGTTCGAGAAACAGCACGAGGGCGTCGTACTCGCCGTGGACGTCGCTGATGGCCAGGATGCGCGGCACGCCCTTCCACGTGTCGCGCGCCGGCGCGGGTGCGCGGCTTGCGATCCGGTACTCGACCCCGGAGTCGCCACACAGACCGCCGAAGGAAAGGGTGTCCGGTGCCTGGAGCCGCACCGCGGGCGCCGAGTCGCCGCACAGGTAGAAGACGATGGCGTGCGTGCTGTCCTGCCAGTAGACGTGCGGGCCGTCGTCCAGCGAATCGGGCGCGGCGGCCGCCGCCGGGCGCGACGAGGCGGACGGCGCGATGACCACGACGGCCACGAGCAGCCCCGCGGCGAGCAGGAGCGGGAGGGCGCCGATTCGCGGACCAGGCATGGGGTCAGCTCCGGGCTGGGTACGCAGGGAGTCGGCCAACAGCGGGAATCTCGACCCGGGGGCCCCGGCGCGGAACCCCCGCCCGGCGCCGGAACGAGGCGGGGGAGGAATGGGGCGAGGGACCGATGGCTGCACCGTTTTGGGGCCTGCTGGTCGAACGAGCGTCACGCCACCGGGTCTTACAAGTATTGGAGCGCCAAGTCCTTGGGAATCCAGGGGGCGCGGGTACGATATCTGCCATCCGACAACGCGGTTACCCGAATCGGGGGGCGCGTGTCGAGAAAGAAGAAACAGAAGTCATCGAAGGCAAATCAGGACGATCGGGCCGAACCGGCCCCGCGGCGGGACACCGCCCCGTTCAACGCTCGCCGGTTCATGGCCGACGAGCCGCTCGATTCGCCGACCGCCGAAGGCGGCGGGTACGTGGTGGACGACGCGGTCGGCGAGGAAGCGCACCGCGTCCGCCTGTCCGGTCCCCGGTCGGCCGCCGCCAGCCGCATTTTCGGGGTGAAGGACTAGGGGGGAGTGCGGGGTGTGGATGGCAGCGTGCAGATCGTCACGCTGCCGTCTGCACTCCGCCCTTCTCGTCGTCGTTCATGATCCAGCGGGCCGTGGCTTGCTGGGTGCCGAGTGAGACGAGACAGTAGGCCGCGAACCAGTAGAAGCCGGGGCCGAAGGTGGCGGTGAACGCCACGACCTGCGGCGCGTACCCGGCGCCCGGCGGGGTCTGGCTGGCCCGGGCCGCCAGGTACGCAATGAACAGCGCCACCGCGAACACGTCCGCCATGGACCACTTGGCGATCAGCTCGACGAAGCGGAGCGTCCGCTTCCGGCGCAGGCCGTCGCGGTGCCAGACCGCCCACAGGACCAGCGTCGCCTTGGTGAGCGGCACGATCACGCTGAACAGCAGGATCAGCGACGCCGCGATCGGGCTCCCCACCCGGTAGAGATGCCGCACGGAGCCCACGATGCTCCGCGTCTGCTGATACACCTCGATGTCGGCACCCGCCGCGAGCCGCTGCCCCATCTGCGTGCCCAGCTGTCCCACCAGCGCGCCCTTGAGTCCTCCCGGGAAGGCGTCGAGCATGGGCAGCATGGCCGGATTGAGCATGGGCCGGAGCGCGGCCACCGCGTCGTCCGAGAGGCCCTCGCTCAGCAGGCGCGGGGCGAGCGTCGCCACCCCGTCGGGGTCGAGCGTGCCGCGCACCGTGATGACCGGCGCAAACAGCCCCGGGAGCAGGATGGCCGTGGAGAGCGCCAGGCCCGCCATCGCGAGCCATCGTCGTCTGGGTACGGTGCCGGGCATGTGGACGCGATTCTACGGCGCGACTCGGCGGCCAGCAAGCCCGCGGCATCGGCAGCCGACCCTGGCGGACCTGCCACCGGGGACCCATGATTCCCGGCATCCGGTGATGAGTGTCCGAGCGTACGCCACCATGTGCTGCCGCGCGCCGGCGACTCGCGGCACGCGCGCGGACCCCGCGGCCCCCAAGGGGGGCGCGTGATCGAGCGGGCGTACTACCGGCCCAGCCGCCTGGCGCGACGGTTCTGGCCGATCACGTCGTACCTCGTCACCAACCTCACCATCCTGGTGCTCTGGGTCCTCTTCCGCGTGCTCAACCGGACCATGGTCCGCGGCCGCGAGCACGTGGGGGACGCCCCCAACACGCTGCTGCTGGCGAATCACCAGTCCATGATTGACAGCTTCCTGATCGGAATGGCGGTGTACTTCCCGAAGGCGCTGATCACGCCCCGTCTGCTGCCGTGGAACCCCGCCGCCGTGGAGAACTTCTTTCGAGGGTGGCTGCTGGGGTGGCTCTCCTACAACTGGCGCTGTATCCCCGTTCAAGAGGGGCGGCGGGATCTCCGGGCGCTGCGGCGCCTGGTGGACGTCCTGCCGCGCGGCGTCATGATGCTCTATCCCGAGGGCACGCGCACGCGCGACGGCTCGGTGGGCCCGGGCAGGCCGGGCGCGGGGATCGTGGCGCTCACGACCGGGGCGCGGCTGATTCCGGTCGCGATTGACGGCATGCGTGAGGTCCTGCCGGTCGGCCGCGCGATTCCCCGCATCGGCAAGCGCATCTTCGTCACCTACGGCCCTCCGATCGCGTATCCGCCACCCGCCGGCGGCACGCCCAGTCGCGAGGAGGCCCAGCAGCTCGTGGACCGCGCCATGGAGGTGATTCGGGAGCAACTGAACGGGATTCGCAAAAGACGGTAGTCGCTCAGCTGCAAGGCCCCTACCGCCCCCTACCGTCTTCTACCGTCGTTTCGGATCTCACCCCCCGATCCGGAACCCGACCCACTCCGTCGCCCACGGGTCGCCCTCCGCGAGCAGCAGCGCCCGGGCTACGTACGCCCCCGGCGCCACCGGCGCTCCACCCGTGGTCCGCTGGTCCCACTCGACGTCGACCTCGAGCCGCTCGCCGGGGGCGAGGGTCCGGATGTGGAGGATGGCCGGGATGATCTGGCCCTCGAGCCGCCGCCACACCACCTCGCCGTCCGCGCGCGCGACTTCGATGTCCACCGTGATCGCGCGGCCGCGCAGATAGAGGTCGAGCGGGCGCGTGCCCCGGTGCTCGATCCGGAGCCCGAGCGGCACCGGCTGGCCCGCGCGCACCTCGCCCGGCACGATGAGCCGCAGAAACACGGAGTCCGGCACGGAAGCCGTCATGGTCCGCTCGGCAAGGTCGGCGGCCCGGGCGTCGGCAGCGTGCTCCGGCCAATCCGCGGCGCAGGCCGCCGCCAGGAGAGCCAGGGTGACCGCGGTGGAAAAGGGCATGGCAGGCTCATGGGAACGCAGCGCGCCAGCGCGGGCCAACCCGCCCCGGCGCACGGTAATACCACCGAGTCCCTCAGTTCGTTGCGACCAGCGTGCCCAGCTCCTGCTGGATGTTCTTGAGCGGGCTGAAGACGAACAGCGTGCCGCTCGAGTTGCCGCCCCAGAGGATTCCGAGCAGCTGCACGTTGTCCCCGCTGGTCACGCGGAACACGCCCGAGCCGCTGTCGCCGCCGCCCACGAGCACGGCGCCGTCAGGGTCCTGGACCAGCGTCTGGCACAGCTGCGTGATACTCGAGCGGGACACGTTCACGTTCACGCAGGAGTTCGTGGTGTTGCCCCGGGTCCAGCCCGTCGTCCGGCCCACCTTATTGACCGTGGTGCCGCCGGCGAAGGAGGACGTCGTGTTGTCCTGCGACGTGACCGTGAACGTCCCGCTCACCTCGATGCTGCCGTTGTTCGCTCCCGACGTCTTGGCAATGGCGCCGCGGGTGGAGCCCACGCTCGAGCTGTAGAGGGCGCGTGACGCGTCGCTGTAGCGGCACTTCCGGCCGCGCGGGCAGGCGCCGCCGCGGAAGTACTGGGGATCTTCGACTTCGGTGGCGATGACCGTGCCGTCCACCGAGCTCGTGGGCTGGTAGTACTGCGTACTCTGCACACCGCCCTGCTTGCCCGTGCAATGCGAGTTGGTGATGAACGAGCGCTGCGTCCCGTCATCGGCGTTGAAGCCCAGGGTGCACAGGTAGTTGCCAAAGTGGATCTGGATGCCGCCCTGCGTGGGCCGCCAGCGGTCGCGCAAGGTCGCCACCTGGTAAATGGGCTCGGTGACTGCGATGGCGTACGCCGAGCTGGGGATGCCAAGCCGCGTCAGCGCCGTGCGGACGCCGCGGATGGCCGCCGCGTTCTCCACGCCGAACAGGAGGCGGTCGTTGACCTCGTCATGGTCGGCGAAGACCGTGCTGGGGAGGGCCAGCACGACCGGTGACGCCTGCGCGAACCAGTCGGGGAGCCGATCCTGGGCCGCGGCGGCATCGAGTTGCGCGGGCGGCTCGACCGGATTCGGCGCGTCGGCACAGGCGCCGAGCACCAGCGACGTTGCGACGATGGGGCCCAGCGAGGCGATCGTGAAGCGCATACTCACCTCCAGAACGGCGGCGTGAACACGGACACGGCACCCGGGTTACCGGGGAGCACGTGAGGGGACTTCCTGTTGTCGAAATGAGCCACACTCGGACGAGCCTGGAGGCTTCCGGTGGGCGCGATAATATGGACCTGCCAAACGGCTGGTCAATATCGCCGATGTGCAACTCCGTACTAACCCGGAGCAGCGGCCGGGCCAGGTCGGCCGCGTTGACGGCCGCCCGCGTTAGTTCCGGCTGATGGGTGGCGTCACGGGCGGCCCGCGTGGAATCACAGGCAGCGGCGGCCGACCGCCCGGGAGCCCGACGTTGCCGGGAACGCCGATCGGCAAGCCCATGGGCAGCGTGAGCCCGCCCACCGGGATCGAGATTCCGGGAACGGCGCCGATTGGCACCTCCACCGGTGGGAACGTCCCGCTCACTCCCCCGCGCGCCCGGGCGGCGCCGAGCGCGCCCACGGCCGCGTCCCCCGCGCCCCGTTCGAGCTGTGCGATCAGCGCTGCGACGGCACGGTCCACCGGGATTCCCCTCGTGGAGAGCCCGCCCAGCACCGCCAGCGGCACCGCCAGCGGGCGATCGTCGGGGGCCGCCGCCACGAGGTCCGCGATCGCGTCCGCGGACGCGCCGGCCGAGAGCGCGGTGGCGGCCGCCTCGATCTCCGCGTCCATGGGCGCCCGACCCGCCGCCTCGAGCGCCGCGCGCGCGGCGCCGAGCACGTCGAGGTACTCGGCGAGCGCCGCGACGACGGCGTCAGCCGACCGTCCCTGCGCAACGCCCTGCAACGCGAGGTCCGCCACCGCCCTCGCGGGGAGCCCGCGGGCTCCGGCGGCTTGCACGACCGCCTCGACGCGGGCCGCCGCGGCGTCCGGCAGACGGGCGCGCAGCTGCGCGATCTCACGGTCAACGCCCTGGGCCGGCAGCGTACGGGCCGCGAGCCCGCACACCAGCACCAGGATGCCCATTGCGATTCGCATGATCACATCCCCCGTCACGGCACGATGAGGAGGCCAACCTGGCCCCCGAAGCCGTCCGCGACCGCCATGACGCCCTCCGGCACGATCCACCGCTCGCCGTCAACGACCAGGTTGAAGCGATGGACCCCGGCGGGCAGGTCAACGAAGAGCACCCACGTGTCCGCGTCTCCGGGCGCCCGCACCAGCGGGATCGGTTCCCAGAGCGTCCATTCTCCCACGAGCGCCACGCTGCGCGCGTTCGGGATCCGGAACCGCAGCGCGGGCCTGCCCTCCTGCTCGAAGTACACGGGGCGCACCAGCGGCTCGAGGATCGGCTCCGCGGGGCGCCGGCTCGCGAGCCGCACGCCGACCGAGACGAACCGCCCGCCGGGCAGTCCCTGGAGGAGGTCGCCCGGATAGGTGCCCACTCCCGCCACCAGTCCCACCCGATTGCCAAGCCACGCCGTGGCGCTGATCCCGCCCCACGTCTCGGTGGCGATGTCGCCGCTTCCCTTCCGCCAGCCGGTGAAGCCGATCACGTCGAGCGGGCCGGCGGCGAAGCCCAGGCGTCCGCTGGCCTCCGGGAACCACGTCCCTTCCAGTCGCAGCGGCGTGAATACGGCCGCGGCCTGTACCCCTCCGGCGCGGATCCACAGGCCCGCCGTTCCCCCGTAGCCCGAGACGAAGGCGCCATCGGCGGACGTCCAGCCGGTGGCGGCGGCGCCGCCCACCCAGGCGCCGAGCCGCCGTCCCGCCACGTGGAGCCGGGCTTCCCCCCGGGCCGTCGTGGTGCGGAACGCGCTCGAGTGGTACGTGCCCTGCCCGGTGCCCACGATCTCGACCCGGGCCGGATACAGGACGCCGAACGGCTCGGCGAACACCGACCCGTCGGCGCGGACCTGGGCGGCCCACGTGGAGCCTTCGAAGCCCGTCACGGCCCCGCTCAGGAGCCCGTACAGCCGCCGTCCGCGCCACTCGAACGCGGGCGCGAGGGAGGCCGCTCCCACCGCGGCGGCCGTGTCGGCGGCAACGCTCGTGGCACTGGCGTCGATTTGCCACCGTTGTCCGTGGGCGGGTGCAGCGGCGGCCGGGAGGCCCAGGCTGCATACCAGCCCGGCCAGCGTCCAAGAAAGTCTTCGTCGGTGCGTGTGTGCATGGTTTGGTGGCCAGGTCATGAGTCGCCCCGACCCCTCCGTTCGGTGGTTCCCTGTGGGCGGACCACGGGGACCGGCGGTACCGGAATCCCGAGGCCCTGGAGCGCGCTGTTCAGTGCCGGGATCGGCGCCGCCCCCACCCGCAGGGCGACGTCTATCCTGGCGGGCACTTCCACCATCCGCGACTGTTCCACACCGGCCTTCACCATCCCCTGGATGACCGCCCGGGCCTCCCCCGCCGGCACGCCCCGCTCCACCAGCGCCCCGAGCACCGCGAAGGGGATCTCGAGGTTCGTGCCCGGATCCGCCGCGGCCCGCAGCAACCGCACGTCCTCCCACGTCGTGCCCAGTCGCACCGCCTCGGCCACGGCCACCTGCTCGCCGGCCGAGAGCGTCGCCGTGGGGGCCGCGGCGCGGAGCGCGGCGCGCGCATCGCGCAGCTCGCCGGCCAGACGCTGGACCGCCGCCAAGATCACTGGCGTCGGACGCCGCTTGGCCACGCCCTCGAGCGCCTTGGCCTCCAGGACCTCGACCGGCACCGAATCCCGCCGGGCCGTCTCGAGCACCGGGCGCAGCGCGTCCCGCACGGTGGGATCCAGCTGCGCCGCGGCGGGCGCCAGGGCGCCCCACGCAAGGGCGATGCTCAGGACCGCCGCCGCCGGCCGCATGGTCAGCTCGACCGCCCTTCCGGCACCAGCAGGACACTGTTCTGCTGCCCGAACCCGTCGTCCACCTGCGAGGTCGCGTTCGGGTCCGGACGCCACTCGGTGCCGTCCACGACGAACACGTACTGGTGGACGCCGGGCGGCAGCCGGACTTCGGCCACCCAGCGCCCGTCGCCCTCGCTCCGCATGGGGATGCCGTCGGGATCCCAGTTGGCGAACCCGCCCGTCACGGCCACCCGGACCGCCTGCGGGGCCACGAACACGAACCGCACGGCCGCCGGCTCGACGACCGGCACGGTCACGACCGTGGCACCGGGGTCCGCCGGGCCGCCCGGGCGGGTGAGGACCACGAGGGCCAGCACGGCCGCGGCCGCGAGGGCCACCGTGGCCGGGCTCAACCGGAACGTCCGGGGCGTCACCATCCATTGCCACGCGCGCCCCGCCCGTGCCCGCGGCGTTTGCCGCACGCGCCGCATGACGGTGTCGCGGAACCCCATGGGGAACCGGACCCGCTCGGCCCGCGGCGCGGCGAACAGCGCCTCGAACTCCCGGGCCCGCCGCCGGAGGTCCTCCGGCAGCGCGTCCGGCGGCAGCTCGCCGTCCAGGTACCGCGCCAGCCGCTGGTCTTCGCGGGATGCCATCACCCGTCTCCTTCCGGTTGCAGCACCGTCCGGAGCGCCTCGCGCCCCCGGTGCAATCGCATCTTCACCGCCGAAACCGACAGATCCAGCGCGTCCGCCATCTCCGGCACGCTCATTTCGTTCACGTAGCGCAGCACGAGCGCCTCCCGATGCTCCGGCGACAGCGCCTCGAGCGCGCATTCCAGCTGCTCGCGCCGATCCCGCCGCTCCGCGTCCTCGCCTGGGTCCGCCTGATCCACCTCGGGTTCCGCGGGCAGATCCTCGAGCCGCTCGGTGCGCCGGCGCCGGTGCCGCGCCAGGCGCGTCTTGCACCGGTTGCTGACGATCCGGAACAGCCATCCCTTGAACCGCGCCGGGACCGCGCAGCGGTGCAGCGACCGGTAGGCCCGCACGAGCGCGTCCTGCACGGCATCGGCGGCGTCATCCTCGCTGCCCAGGGCCCACCGGGCATACCGCGCCAGGTCCGGCTCGTAACGGTCCACCAGGAGCCCGAAGGCCTCGGTGTCTCCGGCCAGCACCCGGGCGACGATGGTCGCGTCGCTCGGCCCCGTTGGCATGGCGTCCTGAGGTTGAATGGCGTTTCCACCTCCGGCGAGGGCTGGTTTGGTCCACTCGCCCGTACACACTCCGCGACTTCCGAAACCGTCACTCCGGCCGCGGCGTCTCGTCGCCGCCGCTCTCTCTGTGACCCCGATCACCCGGTGATTGTGACGCGCAGCGACCATGTGACCGATCCGCCGCGGACCGGGTGTGTAGCCCGAACGTCGGCGGTGCGCCGCCGGCAAATACAGCGCTCACACACAAGATGCCATAAGGAGGAAACGTATGTGGACGGCCCAGTGGATACAGCGGACCGGGATGGGCCTGGCGGTCGCCGGCATGGCGGCCTGCTCGGACGGCGGGCCCGGCGAGGCGGAGCAGGTGGACGTGGAGATGCAGCAGACCAGTCAGATCTTCGCGCAGGTGACCGGTGGCTGGGTCGCGAGCCTGGCCGGCAGCGAAGGCGCCGCGGTGGCCATTGACCCCGCGGTCGTCGCGTCGCTGACGGTGCAGATCACCGGGATCCAGTTCCTCCCCAAGGAACAGGAAGGCAACGACGCCGACGCCGGCGCGTGGATCTCGCTCCAGCTGGCGAGTCCGGTGACCGTGGATCTGATGGCGCTGCCCACCGAGGGCGAATCCCCGCTGGTGATCGCCTCGGGCGCGGTGCTCGTGGGCGACTACGCGAGCGTCCGGCTGTTCGTGGACGAGGCCGTCATCCGGTTCTCGGAGGCCGTGTCGCTGGGGCTTTCGCTCACGTTCGACGCGGACTTTGATTACGACGTCTCGATCCCGTCGGGCACCGAGACCGGCATCAAGACCGACGCGGAGTTCAGCGTCGTGGCCGATGCCGAGGGCAACGTCAACGACGTCGGGCTGCTCTTCAGCCCGGGCGCGACGTTCCTCAACGTCACCGGGACCGGGAGCGGGGAAGTGATCCTGGCGCCGGTGATCCGCGGGCGGCCCGAGCAGAGCTGAGCGGAACCCGCGCAGGAGCAGTCATGGGGCGTGCCCGTCTTCCGGCAGGAAGGCGGGCACGCCGCTTTTCCGTTGCGCGCGGCCGGTGGCGGTGCGAGCGTTGCACCAGGATTCAGGCCAGGAACTCAGCGCCGATGCCCCCGAGCCCGGAGGGTAGAGACATGGAAGAGAAGATCGTGCGAACCGAGCGGCTGGAGCTGCACGACCGACACGGCCGCCTGCGAGGCGTGCTGACGTGCGAGGAGGAATCCGGCCTCCCCTCGCTGACCCTGCTCGACGCCGCGGGCACGACCCGCGTCATCGTGGGCCTGTCGTGGAACGAGATGCCGCAGATCCAGCTCGCCGCGCCGGACGGCACCGCCCGCGTGGCGCTGGTGGCGCGCCCGGAGGGTACGGGCATGGTGCTGGTCGCGGACGACCAGCAGCGCACGACGACGCTGACCCCGGGGGACATCCAGGAGAGACGGTAGGGGACGCCGCCATTTGACAATCCCGACCACGAAGGTCACTCTTGCCTCCGTCTCCCACCCCCGATCGAGGTCTCCCATGCAGCGCCGCGCGTTCGTCCGTACCGGCATGGCCGCCGCCATCGGGACGATGGTCCCGGGCACGCCCCGGCTGTTCCGGCTGCTCTCGCAGGATCCGGCCGACCTCGACGCCGTCACCGGCGACGGGCAGGCCATCACGCTCAAGGGCATGGCGGTCAAGGCGCTGGCGTCCCGGCTGCGGGGCCGGGTCCTGCTGGCGCACGACGACGGCTACGACGACGCGCGGCGGATCCTCAACCCGTCCTTCGACAAGCGCCCCGCCCTGATCGCGCAGGTGACGGGCACGGCCGACGTGCGTGCCGCCGTCGAGTTCGCGCGGGAGCACAGCCTGCTGCTCGCGGTGAAGTGCGGTGGACACAGCTTTGCCGGAAAGTCCACGTGCGACCGCGGCATGATGATAGACCTCTCCCCGTTCCGGCACGTGCGGGTGGACCCCAGGGCGCGCACGGCGCGCGTCACGGGCGGCAGCCTCCTCGGCCACCTGGATCACGAGAGCATGGCCTACGGGCTCGTGACCCCCATGGGCACGGTCTCGCACACCGGGGTCGGCGGCCTCGTGACGGGCGGCGGGTTCGGGCGGCTGGCGCGCCGCTTCGGCCTGTCGGTGGACAACCTGCTCTCCGTGGACGTCGTGACCGCCGACGGCGAGCTGGTGCACGCCAGCGCCGACGAGCACCCCGATCTCTTCTGGGGCGTGCGCGGCGGCGGCGGCAACTTCGGGATCGTGACGTCGTTCGAGTTCCGGCTGCACCCCATGCAGCGGCAGGTGGTGGGCGGCGGCATCATGTTCCCCATCGCGCGCGCGCGGGACGTCCTGGGCGTCTACGCGGAGTACATCGCCGACGCCCCGGACGACCTGTCCCTGGGGTGGGTCGTGGTGCACCCGCCGGGCGGCACGCCGGGGATGGCGGGGCTCAGCGTGTGTTACTCCGGACCGCCGGATCAGGCGGACCGCATCCTCGCTCCCATCCGGACGCTGGGCACCCCACTGCGGGACGGCATACAGGCCATGGACTACGTGGCCCTCCAGCGCTCCGGCGACGTGGACGATCCGCGAGCCCGCGCCATTTACCTGAAGAGCGGCTTCGTGCCGGCGTTCCCCGCCGACCTCGTGGCGGCCATCGTGGACGGGATCGAGGGACACCCATCCCGGACGACCGCGGTGTTCTATCAGGAGAGCGGCGGGGCCATCAGCCGCGTGGCCAACGACGCCACGGCGTTCGCGCATCGCGACGCCAAGGGCAACCTGTTGTCCGCGGTGGATTGGGCCTTTGGCGACGACCCGAGCGACCACATCGCCTGGTTGCGGAAGTACTGGACCCGGCTCGAGCCCTTCACCAAGGGGTTCTACACGAACGACCTGCCGGACGACATCGCCGCGGGGGCGGTGAACGAGAACTACCGGGGCAACTACGCCCGGCTGGTGCGGATCAAGCAGACGTACGACCCGACGAACCTGTTCCGGCTGAATGCGAACGTGGCGCCGGGGGCGTAGGAAGGGACGGTAGAAGACGGTAGGGGGCGGTAGGGGCGCTGCAGGGTTGGGCTGATTTCCCCCTCGCCGCCCACTATCGGGGCGTCGGTGGGGGAGGGGTACAACAGCGGCGCTGCGGCAACCCTGCCGCGGAGGCGGGCCCAAGTTCGTGCGGCGGGGCGAAGGCCGGGTGCGGACTTGCACTCGGACCGCTAGGTGGCCCAAGGCTCCGTGGCGGCCTCCGCCCCCCGCACGGGTGAAGAAGGCAAGAAGCTTGCCAGGAAGTCAGGTCCCCGCGCCCAGCCAGGCTCCGTAGTCCACGTCCAGCGGCGGCGGCGGATCCGCTCGATGATCCCCCGGCGCCAGGTACTGCCGGAACCACCGCAGCGTGCGCAGTGTGTAATCGTACCGGAACACGTTGATGCGGTTGCCGTGCGGCTCGCCGGGGTACTGGACATAGCGCACCGGCGTGTCCGTCATGGTCTCGACGGCGCGGTAGAGCATGAACGGCTGGCTCGGATGAACGCGTGGGTCGCTGGTGCCGCCGGCAATGAACAGCGGCGTGCGGGCATGCGGCGCGTACGTGAGCGGGCTCCGCGCCTCCATGACGTCCCACGCCTGGTGCGGCCACTGCTCTTCGTAGTGGACGTAGTAGAACTCGCGGGGGATGTCGGAGGCCAGCACGAGGCCCGGGACCCACGTGATGGGCACGAAGGCGACCGCGGCCGCAAAGTGATCGGTGTGCCGGGTGGCCGCCCAGGCCGCGGTGTACCCGCCGTAGGAGCCGCCGCCAATCCCCACACGCGCGCGGTCCACCCAACCACGGCCCACCAAGTCGTCAATGGCGTCCAGGTGATCCTGGAACTCGCGCCCCATGGGGTCGCCGTGATCGGCTTTGGCGAACGCCACGCCCCGCCCCGTGCTGGAGCGGTAATTGGGATACCACACGAAGTAGCCGTCCCGGCTCAGCAGCTGACCCCACTCGCTGTAGGTCGTGACCCATTGGTTGCCGTAATGGCTCTCGGGCCCGCCGTGTGCCACGATCACGAGCGGGTAGCGCGTGCCTGCGCGGAAATCGCGGGGATAGAGCAGGATGCCTTCGATGGTCACGCTGTCGCTGGCCGGGAACCGGTGGATGGCCTGACGGGTGAGCGACACATCGCCGAGCCACGGGTTGCTGTTCGTGCGCCGGGTCCACGTGCCGCCGTCCAGCGTGTACACCTCCGACGGATGCGCCGGCCCCGACATGACCGCGGCCACCGCCCGCCCCACCATCTCGATGTCCTCGACGCGCAGCGTGTTGATCGTCAGGTCCGTCCAGCGCCGGGCGCGGACATCGAGGTCGGCCACACGGCTCTCGATCCCGCGGCTCACCACGGCCCGCACGCGGCCGTCGTCCAGCCACAGGAGATCGTGCACCATCCCCTCGAAGCCCTCGGTGAGGGGCGTGACGGCGCCGGTGCGGGCATCCGCCAGGTAGAGCATGCCGGCGTGCGGGTCGCGCGCGTCGGCCGCGCTCACGTACGCGAGCCGGGTGCCGTCGGGCGACCACGCCATCTGGCCGAGCTTGCCCGGGTTGTCCACGAGCCGCCGGACCGCGCCCGTGGCGAGGTCGAGCACGTGGATCCGCTTGAACATGTAGCTGTCGTCCACGAGCGGGCGCGGCGCGAGCGCCAATGCCAGGCGCGTGCCGTCGGGCGACCACGCGAGGTCGAACACGCTGCCCGGCACATCGAGCCGCCGGACGCCGTCCGCGGGCGTCCACAGATAGAGGTTCGTGGGGTTCCAGTCCTCGTCCACCACGGTCTGGGTGAATCCCCTGGCGCGGGCCGCCGCGCGCGCCGCGGGCGCGGGCGCCGCGGCGGTGAACGCCACCGCGCCGCCGTCGGGGCGCCAGCGGAACGTGCCGATGCTCAGGTCGGTGGCGAACACGCGTCGCGGTTCCCCGCCCTGCATCGGCATCGCGTAGAGCTGCCGGCCAGCGTCTCCGTCCCGCCGCTCGAGGAACGTCACAGCCGCCCCGTCCGGTTGCCACGCGACTGTCCCGATGTTCACCGCACCCGTCACCAGGCCGCGCTCCCCGCCGCCGTCCAGCAGGGAAAGCGTCGTGTACGCCGCTCCGGGCGCGGCCGTGGGACCCCGTGGCTCGGAGCGGGTGAAGGCGATGCGGCTGCCGTCCGGGCTCGGAATCGCGCCGGTGACGGATTTCATGGTGACGACGTCGAGAGGGGTGAGATCGCGCTGAGCCGCGAGCGGAGGGGCGACGAGGAACGCACTACACAGGACCGGGACAATGCGCCGCATGGAGGCACCTCGGCAACGACAGGGTTCGAGATGCCGGATAAGCTACGGCCAGGGACGGCGTGGGGCGACGGCGCGCCCCACCCCCTCTACATGCCGGGCGGCGCCGAGTCCGTGTTCCAGACGTCCATGGCCATTTTCCACGTCCCGTCCGCGCCTCTGCGGTACACGTGGATGCCCTTCATGGATTCCGTCATTGCCGCTCCGCCGCTCGCGGGCATCATCGTGACGGTCCCCGTGTAGTGCTCGATGGCCCAGTCACCGGCCACCGTGATGGTGCTCTGATCGTACGTGGCCGCCTGGATGGTCACCGCGGCCATGAACTCCCGCATCCAGTTGCGCAGCGCCGCCTTGCCGGCGACCTGTGGCGCACCCGGTGGCATCACCACCGCGTCGTCGGTCAGGTAGGCGAGCGACGTGTCGCCGGACGTGATGGCCGCCACTTCCTGCGCGCGGACGGCCTCGATGGCCGCGACGTCGGCGGTGGTATCCTCCGGCATCTCCGCAGCCGGGGCGCACGCGAGCGTGAGCGCCGCGACGCTGATGAGCAGTGTGGATGGTGCTGTGCGCATGAACTCCTCCTCGTGCCGTTGAGTGCGTTCCCGGGCGGATCCGTCGGGCCGGGGGCGCGACCCGTACCTCTCGTCCCGCGCAATGTACGCGATGGCCGCCCGCCGCGCATGGTCCACCACGACCGTGGGCGGCCGGAGCCCGAAGCGGCTCCACCGAGCGTGGCGCCGGCGTAGAGGGCGACGGTGACCGCGGGCCGCCAATGGCGTCCGCCACCGTCGTGGCCAGGCTGAGCGTCACGGTCGAGGCGCCCGAGGGAAACGCCGCGTTCTCGCCCCCACCCAGCATGTCGAACACCATCGGGTCATCCGGAGTCGCGTTCGGCCGGGAGCGACCAAAGACCCACTTGGTACCGATCATCATGCCGGACGCGAGCGCGTACGACACGAGGATCTGGAGACCGGTCTGGGCCACCACGGGCTCGCGCAGCACCAGGCCGAGGGCCATGGCCCCGCTGCTCGAGATGATGAAGACCGTGGGATCGTGAAACCGCACGGCGACGTCCGCCACGTCGTCGAGCGAGGCCGAGCGGTGGCCCTGCACGTAGTCGTGGACCGGCTCATCAATCAGGAACAGCGCGGCGACGCCGGCCGACGCCACGAACGGGTGCCACCATTGCAGGCGCACGTACTCCGGCTCCTGCGCCGCCAGCATCGCCGGGCGCAGGACCAGGAAGACGAAGGCCACGGCGACCGCGCGCCTCACCGCCGGGGCCTCCCGCGATACCTCTCGTACAGCGCCTGGTGCTTGTTCGCCAGGCTCACGTCCCGTCCCGCAATGACGACATGCTCCACCCGGGTCTGGATCTCGAGCGGATTCCCGTCGGTCACGATGAGGTTCGCGATCTTCCCCGGCTCGATCGTGCCGAGCTGGTCCCCGACGCCCAGAATCTGCGCGGGATAAACGGTGATGGCCCTGAGCGCCTCCTCCTCCGGAAGACCGTAGGGGACCGCGAACCCGGCCTCGTACGGCACCGTCCGCGAGTCGGACGCATTAAACGTCGAGATGGCGAACGTGACGCCCGCCGCGTGCAGCCTGCCGGGCTGGGCGTACTTCTCGTCGTAGCCCTCGTTCTCACTCGCCGGCAGCGCCGCCGTGCGGCCGAGGATGACCGGGACCCGCCTGGCGGCGAGCGTATCCGCCACCTTCCAGGCTTCCCGCCCCCCCAGGATCACGAGCCGTACCTTCTGCGAATCGGCAAAGGTGACGGCATCGAGGATGGCCCGCGTGGTGTTGGCGGTCACGAGCAGCGGCAGCGCTCCCTCGAGCACCGGGCCGAACGCCTCGAGCCGGAGATCGCGCGGTACGGTGGTGCCCGCGCCTACCGCGTGGTGGTACTGGCGCGCCGCGTCGAACCAGGCCTCGAGCGAGTCCACGCGCGCGTCGTACTGCCGCTTGGCATCCCGGTACGACCGCTCGCCCTGCGCGGCCGCACCAAAGCCGAACGCGCGGGTCTGGATGGTGGGCCAGTCGAGCATCATGCCCACGGACGGCGCAACCAGCATCTCCTCCACGGTCCAGCCGTCGAGGTTGACGAGCGAGCCCTGCCCGCCGATCCCGCCGGTGCGCACCCCGGGCGCGGCCACCGCGTGGGTGACGCCGTTGGCCCGCGCCACCGGGATGTGCTCGCTCGCGGGGTGCACGGCGGTGGCGCCCAGCAGATGGGGATTGAACGTGCCCAGCTCCGTGAGGTCGTTGGTCACGTCCACGGCGCCGATCTCGGTGAGGCCGAGCTGGGTGATGGCGTCGAACAGGCCGGGATACACGTGCTTGCCCGTGGCGTCGAGCACCGTGGCGCCCGGCGTGGCGGCCACGGTGGCCCCGACCGCCGCGATCTTCCCGTCGCGGATCAGCACCGCGCCGTTCGGAATGGCCGGCCCGGCCAGCGTGTGGACCGTGCCGCCGCGGATCACCAGCTCCTGCGCGGTGGCCCCCGGAGCCGCGAGGGCCGCGGCCGCCATGCCGGCGACGATTCGATGGATGCGCATGGTCAGTTCTCCTCGGGCGCGGTGGTCACGCGCGGTCGGTCGGCGGCGGGCGCCTCCTTCTTTTCCTTGTCCATCAGCGCTTTCCGCTCCGCCTCCCGCTGCTGCTGCCGCAGGCGATCCAGCGCCCGGTCGAAATACAGCTGGCCGTCCACGTAGGTCTGCTCGACCACGCCCATCACGGAAAGCGGGTGGCCGTTGAACACCGCCAGGTCCGCGTCCTTGCCGACCTCGATGGACCCCACCCGATCCTGCACGCCGAGCTGGATGGCCGGGTTCAGCGTCACGAGCTTCAGGGCCTCCGTCTCCGAGAGCCCACCCCACTTGATGGCCTTGGCGGCTTCCTGGTTCAGGTGCCGCATCTCCTCGGGACTGTCCGAGTTGATGGACGACACCACGCCCCGCTCGGTCATGAGGGCCGCGTTGTGCGGGATGGCGTCGTACGCCTCGACCTTGTACGCCCACCAGTCGGAGAACGTGGACGCGCCCGCCCCGTGCGCGGCGATCTCGTCGGCCACCTTGTAGCCCTCGAGCACGTGCTGGAACGTGGCGATCCGGAAGTCGAACTCCTCCGCCAGCCGCACCAATTGGAGGATCTCGTCGGCGCGGTACGAGTGCGCGTGCACCAGCCGCCGGCCGTCCAGGATCTCGGCCAGCGCCTCCCGCTCGAGATCCCGGCGCGGGGCCACCACGGTGCGGCCTTGCCGCTCGGGCAGCGCCTGGTAGGCCTTCCACTCGGCCGCATACCGCTGCGCCTCGAGGAACGCCTGCCGGATCACGTCCTGGACGCCCATGCGGGTGGCGGGGTAGCGGTCGGGGGTGCGGTCGCGCTTGGTGTTCTCGCCGAGGGCGAACTTGATGCCCGGCGGCGCCCCGTCGAGCAGCAGGCCCTTCGCGTCCGCGCCCCAGCGCAGCTTGATGACCGCGTTCTTCCCGCCGATGGGGTTGGCCGAGCCGTGCAGCACGTTCACGCTCGTGACCCCACCCGCCAGCGCCCGGTAGATGGCCACGTCGTCCTGGTCGAGCACGTCCTCGATGCCCACCATGGCGGACACCGAGACGCTGCCCTCGTTCACCGCGTCCGTCGCGATGTGCGAGTGGGCGTCAATGATGCCCGGCGTCACGTACTTGCCGGTGGCGTCCACGATGGTCGCTCCCGCCGGCGCGGCAACGTCCTTCCCCACCGCGGCGATCTTGCCGTCACGGATCAGGATCGAGCCGTTCTCGATCGTGCCGTTGGTGACCGTCAGGATCGTGGCGTTGCGGATGAGCGTGACGCGGTTGGCCGCGTACGGCCCACGGTCGTCCGTCATGGGAACGAGCGGGCCGACCTCGGCGGCGGCGCGGCGGCGGCGCGGCGCGCTGTCCGCCGAGGCGACCGCGGGCTGCGCGCCCTCGTACTGGCGACCGTCCACGAACACCATCTTCACCTTCGTGCTGTCGGCGAACAGCGGGCCGTCGGTCACGAGCACGTTGGCGATCTTGCCCGTCTCCAGCGTGCCGAGCCGGTCCGCCACGCCGAAGATCTCGGCGGGGGTCCGCGTCAGGGCCCGGAGCGCGGCGTCCGGCGAGAGTCCCAGCGCGATGGCCTTCCGGATGTTCGTCAGGGTCTTCTGCGGGTCGGCGCCACCGGCGTAGAAGGCGAACCGCACGCCCGCCCGCTCGAATGCGGCGGGCGTCGTGGGGGCATGCTCCCGCAGCCGCAGCGTGGAGAGCGGCGGTTCGGCATCCGGATCCGCGTCCCGCGGCGGTTCCGGCCAGTTGACGTTCACGAGCACGGGCGTCCGGCGCTCCGCCAGCAGCGCCGCCGTGCGGTAGCCCTCGTGCGCGCCGTAGACGACCGGCGCCGTCCGCGTCTCGCCGGCGATGTCGAGCGCGCGGCGGATCTCCTTGTCGTGCACGCCGGGGTACAGCACCGGCGTCCGGCCGTTCAGCACGCCCCGCAGCGGCTCCAGCGTCCGGTCGTAGGAGGGCCGTTCCTTGCCGGCCGGCGCCGCCTCGTACGCGGTCCACGCGCGGTCGTAATGGTCCGCGTCGAAGAACACCTGCTTCACGTACGCGATGGCGCCCATCAGCGAGTTGGGGTAGCCCGGGAACCCCGGCCCCGACTGGAGATTCACGCGCTGGGCCACCGGCGTCGCGACCACCAGGTCGCGGGCGCGGTCGCCCGCGAGGTTGAGCACGGCCGCCTGGCCCGGGAACCAGCCGCGCTCGGGCACGGCCACCACGGACGTCCAGCCCGCGCGCCGCCACTGGGCCACGGCGGAGTCACCCGCGTTGGGCTCGTCCGCGGCGCTCCGCCACGTGAACGTGCCCGGCCGGTCCGCGGGGCCGCGCGAGTACTCGCCCTGCGCGGCGCCCTGCTGCGCCGCACCCCCGCCCCCACCCGGCCCCTGGCCGCCGCGTGCCGCGCGCGGCAGGCGCAGGTCGCTCGCCAGCGTCACGGTCGAGAGCGGATCAATCAGGCCCGGATAGACCGTGAGGCCCGCACCGTCAATCTCCCACGCGGCCGCGGGCACGGCCGCGGTGGCGCCGACCGCGGTGATCACGCCCTTGTGCATCACCAGCGTGCCGCGCTCGATCACGGCGCCGGTGCCGGTTACGATCCGGGCGTTGCGGATGGCGTAGTGCGGTGGAGGGGCCGGCGCCTGCGCGTGCGCCGTGCCGGGAGCGGCGGCCGCAACGACGGCGGCGAACCCGGCAAGCCTCCCGAGCGGAGGGAATCGTCGTGCGTCCATGGTGAGGACTCCGGAGAAATGGCCTGGGACCGTAACGATATCGCGGTGGCGCGGGCGGCGGAAGGAACGCGGCCGCTCCCGCTCTATCGTCATCCACCGGTGATCTTCTGCGTGAGCGCCGGCACGAGCCCCAGCAGCCGCGCGTAGAGCGCCAGCTGGGCCCGGTGGTATTCCTCCTGCGCGATGCCGTGGTGGAGCCACGCGAATTTCGTCCCCGGCTGACCGTCGAACCGCCGCAGGAACTGGAACAGCGCCAGCTCACCGCGGGCGCGGAAGGCGCGCTCGCCGTCGGCAAGCTGGGACTCGAGCAGCGCCAGCAGCTGGTCCCGCGTCGTGGCGTCGTAGGCCGGTTGCGCGTACATCGCGAGCAATTCGGGCCAGGGCGCGCGCCGGAAGTTGGTATCGTCGCGGGTCAGCTCCCCCACCATCATCATGGCCACTTCGAGGATGTGGACGACCTGCTCGCGCACGCTCCGCACCTGCGGCGTGGGCCGGAAATCGAAGTGCTCCGCCGGGATGTTGCGGACCTCGTCGAGCACGCCGTGACGCGCGTCGCGCCAGGCTTCGAGGGCTTCACCGAGCAAAGAGGCTGGCATGGGGGCTCCCTGGAAAGGTCAGAGCAACAGGTCGCCCCGGATCCGCTTCCGCAGGCCCCACCAGAGCGCGCCGAGCAGGTTCGAGCGTCCCACCACGACCTCGGCGTGGCCGGTGGCGCCGGGGCGGAACGCCACGGCGTCGGCGGGCAGGAGCACGCGGGCCTCGGCGCGTCCGGCCGAGTCGCCCCGGGCCGCGAGGTCGGTCACCACGGCGCGGCGGTCCGCCCGGCGATCCACGTCCGGCAGCAGGCGCACGGCCTGTCCCGGTTCCACGGCGCGCGCCCCCGCGGGTTGGAGTCGGATCCGGACCTGGACCGTATCCGAACGGTGGAACCGCACGACGACGTCCCCGGCCTCCATCAGGCGCCCGAGCAGCTCCGGGGTCCGTGGTGTCACGACGGTTCCCGTGGTGGGCGCGCGCAGCGTGAGCGCGTGGATCCGCGTGGTGATCGCGTCCAGCCGTGCCTGCCCCTCGGTCCGCAGAATCTCGAGCCGGCGGATGGCGTCGGCCTGCCCCGCGGCGACCGCGCGGCGCCGTTCGGCGTGCAGCGAGTCCACCTCCGCCTGGAGGATGATGCGCTCGCGCTCGCGCGCGAAGCTCCGCAGCCGCACGAGCGGCCCGCCGGCCGGCACCGTGGCGCCCTCGGCCGCATACACGCGGACGACGACCGCGTCCTCGGGCGCGGCCAATGCGAACGCGGTCCGCGCTTCCACCGTGAACCGGCCCGTCACGACCCGCGGCCACGGCACGACGAGCGCCGCGATCAGCAGGGCGAGCGCCACGAGCCCGCCGGTCCGCCAGACGCGCCGCGCCGTCAGGCCCGCGCGGTGCTCCCGCACGGACGCCACCACCGCCTGCCACCAGCCGGTCAGCGACTTCCACATCATGCTGGCCACGAGCAGCAGGAACCCCACGGCGCCCACGACGCCCCACGTTCGGCTCGCCCAGCCGAACACCCGGGCGCCGATCAGGAACAGCATCGCGGCGATGTACAGGGCCGCCAGCACCGCGTAGGTCAGCAGGATCCGGCGCTCGCGGTCGTCCGCCGGCGGCTCGGGAATGGCGAGCCGGAGCACGTGCCGCTTGATCCACCACCCGAGATGCGCGAAGGCGCGCAGCCGCAGGTTGGGGATCTCGAGCCAGTCGCTGAGCGCGTAGTACCCGTCGAGCGGGATCAGCGGGTTGGCGTTGGCCAGCACGGTCATGACGCCGCCGATCACGACGGCCGTCAGCGCGGCGTCGGCGAGCAGCGAGCCCGGCTCGAGCAGCAGCCAGGCGACGGCCGCCAGCGCCGCCAGGATGAGCTGGACCCACGAGCCGGCGGCCGTCACCCACAGCCGCTTGCGCAGCTCGGGAAACGCCCACGCGTCGTTCACGTTGCAGAAGAACGCCGGCTGGAAGTAGAGCAGCATGGCGCCGATCTCCGGCACCTGGCCGCCGAAGTACTTGCACGTGACCCCGTGGCCCAGCTCGTGGATCACAATGATGAGCATCACGGTCGCCCACATCACGAAGATCTTGGCCGCCGTGAGCGTGCGGGGATCGAGCAGCGCACCCAGTCCGCTGCCCAGGGCGCTCCAGTTGGCCGCGAGGATGACGGCGTAGACCGCGAACAGCACCACGCCGATCGCCAGGAACGGCGCCGTGAACATGAAGCGGAGGTGCGGGAGCCAGCGCGTGAGGACGGCATCGGGATTGCCCACGGACCACCGCATCCGCAGGAGACTTCCCTCGTACGCGCGACCCTTGAGCCGTCGGCGGCGCTCGGTGCGCAGGCGTTCCAGCAGCATGACCGACTTCTCCGCCGTGGACCGCTGGAGCAGCCCCATCTGGTTCAGCCGGCGCGCGAACCCGCCCACGTTGGCGGCGGGCAGGGCGACGCCCGCCTCGGCCAGTTGGGCCGCGACCTGGGCCGGGGTGGCGTCGCCGGTGAAGTGCTGGAGGACGAAGGCCTCGAGCGGCTTGAAGCGGAAGTACTTCTGCGAGACGGGGTCCTTCACGACGTAGCTCTGCTCACCCTGGAACGTCTGCTCCACGATGACGAGGTCCGGGCGGAGCCGCGGGCGCGGGTTCATTGCCCCGCGCGCACGACCCGCTCGCCGGGCACCAGCCCGCTCACGACCTCGAGGCGCCCGTCGGGCAGCGTCGCGCCGGTCGTCACGGCGCGCAGCGCGCTGCGGCCGCCCTCCCACACGAGGGCGTACCCGTCCTCGGAGATAGCGTCCGGCGGCACCGCCACCACGCGGCGCCGTTCGGCGCCCAGGCGGACCGTGACGCTCGTCCCGGGCAAGAGGTCGGCGCCGGCGGCGACGCGGAGCACGCACTCGCGCGTGCCGCTCGCCGCGTCAATCGCGGGCGACAGGCGGGCGACCGTGGCGCCGGCCGTCCGACCCTCGTGCGTGATCACGACGGCCGCGCCGCCGATGGCGATGGACGCCGCGCTCCGTTCCGGCACCCGCACCGCGACGAGGAGCGGCGCCGGCGCCGTCACGCGGAACAGCGAGTCGCCCTCGGCCACCAGCCGGCCGAGCCGGACGGTCCGCGCCGTGACCGCGCCGGCGAACGGCGCGAGGACGCGGGTCAGGTCCAGCTCGCGCCGGGCGCGCCGGAGCGCGAGCGCCGCCTGGGCAAAGGCGAACTCCGCCTGCTCCGAGTCCGCGACCGCCACCACCCCGCGGCCGCCGAGCTGGCGCATCCGCTCCACGATCTTCGTCGCGTTGGCATGCGCCTCCTCCGCCTCCGCCAGCGCGATGCGCTGGTCCACGTCCTCGAGCGTGGCGAGCACCTGGCCCGCGCGCACCTGCGCCCCGATGTCCACGTGCACCGCCTGCGCGATGCCGGCCGACCGGGCGTAGACGATGGCGTCGTGCTCGACGTAGAGCTGGGCCTCGAGCGCCACGGGCAGGGCCACGGTCACGGTCTCGACCTCGGCCAGGGCGGGCGCATCGGCCGCCGCCGGGCCCTCACGCGCCGCCGGGGCGGACCCGCAGGCGGCGCCCAGCGCGAGCGCGGGGAGCAGCCGGGCGGGGCGTCGGGCAGTACCTACCATCGCAACCTCCACCAGGCGAGCCGCAGCCGGCGCAGGGGCGCACGCACCACGCGCCCCAGCACCGACGTCGGGTCCGTGAGCACCTTGGCGTGCGCCACCATGCCGGGACGCAGCCGCTCGTCGGGATTGGGCACGAGCGCGCGGACCGGGAAGGCGATCGCGTCGTCGTGCGGCGCGGGCAGCGCACCCAGCTGCGTCACCGTGCCCTCGAAGGTGCGCTGCGGCAGCGCGTCCACGCGCAGCCGCACGCGCTGGCCGACGCGAACACGGGGCAGGTCCCGCTGCGGTACGCCGAACTCCAGCTCGAGCGTGTCCGTCCGGCCCATCGTCACGAGCACATCGCCCTCGTCCCGCCACGCCCCCACCAGCTCCTCGGGGCGCGGCGTGAGCACGGCGCCCGTCACCGGGGCCCGGACGACCGTGGCGGCGAGCTGCTCGTCGAGCAGGGCGAGTTGCCGCTCGAGCGCCGCGAGGCGGGCCCGCTGGATGCGCTCGCCGGCCGCGTTGCCCTGGCTCGCCGCCACGGCCGCGGCCCGTTCCGCGGCGCTCGCCGCGGCCGCCGCCGCCCCGCGCTCCGCCCGCCAGTCGGCGTCGCGCAGGCGGATCAGCGGCGTCCCCTGCGCCACGGTCTGGCCCTCGCGGACGAGCACCTGCTCCACCAGCCCCGGCACCAGCGGCCGCACGTCGGCATAGGCGACCGCGCGAAACGTGGGCGCGACCCCGGCCACCCGGAACGGCCAGCGGATCACCGTCAGGGCCGCCAGTCCCCCGACGGCCGCGACGGCCATCGCCTGGCGCCGGCGCCGCGGCACCTCGAGCAGCCGGCGGCGCGTCCGCCCGATGCTGCCCAGCGCCTCGATGAGCGGCACCTGGTGGTACAGCTCCGCGTTCCGGAGCGCCACCGTGGTCTGGTTGGCGAGGATCTCGGCCAGCTCGAGCTGCGTGTCGGTGACGAAGTCCGGCGCCTGGGATTCGAACAACAGCACGCCCAGGGTGCCTTCCTCGTCGCGCAGCGGCAGGTACAGCGTGCCGCGGACGCCCGCGCCCGCGAGGTCGTCGCCGAACGCCGCGCAGAGGGCGCGTTCCACGTCGTCCCGCGGCGCCTCGCGGTCGGCGAGGTAGACCCGGACACCGCGATCGGCGGCCCAGGCGCCGCGCGCCGCGAGCCGCCGCACGTCGTCCGTGTCCGGCACGTCGTCCTGCCCCGCGAGGGCCCGGATGGTGCATCGGCCGCCGCGGACGAGCCCGATGGCGCCGCGGTCGAACGTGAGCGGGCGCGCCGCGAGGTTCACGACGAGTTGGAGGATGCGGTCGAGGTCGAGCGTGGAGGTGATTTCCCGGCTGATCTCGAGCAGGATCGCGAGGTCGCGTGCGCGCTTCTCCGCCGTGTGCAGCTGCGCGTTCCGCAACGCCGCCGCCGCGCTCGCGGCCAGCCCTTCGAGCACCTCGCGGTCGTGGTCGTCGAAGATGCCGAGCCCGCCGACCTTGTTCGTGACCTGAATGGACCCGACGGTGATGCCCTTCGTGATCATCGGGCTCACCATCAGGTTGGTCGTGATCATGGTGCTGGAGCGGTCCGTCTCCATCCGGAAGCGCGGATCCGCCATCGCGTTGTTCACGATCGTGGTGCGCTGCTTGCGGGCCACGTCGCCCACGAAGCCCTCGCCGATGGGCACCGTGGTGTCGAGCAGCTTCTGGCTGGCCGCGCCGAGGGCCAGCCGGCACCGCAGCACCTCTCCTTCGGCCATCCACAGCGAGCCGCCGCGCGCGCCGACCGCGTCGAGCACGGCGTTGAACACCTTGGGGAGCAGCTCGTCGAAATCGAGCGACGTGCTGAACTCCTCCGTGATGGAGCGGAGGAGACGCAAGCGGGCGATTTCGTCGCGCAGGTCCTGGGCTGTCCGACCGTCCTCGAGGCGCTGGTCG
>DASWHL010000034.1:0-2651 GCA_036398175.1 Gemmatimonadales bacterium
CGGCACCGGCGCGCTCGGCGACATCGCCTGTCACTCGATGGACGCGGCGTTCTGGACGCTCGGGCTCGGGTGGCCGACCCGCGTGGAGTGCGAATCGACCAGGCTGTTCGCCGAAGCCGCGCCCGCGTGCTCGCGGATCACCTACTCGTTCCCGGCGAAGGGCAGCCGTCCCGGCATCACAGTCGTGTGGCGCGACGGCAGTCTCTTCCCGCCGCGGCCCCCGGAGGTCGCCGGCGAGCAGGCGTGGCCGCCCGATTCGAGCGGCCAGCTGTGGATCGGCGACGCCGGGAAGCTGTTCGCCGGGATCTACGGCGAGGAGCCGCGGGTCCTGGACCCCGCGCGCCAGGCGGAGCTCACCGCCCATCCGCCGGCTCAGACATACCCGCGGACCGAAGGGGTCTATCCGGAGTGGATCGCCGCGTGCAAGGGCGGTCCCGCGGCGGGCTCCAGCTTCGCCGAGCACGCCGGTCCGCTCACCGAGATGGTCTTGCTCGGGAACCTCGCCGTGCGGGTCGGCCGGACCCTGGAGATCAACCCGCAGACGGGCGACGTCACGAACACGGCGATTCCCGAGGATTACATCCGGCCGCAGTATCGCGCGGGCTGGAGCCTATGACGTGACCGCCGCCGCGACTCCTGCGGTCGCTACTGCGGCCGGTAGTTGACGTCCAGGATGGACAACCGCTCGAGGTGCGGGGCGAGCCGGGCGGTGAAGTCGGCGAAGTCCTTCCGTCCGCGCGCCGTCCACACCACCTCCGCGAGCGCCGTGAGCCGCGGGAACGCCATGTACTCCACCTGCTTCGGGTGCGGCATGTACTCGGTCCAATGCTGGGCCTGGGAGCCGAGGATGTGCCGTGCTTCCTCGGATGTGAGCTCCGTAGGGACCGGCTCGAAGGCGTAGACGGTCTCGAGGGGGAGATACCCGCCGATGGCCATCGGTTCGCTGATCGTATCGCGTGACTGGTAGTAGTCGAAGTAGGTGTGCGACGTGGGCGTCATGATGACGTCGTGCCGCTCACGGGCGGCTGCGATGCCGCCCGCCGTTCCGCGCCACGACATCACGACCGCGTTGGGAGACAGTCCGCCTTCGAGGATCTCGTCCCAGCCGACGAGTACGCGCCCCCGCGCCGTGAGAAACTCGTCCATTCGCCGGATGAACCAGCTCTGCAACTCGTGCTCGTTCGCCACGCCCAGCTCCCGGATGCGTGCCTGCACGCGCTGGCTGGCCTGCCACTGGTCCTTGATCGCCTCGTCGCCGCCGATGTGCACGTAGCGACCGGGAAAGAGGGCCAGGACTTCCGTGAGGACGTCCTGCATGAACCGGATGGTGGATTCATCGGGATTCAGGATGTTGGCGTAGATCCCCCAGCGTTGGCCCACCGCGAGCGTGTCGCCCGTGTTGCCGAGCTCGGGGTAGGCGGCGATCGCCGCCAGGGCATGGCCCGGCATCTCGATCTCGGGCACCACGGTCACGAAGCGCGCCGCCGCGTACGCGACGATCTCGCGTACGTCCTCCTGCGTGTAGAAGCCGCCGTGCGGCCGCCCGTCGAAGCGCCACGCGGTCGTGTCGGGGTAAGCGGCCTGGCGTCCGATCAACGTCTCCCGGCGCCACGCGCCCACCTCGGTGAGGCGGGGGTACTTTTTGATCTCGATCCGCCAGCCCTGGTCCTCAGTGAGGTGCCAGTGGAAGCGGTTGAGCTTATGGAGCGCCAGCAGGTCGATGTACTTCTTCACGAACTCCCTGGGCATGAAGTGCCGCCCCACGTCGAGGTGCGCGCCGCGCCACGGGAAGCGGGGGTAGTCCTCGATCGCCACGGCCGGGATCGTCCAGCGCACGCCCTCGACCTTGCCCTGGCGGAAGATCGCGACCGGGAGCAGCTGGCGCAGCGTCTGGACGGCGTAGAACGCGCCCGCCGGCGCGAAGGCGCGAATCGTCACGCGGCTCGGCGTGACCTCGAGGCGGTAGCCTTCGTCGCCGAGCCGGGCGAGCGTTGGGTCGAGCCGGATGACGATCCCGCGCGTCGCGCCGGCGGTGAGCGGGCGAACCGCGATGCGGTTTCCGGTAGCGGGGGCGACAAGATCGGCGAGTGTGTACCCGATGTCCCGCGTGGCGCGGTCGGTGGCGATGACGGTAGCCGCCGTGAGGACGAACGCGCCGGGCGCCGGCTCCAGACGAACCGGCTGCGGGATGACGGAGAGGGCGAGTGCTTGCGCGGCGAGCAGGGCGATCATGGTGTCTCCAAGAGCTCCCGAACCCAGATGTTCCGGTATCGCACCGGATTTCCGTGATCCTGCAACACGAGCGGCAGCCTGTCGGCGTGGGGGGCATACTGCGCCCGGCGAGCGTGCGCCGTGCGGCCGGTGAACGCCTCGTTGTCGTGGACCAGTACGCCGTTGTGCAGCATCGTGATGCGCGCGGGAGACAGCACCGCGCCGTCCGGCGCGAACGTCGGGCGGCGGAACACGATGTCGTACGTCTGCCATTGCCCGGGCGGGCGGCTCGCGTTCAGGAGCGGCGGCAGCTGCCCGTACATCGCCGCCGCCTGGCCGTCGGCATAGGTGACGTTCTGGTAGGAATCGAGCACCTGGATCTCGTACAGACCCATCAAGAACACGCCGCTGTTGCCGCGGTCCTGGCCGTCGCCCGACGG
>DASWHL010000035.1:0-7828 GCA_036398175.1 Gemmatimonadales bacterium
GCTCGACGCCTGCCGCGCGGAGCTGGCCCGGGCGCCGCGGCCGTTCCGGTTCCTCCACGTCAGCACGGACGAAGTCTACGGGTCGCTCGGCCCGTCGGACCCCGCGTTCACCGAGCGGACGCCCATCGCGCCCAACAGCCCCTATTCCGCGAGCAAGGCGGGGTCGGATCTCCTGGTCCGCGCGTACGTCGAGACCCACAAGTTCCCGGCCGTCATCACGCGCTGCTCCAACAACTACGGCCCATTCCAGTTTCCGGAGAAGCTGATTCCGCTCATGATCACCCGGGCCCTGCGCGACGAGCCGCTGCCCGTGTATGGCGACGGCCTGAACGTGCGGGACTGGATCCACGTGCTCGACCACGTGGACGCCCTCTGGGAGGTGCTGACGGGCGGTGTGCCCGGTGAGGTCTACAACATCGGCGGCGAGGCCGAGACGACGAACATCACCATCGTCCGCGAGCTGCTGCGGCTCCTGGGCAAGCCGGACTCCCTGATCGCCTACGTCACGGACCGGCCCGGCCACGACCGGCGATACGCCATGGACAACACCAAGATCCGGTCGGACCTGGGCTGGACGCCGCAGCGCACGCTCGAAACCGGGCTCGCGGAAACGGTCGCGTGGTATCTCGGCAACCGCCCGTGGTGGGAGCGGATCCTCAGCGAGGCGTATCGCGCGGCCCACGCCCTGTATCTGAAAGCGTGAGCGCCGGCCGTTCCGTGGACCGCGTATTGGTGCTCGGCGCCGGCGGGATGCTCGCGCGGGACCTGCTGCGGGAAGCGCCCGCGGGCGTGGATCCGGTCACGCGCACGTCGGCGGAGCTGGACGTCACCAGCCGGGAGGCCGTCGCGGCCACCGTGGCGGAGGTGGCGCCCGACGTCGTGATCAACTGCGCCGCATACACCGACGTGGACGGCGCCGAATCGGAGCGGGAGCGGGCCTTCGCGGTCAACGGAGACGCCCCCGGCTACATCGCCGCCGCCCTCGCGCGGGGAAACGGGCCCGTGGGGGCCGCCGAGCCGCTGCTGATCCACTACGGCAGCGATTACGTCTTCGACGGCGCGGGAACGCGGCCGTACCGGGAAGATGACCCGTGCGCCCCCATCGGCGCGTACGGCGCCTCGAAGCTGGCGGGCGAGCGGACCATTGCCGAGCGCGGGCGCCGCTACGTCATCCTGCG
Organism: Gemmatimonadales bacterium; assembly: GCA_036398175.1. Classification (GTDB taxonomy): domain Bacteria; phylum Gemmatimonadota; class Gemmatimonadetes; order Gemmatimonadales; family GWC2-71-9; genus JAOTWJ01. Next base: position 1,179 of record DASWHL010000035.1, read on the forward strand.
CACGCAGTGGCTCTACGGGGCGCGCGGCCGGAGTTTCCCCCGGACGATGCGGGAACGGGCGGCCGCCCGGCAGCCCACCAGGGTGGTCAACGACCAGACGGGCCGGCCGACCTACACGGTGGATCTCGCCCGGGCCACGTGGGCGCTCGTTGCCGCCGAGCGGCGCGCGCCCGGTGCCGGGGGCCGGATCCTGCACGTCGCCAACGGCGGGAGCGCCACGTGGTACGAGGTGGCGCGGCACGTCTTCCGCCGCGCCGGGTGCGAGGACCTGCTGTCGCCGTGCACCACGGCGGACTTCCCCAGGCCCGCCAGACGCCCAGCCTGGTCGGTCCTCGACACCACGCGCTTCGAGCGCGCCATCGGCCGGCCGCTGCCCGCCTGGGACGACGCGCTGGACCGGTTTCTCGCGGAGCTGGAGGAACGCCCATGACGACGATGGCCTCATGAAAGTCACCCGGACGGAGCTGGACGGCGTCGTGATCATCGAGCCGCGCGTGTTCGAGGACGGCCGCGGGTTCTTCTTCGAGAGCTATCAGGCCGAGCGATACGCGGCGGCGGGCCTGCCCGAGCGGTTCGTCCAGGACAATCACTCGCACTCGGCGGTCGGGACGCTCCGCGGACTGCACTACCAGCTGCGGCGCCCGCAGGGCAAACTCGTCCGGGTGCTCCAGGGCTCGGTCCTGGACGTGGCGGTGGACATCCGGCGGGGCTCGCCCACGTTCGGGAAGTGGGTGGGGGTGGAGCTGTCGGCCGCCAACAAGCGGCAGCTCTTCATCCCGGCCGGGTTCGCGCACGGGTTCTGCGTGCCCACCGAGCCCACCGACGTGGAGTACAAGTGCACCGACTACTATGTCGGGGACGACCAGCATGGCGTGATCTGGAACGATCCGTCGCTCGCGATTCGCTGGCCGATTGCCGAGCCGCTCCTCTCCGACAGCGACCGCGGGTATGCCGGGCTGACGGACGCGCGCGAGGATCTGCCGACCTTTGCGGATTGACCTCTGGCTGGTGGATCTGGATGCTCCGGCCGGGTTCGACGAGCTGCCGGCCCTCCTCTCCGGCGACGAGCGTATCCGGGCGCGGCGGTTCGCCAGGGAGCGCGACCGACGCCGGTTCGCGCGGGCCAGGGGACACCTGAGGAGCGTCCTGGGATCGTACCTCTCCATCCCGGGCGAGCGCGTCGCCTTCCGCTACACCGAAACCGGGAAGCCGGAGCTGGAGGCCCGGTGCGGCCTCGAGTTCAGCGTGAGCCATTCCCGGCACCTCCTCCTGATCGGGGTGGCGATGGGGCCCATTGGTGTGGACGTCGAGTGCGTTCGACCCATGCCGGACCTCGACGCCGTGGCCGCACAGGCGTTCACCGAGCGCGAGATGGACGGCCTGGGCCGGGACTTCTTCCGGCTGTGGACCGCCAAGGAGTCCGTGCTGAAGGGACTGGGCCGCGGGTTCTCCACCGATCCTCGTGCGGTGGAGCTGAGGCCCGCGCCCGGCGGATTCCACGCGCCTCGTGGGAAGGGGATGGAGGCGGCGTGGTCCGTACGCTCCTTCGCGGTGGCCGGTGGACGTGCGCGCGCCGCGGTGGCCGTGCCTGGAGAGGTCGGGATTGCAGGATGAGCCAACCGGCGCCACCGGAGCTGCTGCACGAGCATTTCGCGCGACAGCGCGCGCACACGCCTCGACAGGCGGCCCTGCGGGACGGGGACCGGAGCATCACCTACGAGGAGCTCGGGACGCTGGCGGACCGCCTGGCCGGCGGCCTCGTGGAGCGCGGCATTGGACCGGGATCCATGGTGGGGCTGCACGTGGAACGCGGCATCGAATGGGTCGCGTGCGTCCTCGCGATCCTGAAGGCGAACGCCGCGGTGGTGCCGTTGCCGCCCTCGTACCCCGCCACGCGCCTCCGGGAAATCCTCCAGTACGCCGAGCTGGACGGCATCATCGAGCACGGCGCCTCGGCCCTCGATCCCTCGGCGCCGGGCCGGCGCCTCTCCCTGGAGGGACTGTGCGCGAGCGCGTCCCCGGCGGCGGTCCCCGGTGGCGGACGCCCGGACCAGCCCGCCTTCGTCCTCTGCTCCTCGGGCTCCACGGGACAGCCCAAGATGATCGTGCGCAGTCACCAGTCGTTCTTCCACCGGCTCCGCTGGACCTGGAACGCGCACCCGTTCCAGGAGGGTGAGTGCTGCTGTCAGAAGTCGCACATGACCACGACGCACGCCATCTACGAGCTGTTCGAGCCGCTGCTCCGGGGAGTGCCGGTCGTGGTGATCCCGGATCAGGAGGTTCGGAACCTCGAGCGGTTCTGGGACGTCATCCGGGCGCACACCATCTCCCGTCTGCTGGTGGTGCCCTCGCAACTCCAGGCCAGCCTGGCGCTGCCGGGGTTCGTCCCGCCCCCGGTGCGCGTGCTCGTGCTCATGGGCGAATACGTGAACCCGGTGCTCGCGGGCCAGACCCTGGCGGCGTTTCCCGAGCAGACGCGGATCTACTCGATCTACGGGAGCACCGAGGCCAGCTCCACACTGGTCTGTGACCTGCGGGAGTGGTTCCGCCCGGCGGAAGAACTGCCCCTGGGACGTCCCATTGATCCCGCCGTGCGCCCTGTGGTCCTGGCCACGACCCGGGAGCCGACGCCCCCGGGGCAGGTCGGCCGGCTCTACATGGGCGGGCCCTCCCTGTTCTCCGGCTACTTCCGGGACCCGGCGCTCACGGCGTCCGTGCTCGTCCGGGTGCCGTCCCTGGACGCGCCGGTCTATGACACGGGCGACGAGGTTCGCCTGACGTCCGCGGGACAGCTGGAATTCGTCGGGAGAGCGGACCAGACCATCAAGGTACGCGGGTACCGGGTTGACCTGCGGGAAGTGGAGCGCGCCCTCCTGCTGCACGCGGACGTGCAACAGGCCGCCGTGGTCGGAAGCGGCAGCGGCGCGGGAGCGGAGCGCCTGCTCGCGTTCGTCGCCCCCGCCTCCGTGGACCGTTCCAGCGTCTATCAGGCGCTCCGGGACCGGCTGCCGGAGTACATGGTCCCCTCGGTCCTCGTGGGGCTGGATGCGCTGCCGCTCACGGCCAGCGGCAAGGCCGACCGCCGCCGGCTCCTCAGCGAATACGCGGAGCAGGCCGCCGCGTCCCGGGTCCACCGGGAGCTGTCCGGGACCGAGCGGCGGGTGGCGGCCGTCTGGGACCGGATTCTCGAAGACGGCGGGCATGCGCCCGACGTGAGCTTCTTCGAGGCGGGCGGGACCTCGCTGTCCGTCTTCTCCCTGGTGCACCGCCTGCGTGAGGAGTTCGGGGTGGACCGGGAAGCGCTGGACGCGCAGACCGTGTATCGCGCACCGAGCATCGAAGCGCTGGCCGCCCATATTGACCGGGTCCGTGCGGGCGGCGCCGCTGCCCCGGCGGCGACGCCCATTCTCGTCACGCTCAGGCAGGGGAAGGACCCGAGCCGGTCCCCGGTGTTCTTCATCGCGTCGGCTGGTGGCGCGCTCGGTTCCTACCAGAAGCTGGCCCGGGCCCTCTCGACGCCCCGCGAGGTCATCGGGGTGCGCGACCCGTTCACGTGGGGAGAGCGGGACCCGTTGCAGGGATTCGACCGCTGGGTGGACCAGTACCTTCGGGCCATCCGCGCGCGCCAGCCCGCGGGGCCCTACTACGTCGGGGCCTATTCGTCGGGCGGGGCCTTTGCCTACGAGGTCGCCCAGCGGCTCCGCCAGGCCGGTGCGGAGGTGGCGCTCCTGGTGCTGATTGATCCCATTGGCCTGGATACCAGGACCCGATGGCGGTACGGCTGGTGGGCCCACCGGTCCATCTATGCCAAACCGCATGTGCGGGCCCTCACGCGTCTGGCGGGACGGCTCCGGCGGCCGCCCACCGGCCCGTCCCCGACCCTCGCGTCGCCGGGCGGCGCGCACGCCCAGGATCTACCGCCGTCCGAAGCCCGGGAAGTGATGGAGGAGGCCAGGCTGGACCGCAATCACATGCTGGCCTTTTCCGCGCTCCTGGAGCTGAATACGGGCATCCGCTACACCATCGAGCCGTCCGCGTTCGACGGCGTGCCCCCGGAGGGGTGGCTGGGGGTGCTCCAGGAGCACGTGCGCACCGTGACGCCGGAGGTCGAGGCCGAGAGCATCGAGCGGATCTTGGTGCAGTACCCGTTGCAGTTTCGGGTGCAGAACTGCTATCGGGTGCGACCGTACGACGGGCAGGTCTTCCTGGTGGAACCGGTCACCTGGTACACGGGTCTCCTTCGGGCACAGCTCCGGCCCTACGTGCGGCACCTCCAGGCCACGGTGCTCGACGTGGGTGAACCCACCGAGCGACAGCGGGAGCTGGCCGGGCGGTTCGGGGCGCTGGGCACCCACTACCGGAGCATGCGCGACGATCGGTTCGTGGGCGCCCTGGCCCGGGAGCTGGACGCCCGCCTGGGTTGACCCGCGGCGTCGCGGCGCGTTCGGGAACTTTTCGTAAGTTCCCCTCAGGTATTAGGTTGTAGCCCATGCAGGCCTCCCGCATCCGCCAGTCGTTCGTCGAGTACTTTGCCGCCCGCGACCACCGGCTGGTGGCCTCGGCGTCGCTGGTCCCCCAGGGCGACCCCACGCTGCTCTTCACCAACGCCGGCATGGTGCAGTTCAAGCGCGTGTTCCAGGGCCTCGAGCACCGCGACTACCCCCGGGCCGTGACCGTCCAGAAGTGCGTCCGCGCGGGCGGCAAGCACAACGACCTCGAGCAGGTGGGCCACACCGCCCGGCACCACACGTTTTTCGAGATGCTGGGCAACTTCTCGTTCGGCGACTACTTCAAGCGGGACGCGATCGGGTTCGCCTGGGAGTGGGTCACGAGCGAGCAGTACCTCGGCATCCATCCGGACAAGCTCTACGTCACGGTCCATCACTCCGACGACGAGGCCCGCACGCTGTGGCACGCGGTGACCGGCATTGCCGAATCGCGGATCTACGGTCTGGGCGACAAGGACAACTTCTGGCAGATGGGGGATACGGGGCCGTGCGGGCCGTGCTCGGAGATTTACGTTGACCTGAGGCAGCGGGGCAGCGGGGCAGGGGGGCAGAACAGCCTGTCGTTGCCGCAGTTCGTGGAGCTGGCCGAGATGGGCAGCCTGCTCGAGATCTGGAATCTCGTCTTCATGCAGTACGATCAGGCGGCGGATGGGACGCGCGTCAACCTGCCGGCGCCATCGGTGGATACGGGGGCGGGGCTGGAGCGGATTGCGGCGGTATTGCAGGGGGTGGACTCGAACTTCCATACCGATCTCTTCACGCCGATCATCGCGCGCGCGGAAGAGGTCGTGGGACAGGCGTACGACCGCGGCGAAGCGGGGGCGGGGTTCCGCGTGCTCGCGGACCACGCGCGCGCGGTGGCGTTCCTGCTCGCGGACGGCGTCTATCCGTCGAACGACGGGCGCGGCTACGTCCTCCGCCGGATCCTGCGGCGCGCGGTGCGGCACGCCTACCTGCTCGGCCGCATGGAGCCCACGCTGACGCCGCTTGCCATGACCGTGGTGGACACGATGGGCGACGTGTTCCCCGAGCTGCGGGAGAAGCGGGACCACATCGAGAAGGTGACACGCCTCGAAGAAGAGCGCTTCCTCGAGACCGTCGAGGGCGGGCTCGAGCGGTTGGAGCAGATCCTGGCCGGCCCCGGCAAGACGGTAACCGGCGCCGACGCCTTCAAGCTGTACGACACGTACGGGTTCCCGCTCGACCTGACCGAGCTGATTGCGGCCGAGCGCGGCTGGAAAGTGGACACGGCGGGGTTCGAGCAGGCCTTGCAGGCGCAGCAGCGGCGCTCGCGGGAGTTCCGGGCCGCGGACGTGTCCGGGACGGGCGAGGGTCCCTCGGTGCGCCGGGGCGCGGAAGGCCGCGGAAAATGGACTCGGGTCATTCCGCGCAAGCGGCAGCGGTTCGTTGGCTACGAAGCCACGCGAGCGGAGACGGAGATCCTGTCGTTCCGGAAGGGCGGCGACCGGCTGGACCTGATTCTCCGTGACAATCCGTTCTACGCCGAGTCCGGCGGCCAGGTGAGCGACACGGGCGTGGTCCGTGGCCAGGGCTGGGAGCTGGCGGTGGACGACGTCCTCAAGGAGGACGGCCACCAGGTCGTCACGGGGGCGTTCGCGGGCGACTTCGAGCCGACGCCGGTGGACGCGGAGGTGGCCGAAGCGCGACGCCGCAACATCGAGCGGAACCACACAGCCACGCACCTCGTGCACGCGGCCCTGCGGGCGGTGCTGGGCGACCACGTGCGGCAGGCGGGATCCGTGGTGGCCCCCGACCGGTTGCGCTTCGACTTCTCGCACCACGGGCCGGTGATGGACGAGGAGCGGCGGCAGGTCGAGGCGGAGGTCAACCACGGCATCTGGCGCAACGCGGCCATCGAGACCTACGAGATGGCGTACCGCGACGCGCTGGCCAAGGGCGCCATGGCGCTGTTCGGCGAGAAGTACGGCCGCCGCGTGCGCGTGGTGGACATCCCGGGCCTCTCGATCGAGCTGTGCGGCGGCACGCACACGCGCACGACCGGTCAGATCGGCCTGTTCCACTTCACGCACGAGACCGGCGTCGCGGCCGGTGTGCGTCGCATCGAAGCAGTGACGGGCCCGGGCGCCTACGAGCGCGTGAAGCAGCTCGACGCCCGTATCC
>DASWHL010000036.1:0-3501 GCA_036398175.1 Gemmatimonadales bacterium
TAGTTCATGTACTTCGGATCGGGGTCGTGGAAGAACAGATACCTGCTCAGCTTGAGCATGTTGTAGAGCGGGCAGGTCTCGGCGTGGTTGCGGTCGTCGAAGAGGCCGCCGGCGATGTGGTCCGGGGCCCGCAACATCTCGCCGATGCCGACGCCGCCGTGGCTGTAGGTCCGGTGCGGCACCACCATGTCCCAGAAGTTCCGCGCGGCATCGTAGTAGGCCTGCTCCTGGGTCTCCTCGTACACCCGCAGGTAACCGGTGAACTGCGGGATGTGCTGGTTCGCGTGCCGGCCGTCCAGGGCGTCCTCGCCATCGGCAACCGGGTCCATGACCGCGGCGTTGTCGAACTTCCGCGCCGCGGCGAGGTGGTTGTCGTTCCCCGTGAGGCCGTGCAGGTAGGCCAGGCTCTCGTTGACGCCGCCGTACTCGCCGGCGATGTAGATGTCCCACATGTGCCGGAGCTGCTCGGACTCCAGGCGCTCGAGGCGACTCCAGACCCAGTCACCGATGCCCGTGAGGACGTCGAGGGCCTGCTCGTTCGCCGTGATGACGTGGGCGTCGATGAGCCCCGCCATGATCTTGTGGAGGGTGTAGTACGGCGCCCAGATGCCCTGGGTGCTCCCGTAGGTGCAGAACTCCTCCAGGCGGATGAACTGGGTCTCGGGGTACGCGGACAGGAAACCGGAATGACGGCCGCCGTCGGTGGGGGCGATGATGGTGGCGTCCCGGCCGTTGCCCGAGGCGTCGCGGGCCGTGGTCCCTTGCTCCTCGTCGAAGCGGTACCACGCCACGTCGCCGCCGCCGGGCGTCCCGGTCGTTCCGCCCGGGGACTCCAGCAGGGAGCGCACCTCGTCCGCGCTCAGGGCGCGGCTGTAGATCTCGAGCTCGTCCAGCTCGGCGTTCAGGTAGGAGACGCTCCGCTGGGGAAACTGCCGCCGGCCGAGCCAGTGGTCCGTGACCCCGAGGTCCGCGGGGGTGAGCGTCACGTTGGGGTTCGTGGCCACCGGCATGCCGTTCACGTACAGCGTTCCCGTGCTCCCGGAGCGCGTCACGACGATGTGGGTCCACTCGTTCACGGGAATGGGTGCGCTGCCGTCCAGGCGCTGCTCCCCCTCCTCGCCGCCGCTCGTGATGGCGAAGCGGGGCACCGGGTGCTCGTCGGACACTCGCGCCACCAGGTACATGCGCGAGCGGGGTGGCTCAGCGTACTCCTCGTTGGGGCGGCCGAAGTCGAACACGGCGGCCTGGTTGTTGAGGGAGGACGGTCGCTGGTTGCGGTTGGCGCCGGGGAGGCTGGCCGGATCGTACTCGTGGAGGTTGATCCAGGTGGCCACGGTGAAGTCCTCGAGCTCGGTCACGGTCCCGTCGGGCAGGCGCACGTGCTCGGCGTGGCCCAGGGGCGAGCCCGTGAGGCGGAGCGCACGGCCGTGGCGTCCGGCGACCCGGGGCGTGGGCGCGCCGGCCGCGGCGGCCAGGGCGGCCTGGCACTCGGCGAGGGCGTTCACCATGTAGTTCAGCTTCTCCTTGTACACCTCGTCGCCGGTGCCGGCGTACGCCTGTGCCTGCAGGGTCATGAAGTGCCCGGCGAAGTGCCCGCGGAGGTAGCCGCTCTCGTCCTCCCAGCCTCCCGGCGGCTCGGCGCCCTTGGTGTCCAGGCCGGCGTTGGCCCGGAAGATGCTCAACATGCGGTCCGGTCCGGCGAGGACGTCCGTATCGCTGCCGTAGTTGCGCGCATACTCGAGCATGCGGTCGCGCTTCTCCTGGAAGATGCCGTCCAGCACGCGCACGCGGTCCAGGGGGAAGGGCTGTACCACCCAGCCCGGGCGGGCCGCGGCGGCGCGGGTCGTCTGCCTGGAGCTCCCGGGCGCACAGCCGAGATGCGAGCAGACAGCGGTGCCGGCGGTGAAGACGCCGGCAGTCTTCAGGAAGTCACGACGGTCCAGGGGGAAGCGCGGGAGATCGGACGGCGACACGGGAACCTCCTGCTTTACGCTGCACGGGCCGGAGCGGGATCGATCAATCCAACGGTCAATCATGCTAGCGCTACGGGAGGCCCTGTGAAAGCGGACTGCCTCTCCGTCGGCGGGTCAACGCCATGCGGCAGCGAGAGGCCGCCCCGGTCGTTCCCGTCCCCATCCAGGCGAAGCGGTTGGCTCGGCCCGTGAGGTCACCCCACCCGCATCGCCTCCACCGCGTTGACGCGGCTGGCGCGCCAGGCCGGCACCAGCGCCGCGAGCGTGGCGATGGCCAGCAGGGCGACGGGCGCCGCCGTGAACGCGATGGGGTCCGTCGTCGTGATGCCGTAGACGAAGCTGCCCAGGAAGCGCGAGAGCAGCCAGGCGCCGGCGAGCACACCAACTCGTTCCATGAGGGGGAGGGGTTCATGGAGGGCGTCGGGCTGTCGGGCCTGCAGGCGGCCGGCGACATCGTCAAGGGGAGGATCGGGTCGAGTGATCCACGGGCCAGGCCCTGGCGCGTTACGCGTTTGGGCTGCGCGAATCCGATCCGCCGCTCAATCGCGCCGCGGAAGGAGCTCCTCGAGGCGCGTTCGGAAGTTCTGCACGATGACGATGCGGGGCCGCGGCGCGCCGCTCCCGTCGCGCACCATCAGGAACCGGCCGTCCGGATCCACGGCGAAGCTGCCGATGCCCACCATGTCGTGGCGAACGTAGCGGTCCTCGAAGAGCGGAACCGCTTGGCCGGTGCCGAGCTGATCGCCCTGGTCCTGCACCGGCACCGCCATGATGTGGGTGTCGCCGTGGTAGAAGAGCTCGTCGCCGGCCGCCGACCACTGCGGTCCGTAGCCGCGCTCCGCACCCACCTGGCGCGGCGCCCCGGGACCCGGAAACGGCCGGATCCAGATGTGGGACGCCGCGGTCGATCGGTAGTCGATCGGATGGATGGTATAGGCGATCCACTGGCCTCCTGGATGGAACTGCGCCCCGCGCGCATCCGGCTGGCCGTCCGCCGGCGGGGTGGTCTCACCGGTCTCCCGATCGTAGACCCATAGCCCCGGCTTGCGCTCGTCGGCAAAGAGCAGGAAGCGGCCGTCGGGCGACCAGTCCCAAGGAATCTGCGCCCGCGGACCCGGCGACAGCGGCTCGGCGGCGCCGCGGAAGTCGGCGTCCTGGTGAACCAGGTTCACCGTTCCGGCGTGGTCGCTCGCCAAGGTCAGGTAGCGGGAGTCGGGGGTCCACACTCCGGCGCTCCAGTCGCACCGGGCGCACGCGCGCGTGCCGGCCTGCCCGCCGGTGCGCGGCTGCGGCCTCTGCCAGGCAAGCGTGCCGAGATCCAGCATCCACAGCCCCTCGCCGCCCTCCCGCTCACCCACCCTCACCGCCAGCGTGGCGCCGTCGGGCGCCAGGCTGGCGAGCGCATAGTCGCGACGGTCGCTGGTCACCGGGCGGGGCGTTCCGTCGCGCTCGACCCATACGAGCTCCTTCATGTCGGCACTCTCGTCGAGGACGAAGGCGAGGTCGCCGGATGCGCTGGTGTCGAACA
>DASWHL010000037.1:0-158551 GCA_036398175.1 Gemmatimonadales bacterium
CGCCCGTCTTACGGGCAGATCGTGGCCGAGGGCCCGCTTCAGCGCGATCCACTCACGGCAGGGACCGCCCGAGGGCGGCATCGAGCGCGTCGCGCAACCGCCGGGCGGCCCGTTCGACGTCGGTCGCCCCGAACACCGCGCCGATCACGGCCACGCCGCGCGCGCCGGCGGCGCACAGCTCCGCGATCCGCTCGATCGTGACACCACCGATGGCGACGCACGGCACCCCCGCCGGCGCCAACGTCGCGAGTCGTGCGAACCCGCCGACGCCGATGGGAGCGCCCGCGTCGGCCTTGCTGCCCGTCGCGTCCACCGACCCGAGGCTCCAGTAGTCGGCCTCGAAGGGCCGCGCCCGGTCCGCTTCCCCCGGCGTCCCGACGGACACGCCGACGCGCAGTACGCGCGGCCAGCCGGCCCGCACCCGATCAGCCGGGAGATCGTCGGCACCCAGGTGCACGCCTGCGGCACCCGCCAGCCAGGCGACGTCGGCGCGATCGTTCACCCACACGGGGATCGTCAGGGCGCCCATCAGGCGCTCGGTCCACTCCAGGAACTCGGCGGCCCCGCTATTCTTCATGCGCACCTGCAGCATGGTCGCGCCCCCGGCCTCGGCGGCCCGGGCCGCGTCCAGCGCGGCCGCGCCGACCGCGGCGGGATCGAGAATCGCGATCAGACGGACGTCAGGCTGCATGAGGTCGCTCCTATGAGCCGAGCACCGGCGGCCGCGGCGGCCCCGCGGACACCGCCAAGCTACCCCGGGAGCCGGCCGTGAGCGGACCGGCCTCGGTCACGCGGCGCGGGGCCAACCGCTGGCGTCGCGGGCACCCCTGGATCTACCGCAGCGACGTCGTCTCCGGCCCCGGGACGCCCGGCATCGTGTCCGTCACCGACCCGCGCGGCGCGTTGCTTGGCCAGGCGCTGTGGAGCCCCGCCTCCGAGATCCGCCTCCGGCTGCTGTCGCGGGACGACACGCCGATTGACGCGGCGTGGTGGGCCGAGCGCGTCCGCCGCGCGCACGCCCGCCGCGCGGCCCTCGATCCGCCGGCCACGGCGTACCGCGTCGTCCACGCCGAGGGCGACGGCCTGCCGTCGCTGATCGTGGACCGGTACGGGGAGTACGTGGTGGCCCAGCTGCTCTCGGCGGGGCTCGAGTCGGTCCGGGACGACGTGCTCGCCGCCCTCGACGCCGTGCTGTCGCCGGCCGGCATCCTGCTCCGCAACGACGCCTCCGTGCGTCGCCATGAGGGACTCCCGCTCGGCATCGAGCCCGTCCGCGGCAGCGTCCCCGACGCGATCGAGGTCACCGAGGGCACGGTCCGCTACTGCGCGGCGCCGCACCACGGCCAGAAGACGGGCGCGTTTCTGGACCAGCGCGAGCACCACGCCCTGATGGGGCGCCTGGCGCGGGGCCGCGCGCTCGACCTCTTCTGCTATCACGGGCTGTTCGCGATCCACATGGCGGAGCGCGCGGACAGCGTGACGGGCGTGGACACGAGCGCGGACGCGCTGGCGATGGCGGCGGACCATCAGCGCCGCAACGGCCGGACGAACGTGCGGTGGATCGAGGCGAACGTCTTCGACCTGCTGCGGGACCTCGACACCGCCGGGGAGCAGTTCGACACGATCGTCCTGGATCCCCCGGCGTTCGCCAAGGACCGCCAGGCGGTGGAGGCGGCGCTCCGGGGCTACAAGGAGATCAACCGCCGGGCGCTTCGGCTCCTAAGGCCCGGCGGGCGATTGCTGACCGCGTCGTGCTCGTACCACGTCGGGCGCGCCGCGTTCCTCGCGATGGTGGCCGACGCCGCCGCCGACGCGCGCCGGCCGGTCGTGCTCGAGCGCGTGCTCGGCCAGCCCGCAGACCATCCGGAGCTCATCACCATACCCGAGACCGGGTATCTCAAGGGCGCCCTGCTGCGGGCGCACGAGTAGCGCGCGTCCGCTCCGTTGACACGCCGACGGGCGCTCGCGAGGTTGGAGGATGCCCTTCGCTGCAGCCGGCGAGCCGACGCGCCCGACGAGCGCAGCCCCGAGGTCCACGACGCCGCACCGGCGCGTGACCGTCGTTCCCACCCGCGCGTGCTGACGGATCCAATCCCGCAGCGCCAGCGGCGCCCGCCGCTGTCCCCCCGGCAGGAGTACGAGGAGTTCGTGCTCCAGCGCATCGAAGACTACAAGAACCAGCTCTCGCGCGAGGATCTGCTGACGCTCGCGGACGAGTCGGTCCAGGAGCTGGAAGCGGGGCCAGACGGCCAGCTCGTACTCACCGAGATCCTGGTGCTCGAGCACGTGGACCGCCTGATCAAGAAACGGCTGCGGCTGCCGGGCTACCGCCGCTGGACGGGCCTGCACCAGCGCCTGCGCGCGGCCCAGCGCCAACCGACGCACTGGGGGCTGCCGGCCGATCTCCCGCTCGATCGGCTGGTCGGCTGCCTCGAGCCGGGCGACCTCACCGCCACGCTCGGCTCGGGGGCGGCCGGCGCGGCGTTCCTGATCGCCGCGCACGATCTGCCGGTCACGGCGCTGGCGGAATCGGTGGAGGCGGCCGAGGCCATCGAGTCGCGGGCGGCCGACCAGGCCCTCACGCGGCACGTGCAGGTCTACGCCGCGCAGCTCGGCTGGCTGCCGACCGACCTCACGCCCGCCGTGGTCGTGCTCGATCCCATGGTGTTCGCGCACCAGGACGCGTCCGCGCAGGTGCGGACGATGACCTCGCTGCTGGGTGCCACGGTCCAGGGCGGCATCCATCTCGTGCTGCCGGTGGAGCAGCGCGGCGCGGTCCGGTCCCTGGCTCCCGAGGCGTTGCTCAACCACTACAGCGGTTGGCCGGTCAGCCGCGGCCCGCGCAGCGGCAGCCGCTGGTTCGTCGCGGTCAAACCCTGACGCCCCCCGGCGCGGCCCGGCATTGCGTGCCGCGACCGTCTCCGCCCATAATCCTCATATGCCGACGCTGACGATTGACGGCCGGACGGTCACGGTTGCCGCCGGGACCACCATTCTCGACGCCGCGCGGACGGCGGGCATCACGATCCCGACGCTCTGCTGGTACCCGCAGCTGCCCGTGGTGGGCAACTGCCGGCTCTGCGTCGTGTCCGTCGAGGGCCAGGAAAAGCTCCTGCCGGCATGCGCCACCGCAGCGGCCGAGCGCATGGCCGTGACCACGGAGTCGGCGGCGGCGGTGGCGGCGCGGCGGGGCGTGCTGGGCATGCTGCTCGAGCGCTATCCGGGCGAGCACCTCCGCGCGGGCGACGCCGCCCGCAACGAGTTCGAGGCGTACGCCGTCCGGTACGGCGTGCGGCCCCGGGCGGCGGCGGATCGCGTGCTGCCGCTGCGCACCGGCGACGAGCGTCCCGGCGACCCGATGATCGCGCACGACATGAGCCTGTGCATCCTGTGCACGCGCTGCGTCCGCGCGTGCGAGGACATCCAGGTGGTGGGCGTGCTGGACGTGGCCTACCGCGGCGAGCACGCGCAGATCATCGTGGGCGGCGACGGCAACCCGGACAAGGCCGCGTGCACCTGGTGCGGCGAATGCGTCCGGGTCTGCCCCACCGGGGCCATCTTCGAGGTCATGCCGCGCGAGCGGTTCGGCACGGCCCGGGTCACGCCCGACCGGGTGGTCCGGTCGGTCTGCCCGTACTGCGGCGTCGGCTGCCAGGTGGATCTGCACGTCAAGGACAACGAGATCGCGCGGGTCACGTCGCCCACGTTCGACGAGGTGACGCCGAACAACGGCTCGACGTGCGTGAAGGGCCGGTTCGGCTACGATTTCACGCAGCACCGGGACCGACTCACCCGACCGCTGATTCGCCGCGGGTGGGAGCGACGCGACGGCCGGTGGGTGTGGACCGGGCCCGCCGGGGAAGGCCGCCGGGCCGGCCCCTGGCAGTCAATCACCGAGGAAGGCGGCAGCTCCAAGCCGGCGGCGCCGCCACGCGCGCAGGGCAAGCGCCTGCGCGATCTCCCCCTGCTCGAGCGGGCCACGCTCGACGTGCGCGACCGGGCGGCGACGCCCGAGTCCTGGTACGCCCCGTTCCGCGAGGCCACGTGGGACGAGGCGCTGGATCTCGCCGCGCACGAGCTGCGCCGCATTCACGGCACCTTCGGGGCCCCGGCCCTGGCCGTGTTCCAGAGCGCCAAGTGCTCGAACGAGGAGAACTACCTGCTCCAGCGCCTGTTCCGGGGCGCGTTCGGCACGAACAACGTGGATCACTGCACCCGGCTCTGCCACTCGACCAGCGTGTCGGCCATGCAGGCCGCCCTGAACACCGCGGCCGCGTCCGGCTCGATGCGCGAGATCGAGGAGGCGTGCGACGTGATCTTCATTGCGGGCGCCAACACGTCGGAGACCCATCCGGTGTTCGGCGCGGCCATCAAGCGGGCGCACGCCCGGGGTGCCGGCCTCATCGTGGCCGATCCCCGGCGTACGGAGCTGGCGGCGCGAGCCGACATCCACCTCCAGATGCAGCCCGGCACGGACGTGGCGCTGTTCAACGCCATGCTGCACCACGTGCTCGCGGAGGGTCTCGAGGATCGGGCGTTCATTGCCGCGCGCACGCACGATTTCGACGCCGTCCGCGACGCCGTGCGCCCCTACACCCCCGAGCGCGCCACCGCCATCACCGGCGTCCCCGCCGACCTGATCCGGGCGGCCGCGGAGCGGTACGCGCGCGGCCCGAACACGTCCACGTTGTGGGCCATGGGGCTCACCCAGCATCTGACGGGCCACGACATGGTCACGGCCCTGCTCAATCTCATCCTCGCGACCGGGATGATCGGGCGGTGGGGTGCCGCCATGCTGCCGGTGCGCGGCCAGAACAACGTGCAGGGCGCGTCGGACATGGGCGCCATCCCGTTCGTCTATCCCGACTACCAGCCCGTGAGCGATCCGGCCATACGGGAGAAGTTCGCCCGGGCGTGGGGCGTCGAACCCGAGCGGCTGTCGCTCTCGCCGGGCCTCATGGTGACGGAGATGGCCCGCGACGGCTCCCCGGTCCGCGCCCTCTTCATCATGGGCGAGAATCCCATCATCTCCGACCCCGACATCGCGCACGCGGAGGCCTGGTTCCGCTCCGTCGAGTTCCTGGCGGTGCAGGACCTGTTCCTCACGGAGACCGCACGGTACGCGGACGTGGTGCTGCCCGGTGCCTCGTTTGCCGAGAAGACCGGCACGTTCGTGAACACCGAGCGCCGGATCCAGCTCAGCCAGCGGGCGATTGATCCGCCGGGCGAGGCCCGGACCGACTGGGAGATCCTCGTGGACCTCTCGAACCGCGTCGGACTCGCGACGCCGTTCCGGTCGCCCGAGGAGGTGATGGCAGAGATCAGCGCCCTCGCGCCCTCGTGGGCCGGCGTCACGTACCCGCGCCTCGGCGGCGGCGGCCTCCAGTATCCGGTGCCGCACCGGGAGCACCCCGGCACCGCGTTCCTGTTCGACGACCGGTTCCCCACGGACGACGGCCGCGCCCGCTTCCACGCGGTCGAGTACGCCGATCCCGGGGAGCTGCCGGACGAGGAGTTCCCGTTCGTGATGGGGACGGGCCGGCAGTTGTACCACTGGCACACGGGGACCATGACCCGGCGCTCGCAGGGCCTCGACGCGCGGGAGCCGGTTCCCACCGTGGAAGTGCATCCCGAGGACGCCGCCGAGCTGGGGGTCGCGGACGGCGATCTGGTCCGCATCACGAGCCGGCGGAACACCGTGCTGATCGGGGTGCGCCTCTCGAACCGGGTGGCCCGGCGACAGGTCTTCGTCCCGTTCCACTTCCGGGAGGCGGCGGCCAACCTGCTCACGAGCCCCGTGCTCGAGCCCCACGCCAAGATGGCGGCGCTCAAGGTCTGCGCCGTCCGGCTCGAGCCCGCCGGCGTTCCCGCCGGCCGCTAGCGATCGTGGACCTCGGGATCGCGGGACGCGGCGCGCTCGTCTGCGGCTCCACGCAGGGCATGGGCCGCGCCATTGCCGCGCGGCTCGCGGCCGAGGGCTGCCGCGTGGCCGTGAACGGGCGCGACCCGGCACGCACCGCCGCGGCCGCGGCCGACCTCGCGCGGGACACCGGCGCCATCGTGATTGCCGCGCCCGGCGACGTCGGCGACCCCGCCGCCGTGAGCGCGCTCGTAGCATACGCGACGCGGGAACTCGGCGCGGTGGACATCGTCGTCTGCAACTCCGGCGGGCCGCCGTCGGTGCTGTTCGCGGAGGCCTCTCCGGACCAGTGGCAGGCGGCGCTCGACACGACGCTGCTCGCGGCCATCCATGTGTGCCGCGCGACGGTCCCCGCCATGCGGGAACGGCGGTGGGGACGCGTGATCTGTCTGACCAGCGTGGCCGCCAAACAGGCGGTTCCCGGCCTCATCCTCTCGACGACGGCCCGGGCGGGCATTCTGGGCCTCAGCAAGACCCTGGCCGACGAGGTGGCGGCCGACGGCGTGACGGTGAACGTCGTCTGCCCGGGCTACATGCGCACCGAGCGCCTCGCCGAGCTGATGGCGGTCCGCGCGCGGCGGGCGGGACGGCCGGTGGAGGCCGTCACGGCGGACCTCGTGCAGGGCGTCCCGATCCGGCGGATCGGCGAGCCCGACGAGCTCGCGGCCGCCGTCGCGTTCCTCGCCTCCGAACCCGCGCGGTATATTACCGGCGCCGTACTCCAGGTCGACGGCGGCTCGACGCGCAGCATCTTCTGACACTGGGCGGTTGGGTGGTTGGGCGGTTGAGCGATGGCGCGGCCGGGAGCCACGTAGACGTCGCGGGGGCGGCTGCCCACCGCCTGCGCCGCGCATCCGCACCATCCGCTGAGGACTCATGCGCGCCATCCGAAAGCCTCGACCCGGCCCCGGCCTCGAAGTCTGCGACGTTCCCGAACCCACGGCCGGCCCCGGCGACGTCTTGATCCGCGTGCACCACGCGGGCGTCTGCGGAACCGACCTGCACATCGCGCAATGGGACGAGTGGGCCCAGGGCCGGATCCGCCCGCCCGTGGTGATCGGCCACGAGTTCGCGGGCGAGGTGATCGAGGTCGGCGCGGACGTGGGGGAGGAGTTCGCGGTCGGCCAGCTGGTCACGGCCGAAGGCCACATCGTGTGCGGCCACTGCCGCCAGTGCCGCACCGGGAACGGCCACATCTGCCAGCGCACGTCCATCATCGGGGTGGATCGGGACGGCGCCTTTGCCGAGTACATCGCCATGCCCGCCACCAACGTGATGGCGCTGGGGGAGATCCCCACCACGATCGGGGCCATCATGGACCCGATGGGCAACGCCTTCCACACCGTGCTCACCGGAAGCGAGGTGCCGGGCAGCGTGGTGCTCGTGCTGGGCTGCGGGCCCATCGGGTGCTTTGCGGTGGGCATCGCCAAGGCGGCCGGCGCGGTGAAGGTGATCGCGACCGACGTGAACCGCACGCGGCTCGACCTGGCCGTCGCGATGGGCGCCGACGTGGTCGTGGACGTCCGGACCGACGACCCCGTGGCGCGGGTGCTGGCCGAGACGGGGGGCGAAGGCGCGGACCTCGTCTGCGAGATGTCGGGACACCCCACGGCGCTGGCCCAGGCCTTCAAGGCCGCGCGCCTGGGCGGCCGGGTCAACCTGCTCGGCCTCCCGAAGGGCGAGGTGTCGCTGAACCTGTCGAACGACGTGATCTTCCGCGGCATCACGGTCTACGGCGTCATCGGTCGCCGGATGTACGAGACCTGGCACCAGATGCGCACGTTCCTGGGCTCCGGCCATCTCGATCCCACGCCGGTGATCACCCACCGGTTCCCGCTCGAGGAGGTGAACGCCGCCCTGGAGGCGATCGCGTCGGGCGCCGCCGGCAAGGTCATCCTGGAAATCGGAGGCTGAGCACCCATGGCGTCCGTGCTCGATCAGCGTCTGCGCGCGGAGCTGGAGCAGTTCCGGGCGGACGGCGTCTACAAGCGGCTCAACTACCTCGACTCGCCCCAGGCCCCGCGCGTCACCATGGAGGGGCGGGGCGAGGTCATCATCCTCTCGAGCAACAACTACCTCGGGTTGTCCAACCACCCGGCGGTGGTCGCGGCGGGCCGCGCGGCGCTCGACCGGTTCGGGGCCGGCACCGCGAGCGTACGGTTCATCTGCGGCACCTTCACCGTACACCGGGAGCTGGAAGCCGCGCTGGCCGAGTGCGTTGGGACCGAGAGCGCGCTGTCCTTCGTGTCGTGCTGGAACGCCAACGAGGCGCTGTTCGCGACGCTGCTCGGGCCCGAGGACGTGATCATCTCGGATCAGCTGAACCACGCCTCCATCATTGACGGCATCCGGCTGGCCAAGGTCATCGCGAAGTGCGAGACCACCGTGTACCGGCACGCGGATCTGGCCGCCCTAGAGGCGAAGCTCCAGGCACACCGCGACCGGCGCACCCGGTTGATCGTCACCGACGGCGTGTTCAGCATGGAGGGAGACATCGCGCCGCTCCCCGGGATCGTCGAGCTGGCCCGCCGCTACGACGCGACCGTCGTGATGGACGATTCGCACGCCACCGGCGTGCTGGGCGCCACGGGGCGCGGGACGGCCGAGCACTACGACCTCCTGGGCGCGGTGGACATCATCACGTCCACGCTCGGGAAGGCGCTGGGCGGCGCCGCGGGCGGCTTCATCGCCGCCTCGGCGGCGACGTGCGATTACCTCACCCAGCGGGCGCGGCCCCAGCTGTTTTCCAATGCCCTCCCCTGCACCGTGGCGGGGAGCGCGCTCGCCGCGGTCCGCGAGCTGCGCGCGCACCCGGATCTCGTGGGGCGGCTGCACGAGAACGCCCGGTATTTCCGGGAGCGGCTCCTGGGGCTGGGGTTCCGGCCGCTCGCGGGAGCCACGCCCATCATCCCGGTCATTCTGGGTGAGACAGCCAAGGCCATCCGCATGAGCGAGCTGCTGCTGGACGAGGGGGTGTTCGTGACCGGGTTCGGATATCCCGTCGTCCCGCAGGGCGAGGCCCGCGTACGCTGTCAGGTGTCCGCCGCCCATACTCGGACCGACCTAGATCAGGCACTGCGGGCGTTCGAGACGGTCGGGCGCCGCCTCGAGCTGATCTGACCACGGACGCCGGTGCGAGGCGGTGTCTCGCAACATCGTAAGTTGTTTAATAATTGTGGTTTACGATCTCACTCCGGCCCCGGGATTCCCCCCGGAGGACCGCCCTTCGCGCTGCCCGGACCCCACGGACGAGGCCGGTTCAACCGGGCCGGAGCTGTGCCCCCGGTCACGGTTTCCGGCGGGTCCCACGGTACCTTGGGGACGTCCGGCGCTTCAAGTGATTTCGCGGCCTCAGGCCTTAACCTCCCTGATGGCAATGCCCTAGCTCGGGGCCGGCGTACCGGCGGGGGCTCGCGTTTTTCGAGGTCGGATCCTATCTTGGGGGCCGGCGGTCACCAGATCCATGGGGCGGCCGCCTGAGAACTGACTGTCAGCGTGGCCCGTGGGGCCGCGCGGTGAGCCGGCGCGGGAAGAGGCTCCGCGTCCCAGATCGTTCGGAGGTAGACCGATGGCGAGAGTTCCCGGAGTGCTCCTTGGCGTCACGATGCTGTGTGCGGCGGCACCCGTCAGCGCGCAGTCGGAGCCGTGGGTGGATCAGTGGTATTGGGGCGCCCAGGCGGGCGTGCATCGGTTCCGGACGCCCGAAGCCAGCGCCAGCTGGGAGACCGGCTACACCTTCGGCGCGCACTGGATGATCACCGGGCACCGGATGGGCCTGTACATGTCGTACGACCACATCCTCTATGACGACGCGCTCTCGGTGATCACGGATCCGACCTCGGGAACCGGGACGCGCACGGTCCAGTTCGACAACGGGCGCTATCTCCAGGCAGACCTGATCGCGATGCCCCTCAGGGGAGCGGTGCAGTTCATGCTGGGCGGGGGCCTCACCATTCACAACATCTCGGATGCCGCGGTCCAGGGGACCTTTGCGACGCCGGACGACCAGGCGTTCTCGCAGTTGCTGGCGGGGGACGCGGCCACCCGTGCCTTCTTCAACATCATGACGGGCGTGCAGCTCATGATGGGGCGGCGCGCCGTCGTGTACTTCTCGTATGAGTTCATTCCCTCGACGGACAACTTCCTGCTGAGCGACGAGCAGCACACGTTCGCCGGCGGGATCCGATACTCGTTCGGCAGCCGCAAGGAAGACGTCACGAGCGGCCGCTAGCCGACCAGGCTGTTACGTCCGATCGCGCCCGGAGCCGCCCCGCGGTTCCGGGCGCGACGTCCATGGGGAGCCCGCCTCGGCAAACCGGAGGGGCCAATCCGCCGCGCGCGTGACGCCAATCCGGGTGGTGACCACCGGCGGCCCGGTGCGCCGGCGGGCCGGGGGTCGAAGCGTGATGCGCGGGCCGACGAGCTCGAGCCCGTTCATCGCGCCCGTGATCCCGAGGGCTTGGCAGAGCCGGCCGGGGCCTGAGCACAGGAGCCGATCGTCGTCGGTGTGCCGGCGGCGGCGCATGGTGGGGAGGCCGGCTACCGGCTCGAGCGCCCGGACGAGCACCGCGGCGGGCACGCCCTCCGGCTCCGTGACCACGTTGAAGCACCAGTGCATCCCGTAGATGAAATAGACGTACGCCGTCCCCGGCTT
This sequence comes from Gemmatimonadales bacterium, assembly GCA_036398175.1. Classification (GTDB taxonomy): domain Bacteria; phylum Gemmatimonadota; class Gemmatimonadetes; order Gemmatimonadales; family GWC2-71-9; genus JAOTWJ01. The sequence goes on from DASWHL010000037.1 coordinate 10,575, forward strand.
GCCGAACATGCTGGCGTTGCGCCGCGACCGGCGGTTCGCGTAGCCGTGGGCCGCCGGGTCGTGCGGTCCGACGTAGGCTTCGACCTCGACGATGCGGCCGGCCGTCACGGCGCCGCGCACGCGGGTCTCGAGGACACACCCCAAAAGCGCGCGCGCGACACGGACCGTGTCGCGCGCGAAACACGTTGCCGGGAATGCGGCCGCCATCAATCCTGCTGGGGCGGCTCGTCCTTGTTCTGTCCCAGCATGGCCCGCTGCAGCGCCGCGCTCATCCGCTTGAAGAGCCCTCCTCCGGTGTCGGCGTCGGAACCCTGATCCTCCGGCTCCGGCCTCTCCCGGGCCGCGGGACGATCCACCTTGCGCTCCGCCGGCTCGGCGGGCGCCGCCGCGGACTCCGGCACGGGAGGCGGCGTGCGTGGCTCCACCCGAGGGGCGGGTGCCGCGGCCTCGCCCGCCGGCTGACCACCACCGCCGGTCGGGGCGCCGCGCCGGCCACCGCGCCCGCGCAGGGAGCGGCTGTGCGAAACCGGCCCGTGGACCGGCGGTTCGGACGGCGTCGGGGGCGCGCTGTCCGGCGGGGGGGTCACCACCGGGGCGCTGGATCCCGCCCGGGACCCGTGCCGGAACCGGGGGTTTCGGCGCGGCTCCCCTCCCTGTGCCACCGGCGGTTCGGCGACGGGCGGCCGGGGTTCCGGCCGCGAGGGCCGGCTCTCCAGGTCGCCGCGTGCGGTCCCGACCTCGGCGGCCCCTTCCGCGGGCTCGCCTTCCTCCCGTCGTCGCCGACCCCGGCGAGACCTGCCGCCCCGCTCGCCGCGTTCGCCGCGTCGTGGTCGTCCGGCGGCATCGTCGTCGCCACCGACGGCGGCGCCCTCGTCCCCGGCGTCCGCCTGGACGGGCGCGGGGTGCAGCCGGAGCAGATACGCACCGTCGTCCGACTTTACGAGGTCAATCATGCCGGCGTCATGCGCCTGCCGCAGGAAGCGATGGAAGCGCCGGCTCTCGAAGATCGGGTCCTCGGCGTCCGACAGCTCTCCCATCCGCTCGCGGGCCTGATCGGCGTCGGTGGACTCCTCGCCCACGGCCCCGATGTCGGTGAGCGCCCGGCGCAGCAGATCGAACGCCTCCGCCAGCGACACCCCCTCCCCGACGGCCGCGGCGGACGGTCCCGCGGCGGTCGAGCCGCTCGAGCCACCCGAGCCGCCCCGACCACCACCCCGACCCCCGCGACCGCCCCGGCGGCGGGATGCGCGCACGCGCTCGGCATCGGATTCCGACTCGCGCGCGGCGCGCTCGACGTCCGGCGGGACGTTGGCGTTGGCGCCGAGGACGATCTCGTACTGTCCGTTCTCGAGTTTGTTCAGCTTGAGCAGGCCGCGTCGTGCGGCCTCCTGGAGGAACTTGGAGTACTTGCTGAACCCCGCGTCCTTTTCGCTGAAACTGGGATCGAGCTCCTGCATGACCTGCTTGAGCCGATCGGACCGCATCACGTCCTCGCCCTGCTGCATCTTCGTGACGGCCGCGACCACCAGCTCCCACGGATCCCGGCGGCGGTGCTCGACCTCCCCTTCCTTGAGCAGGCCCGTCAGCTCGTTGTAACTGAAGTACTCGTCGCAATTCTGGATCAGGAGATCGCTGGACGACTCCCGGATCCCGACGCCGATGATGTACTTCCCGTACTCCTTGAGCTTCAGCACCAGGCTCGAGAAGTCCGAGTCGCCGGACAGCAGGATGAAGGTGCCGATCTCGGGCCGGGTGAACACCAGCTCCAGCGCGTCAATGGCCAGCCGGATATCCGTCGCGTTCTTCTTGTTCGAGCCGAAGGCGGGGGCGAAGATCAGGTCAATGGACGCCTCCGAGAGGGGCACGATGTACTGCGGGTACCGCCGCCAGTCGGCGTAGGCCCGCTGCACCGAGATCTTCCCCTTGAAGACCTCGGAGTTCAGCATGCGCTTCAGCTGCAGCTGGAGGTCCGAGCGGACCCCCATGGTGACATTGTCGAAGTCAATCAGGAGGGCGGCATTGGGCGCGTTCCGCAAGGGGGCGGGATACGCGTCCGCGGTGCCGCGCCGCGAGAGATTCTCAATCACGTTGTACTCAATTCCATTCCGACGACCTGCGTCAGCTCCCGTCGGCGCACCTTCCCGCTCCCGGTCATGGGAAACGCGTCGAAGAAGCGGACCAGGTCCGGAACCTTGAAATCAGCGACATGGTCGCGGGCGTACGCCTTGAGCTCGTCGCCCGTCACGATTGCGCCCTCCACCGGCACGACGCACGCGCAGACCAGCTCGCCCAGCACTTCATGGGGCACGCCGATCACGCAGGCATCGTCCACACCCGGATGCGTCCGGAGGACGTCCTCGAGTTCGCGCGGATAGATGTTGTATCCCGCGCGGATGATCATTTCCTTGCGACGTCCCACGATGCTCACGTAGCCGCGCTCGTCCACGATGGCGAGGTCTCCGGTCAGGAAGAACCCTTCCTCGGTGATGGCGCGCCGGGTCTCGCCCGGCATGCGATGGTATCCGACCATCACGTTCGGCCCGCGCACCGCGAGCTCGCCGACCGCTTCCGGACCGTGGAGCGTTCCCCGCACCACGTCCACCACCCGGACGTCCACGTCCGGGAGCGGCCGCCCCACCGTGTGCACCCGCGCTTCGGCATCGTCGTCGAAGCGCGTGATCGCCACGGTGGGGCCGGTTTCGGTGAGCCCGTAGGCGATCTGGACGTCGTTCCACCGTCGGATCCGCTGCACCAGGTCGGCGGAGACCGGGCTGCCGGCCACGATGCCGGTCCGGACGGTGGACAGGTTCCGGCTCCCGAACGACGCATCCCGCATCAGGAGCTGGAACATGGTGGGCACGCCGTGGACCACCGTGAGGCGCTCCCCCGCGATCAGGTCGAGGGCGCCGGCGGGCTCGAAGCGTTCCTGCAGCACGAGGGTTCCGCCGGTGAGCAGCGTCGTCAACAGGACGTGCACGCCGAAGACCGTGAAGAGGGGGACCGCGCACAGCACGCGATCCTCCGGGCCGAGGCCAAGAACGGCCGCCGTCTGCAGCGCCGTCTCAACCAGGTTACGGTGCGACAGCACCACCCCTTTCGGCTTGCCCATGGTTCCCGACGTGTAGCACAGGCCCAGCGGCACGTCGGCACCGCTCGCTTCCCCGCGCACCGGCGCGGCTCGTCGTCCCCGGGCCACCAGGTCGGCGAACTGGTAAATGCGGTCGTCATACCACATTTCGTCCGGCCCGACCATCACCACGTGCCGCAGATCCGGCAGGTCGCCCAGCAGCTCCTCGAGCGTTTCCAGATACTCCGATTCGCCGGCGGCCTGGGCCGCGACGGCCAGGACGGCCTCGGCATGGCGGAGCTGATACTTGAGCTCGTGGTAACCAACCGCAGGGTTGACGGGGACAAGAACGGCGTCGAGCCGAGCCGCGGCAAGGAGGGTGACTACCCACTCACCGCAGTTCGGCAGGTCCACCGCCAGGCGGTCGCCTGCGCGGACGCCGAGGTCTCGCAGGGCGGCGGCCAGCGCGGCCGCCTCCGCGTCCACCTGCGCATACGTCAAGCGGCGCCTCCCGGCCACCAGACACTCCCGTGTCCCGTGCCGGCCGGCGGATTCCGCGAAACGCTCAGCGAGGTGGTGCGTCGTCAAGAACCTCCCCCGATAAATTCGGGGAACCATTGAACTTACAGCCACTTGGGGTAATGCTCAATGAGGCGGGCGGGTTGCGTTCCCCGAACAGGCAGGATACGCGATGGGACAGGGGGCTACTCACCTAACACCTTGATTACGAGACGTTTACGGCGTTGGCCATCCCATTCGCCGTAGCAGATCCGTTGCCAGGGGCCGAGGTCGAGCTTCCCCTTCGTAATCGGAACGATGACCTCGTGACCGACCGTCAGGCTCCGCAGGTGGGCGGCCGCGTCGTCCGCGCCGGTCTCGTTGTGCCAGCACCATTCCTTCCCGCACCTCGGCGGCCCCGACCTGCTCGGCCACGGCATCGGTGACGTCAATGATCTCCTGGGGGCGTTTCGTGTTGAACCAGAGGTAGTGGGTGTGGGACTTCATGACGGGATAACGGGATAACGGGATAACGGGATAACGGGATGGCGGGATCGAGGGATTGCGATCCCTCGATCCGTCGGTCGTCGCGCTAGAGCGCCTGCAGGGTCTCCAGCGTATCCGCCCCGTAGAACAGGCGGATGTACCGGGACTGCACCGGGGTCAGTCGCCGCACCGCCCACGTGAGGTGCACGAAGTGGGGCTCCACCGGCGGGCGCAGGGGGGGCATGCGGCACTCGTCGGGGAGGCGGTTACCCTTGCGGGTGTTGCAGGTCGAGCAGGCCGTCACGACGTTGGTCCACTCGTTCGTCCCGCCCCGGGAGATGGGCACGAGGTGGTCGCGCGTCAGGCACTCGCGGTGACGGAGGTCCACGCCCGTCCGGCCGCAGAACTGGCAGCGGTAGTCGTCACGGGCGAAGAGGAACGTGTTGGTCACCTGGCGCCGGAACCGGCGGGGAACGTGCACGAAGCGCACGAGGCGAATGACCGCGGGTCGCGGCACGCTCACGGTGGCGCTGCGCATGACGCGGCCGGGATCGGCCTCGACGATCTCGGCCTTCCCGTCAATCACGAGCCGAAGCGCCCGCCGCACCGGGACCATCGTGAGCGGCTCATAGGACGCGTTGAGAGCGAGACAGCGCAGCTGCATGACGAACCTCGACGCCCGCCCGTTCTGCACGCGGGCCGTCGTCCGTGGAACCTCAGCAGTCTAGCGCGTTCCCCAACGGCGTGGCAAGCGGGGGAGGGGGAGGGGACAGGACACGCACCGGGTCGGGGCCGGCGCCCGCCGCGTCACTCGACGCCCGGGTCCGGGGCCACCCAGGGCGCCGCAAAGGCGCCTGTCAGCCTCTCCAGCTGGCGGGCGACGGCGCCGCGCGCGCTGCCGCCCTCGGTGCCCCGCCGCTCGACCGAGTCCTCCCAGCTCCCCAAGATCCCGAGCACCCCTGGAAGCGCCGGGTGGATCGCCGCGGCCCGCGCCGACGGGACGGCGGCGAGGGCCAGGCCGTCGCGTTCCGCCTCGCGCACCAGCCGCCCGACGAGGCCGTGTGCCTCCCGGAACGGGATCCCCTCCCGCACGAGGCCGTCGGCAACGTCGGTGGCCAGGAGGCCAGGATCGAGGGCTGCCCGCATCCGGTCGGCGACCGGCTGCAGGGTTTCCACGGCGCCACGCACGGCCGGGAGCGTGAGCAGCACGGTATCCACGGCATCGAACAGCAGCCGCTTGTCTTCCTGGAGGTCCTTGCTGTAGCCCGCCGGCAGACCGTGCAGTGTGGCCAGCATGGCCGAGAGGTCGCCCAGGACACGGGCCGCCTTGGCCCGCGCGAGCTCGAACACGTCCGGGTTCCGTTTCTGGGGCAGGAGGCTGGAGCCGGTGCAGTATTCATCCGCCAACCGCACGAACCCCGTCTCGGAGGAGGCGTACGTCATCAGCTCGCCCCCGAGACGCGAGGCATGGGTAGCCACGAGCGCCAGCGCGGCGAGGGCTTCCACCACGAAGTCCCGGTCGCCGGTGACGTCCAGCGCGTTCGGGCTCGGCTGCCCGAAACCCAGCTCCGTCGCGAGGGTCCGCCGGTCCACCGCCACGCCCGAGCCCGCGACCGCACCGGAGCCGAGCGGGCACTCGTCGAGATGGACGGCGACCTCGGCCAGCCGGCGGCGGTCGCGGGCCAGCGGCCACGCGTGCGCGAGCAGCACGTAGGCCCAGCGGACGGGCTGCGCGCGCTGGCCGTGCGTGTATCCCGGGAGGAGCAGGTCCATCCCCTCGGCGGCACGGCCGGCGAGCGTGCGACCGAGCGCGGCCACCTCGGCGTCCACCGCGGCGAGCGCCTCGCGCAGCCAGAGCCGCAGGTCGGTCACCACCTGGTCGTTCCGCGAGCGCCCGGTGTTCAGCGTTCCGGCCACCGCGCCGACGTCTTCGTAGAGGAGCCGCTCGACCAGGGTGTGCACGTCCTCGTCCGGGGCCGCCGCCGCCGCGCCGCCGCGCAGCCGGTCGGCGACGCGCGCGAGTCCCATGCGCAGGGTGGCGACGTCCGTGTCGGACAGAACGCCGGCACGCCCGAGTGCCGCCGCCCACGCCCGGGCCGCACGGATGTCCTGCGGCCACAGGCGCTGATCAATGGGGAGGCTGGCGTTGAGCCGTGCGAGCGCCTCGGCGGGCGCCCCCTGAAACCGCCCGCCCCACATCTGATGGGCCGATCCCGGCCCGGCGTGGCCCGCGTCGCCCGGCGGCATCCCGCCGGTCCGCGGCTCCGCCATCAGGCCACCGGCGCTTCCGCCGCCGCCCGCCGGAGCACCTCCGCGCCGATCCGCACGGGCAGCCCGAACAGCCGGATGAAACCCCCGGCGTCCGTGTGGTTGTAGACGGCGTCGGCTTCGAAGGTCGCGTACTGCGGCTGATACAGCGAGAACGGGCTCTCCCGGCCCACGACCGTGGCCTGGCCCTTGAACAGGCGGATCCGGACGGTGCCGGTCACGTGGCGCTGCGTGACCTCCACGAGCGCATCGAGCGCCTCCCGTTCCTGGGTCCACCACCGACCCTCGTAGACCAGGTCGGCGTAGCGCGCGGCCAGCAGGTCCTTGAGCGCGAGCGTGCGGCGATCCAGGACGATCTGCTCCAGCTCCCGATGCGCGGCCCGCAGCACCGTGCCCGCCGGCGTTTCGTAGATGCCCCGCGACTTCATGCCCACGAGGCGGTCCTCCACGACGTCCGCCCGGCCGACGCCGTGGGCCCCCGCCAGCTCGTTCAGATGCTCGATCAGGGCCACCGGTGCGTACGGGACGGCGTCCACCGTGACCGGCACGCCCGCCTCGAAGCCGAGGGTGATCTCCTCGGGCTCGTCGGGGGCCTGCTGCGGATCCGCCGTGAGGAGGAACAGGTCCGCCGGCGGCGGGGTCGCGGGGTCCTCGAGGATCCCGCCCTCGTGCGAGCAGTGCCAGAGGTTGCGGTCCCGACTGAACGGCTTGGCCTCCGTCACCGGCACCGGGGCGCCTTTCCCGTGCAGGTACGCGATGAGATCCTCGCGGCCGCGGAAGGCCCATTCGCGCCACGGCGCGATGACCTGGAGGTCGGGCGCGAGCGCCTGGAACGTCAGCTCGAACCGGACCTGGTCATTCCCCTTGCCGGTGCAGCCGTGCGCGAGGGCCATCCCGCCGGCCGCGCGCGCTGCGGCCACCTGGCCCGCGGCAATGACGGGCCGGGCCATGGCCGTTCCCAGCAGATATGTGCGGGCGTACACGGCGCCGGCCTTCAGCGTCGGGAGGATGACGCGCGTGACGAACTCCTCGCGCAGGTCGTCCACCACGCAGCCGACCGCGCCCGCGCGGACGGCTCTCTCCTCGAGCCCCAGCAGCTCGTGCCCGCCCTGGCCGACGTCGGCCGTGTAGCAGAGCACGGGCGCCCCGTAGGTGTCCTTGAGCCAGGGTACGATGGCCGAGGTATCCAGCCCACCCGAGTACGACAGCACGATGAGGCCGTCCATGTCCGCTCCGTATGTTTATGCGAGAGAGTGCATAAACATACGGAACCAGTCCGCGCGGTCAACCCCCGGCGGCCAGCGCCGCGAGCCGCCCGGCCACCCGCCGACGGGCGGCCGCGCTGCGCGCGATGATCAGGATGGTGTCGTCGCCCGCGATGGTCCCGACGACCTCGGGCCAGCCGTGCCGATCGAGCGCGCTGCCGAGCGCGTTCGCGCTGCCGGCCGGTGTCCGGATGACGAGCAGGGGCCCCACCCCTTCGGTCGCAAGCAGCAGGGCGGTGACGAGCGGACCGAGGGGCGGCGGCGGCGTTTCGGACGCGGGTGGCGCGGCGTAGTGGGCCCCGCCCTCCGGATCCGCGATCTTGGCGAGCCCGAGTTCTCGGATGTCCCGCGACAGCGTGGCCTGGGTGACCTCGACGCCCTGCGCCAGGAGCAGCGCGCGCAGTTGCTCCTGACTCGCGATGCGGCGGCTCCGCACGAGGGTGAGAATCGCGGCGTGGCGCTGAGCCTTCATGGGGCGCCTTTCGTTGCGGGTGATCGAAACCCACGTTAGTCTAGCCAGAGATGCGAAGGCGGTGGACCCCCCTGCTGCTCGCCGCGAGCGCGCTCGCGGCCTCCGGCTGCGACAACGAGCCGGTGGGGCCGACGTCCGACACGGACCCGGTGCGGACCCTCCTCATCCATCGCCAGGACACCGGGGAGAACCTCCTGCTGGACACGGACGGGACGCTGGCCGGCGAATTCGGCCAGGCCACGCGCGGCATGCTGCCGATCGCGACGCACGCGGGCGAGGGAACGGCGGTGCTGCTCGCCGGCTCGGCCATCGTCCTGACCTCGCTGAGCGACCCCGAGCGGATCGACACCATCATCCGGTCGGCGCCCGCCTCCCAGTCGCTCGCGGCCTTTTCCGCCAGCGGGCTGCTCGTGGCCTTCGTGGCCTACGCGCCGACCCCGGGCCTGCTGGTCTACGACCGCGCGAACCGGCGCGTGGATACGCTGCCGCTCTCCGGCGCGGACCCCGTGCTGCCGCCCATGTTCAGCCCGGACGACACGCAGATCGCGCTCGTCAGCCTCACGGACCTCTCGATCGTCGTGACCGTCGTCCCCCTGGCCAACCCGGCGTCCGCCACCACGCGGCCGATCGCGGTATCCCGGTTCACGAACCGGCTGATCTTCGGGTGGCCGCGGTGGGGCGAGGACGGTTTGCAGCTCGCGTTCCGGCGGGTGGCTGAGGTGGGGACCGATACGTTGCTCGTGGGGGTGGTGGATCCGACCATCCAGGGCGCGCAGCTCGACGAGCGGTTCCGCACGCTGCTGGCACCAGCCGGTGATCCGGAGCGCGAGGTTGCCTTCGTGGACGCCTCCACCTACGCGCTGACCACCGATGGCACCGCACTCGCCCTGGGCGCGGTGCCCGGCAACGGCGCCCCGCACGGGGTCTACATCCTGACGGAGACCATGACCCGGATCCGGCCGCTGCTCGACGCGGCCGGCCAGTACCCGGTCTTCCCGCTGTTCATTCGCGAGTAGGAGACCAGCCCGCCGGGTGCCGGGTGACCCCGCCCCGGAACGGCGGGTGGATAGGGCAGAACTCCTGCGGCTCGGTCCCCGGCAGGAACCATTCGAAATCCCGCGCCTGCGCCGGACAGAACGGGGTGAAGCGATACCCCGTCGTGTTGTCAATCTCGCGCGTGACCAGGCCGTCCGGTCGGCGCCAGTCCGCGGGCGCGGGGCGCCGCTCGTACACGTCCTTCATGAGGGCCGCCCACGCAGGGGCCGCGAGCAGGCCGCCCGCCGCGCGCGCCTTGATCTTCTGCGGCTGGTCGAGCCCGATCCACACGCCGGTCACCATCTCCGGGGTAAACCCGATGAACCAGACGTCGGTGCCGTCGTTCGTGGTGCCGGTCTTGCCGCCCGCGGGCAGGGCGAACGTACGGTCGGAGCGGACGGCATTGTAGGCCGTTCCCCGGTTGACCACGTCCGTGAGCGCGTTGGTAAGCAGCCAGGCCGGTTCGGGCTCCAGCACCCGGTCGAGCCGCACCTGCGGCTCCCACACGATGTCGCCGTTCCGGTCCTCGACCCGGAGGACGCCGATGGGCGCGGCCCGCACACCCAGGGTCGCGAACGCGGTATAGGCCGAGACCAGCTCGAGCGGGATGACCGACGCGGAGCCGATGAACATCGAGGGATAGGCCGGGACGCTCGTCGAGATGCCGAACCGCAGGGCTTCGCCCCGCACCGCCTGCACGCCAAGCTCCAGTCCGAGCCGGACCGCGACGAGGTTGCGTGACAGCAGGAGGCCGCGCCGCAGCGTCATGGGCCCGCGGAAATCCCCCTCGTAGTTCTGCGGTTCCCATGGCATCGTGTCGCCGGGTTGCGTGAGGCTGACGGGCGCGTCGTCAATGATGTGACTCAGCGGGATCCCCGCCCGGATGGCCGCCGCGAACACGAACGGCTTGAACGTGGATCCCGCCTGCCGGCGGGTCTGCGTGGCGCGGTTGAACTTGGAGTCCTGGAAGTCCCGCCCGCCCACCATGGCCAGGACGTGCCCGGTGGCCGCGTCGAGCGTGACGAGCGCCCCCTGGAGGTAGGGGGTCCGGGCCTGATCGCCGGGCGTGTTTCCCTGATCGAGGTACTCCTGGTACGTGACGTGTTTATACACGCCGTAGGTCTGGTTCTCGATGGCCCGCAGCTGGTCCTCGAGCGCGCGCTCCGCCGCGCGCTGCATGTCGAGGTTGAGCGTCGTGAAGACCCGGTAGCCCCGCTCGAACGTGGCGGCCCCGAACCGCGCGTAGACCTGCTGCCGGACCCATTCCACAAAATAGGGAGCGACCTCGCCCCAGTCCTGCCGCGAGCGGATCTCGATGGGATACGCCTTCCAGCGTTCCGCATCCGCGGCCGTGAGGTATCCCTCGGCGCGCATCAGGTTGAGGACCACGTTGCGGCGGCGGAGCGCCCGATCCGGGTGGCGCCGCGGATCGTAGAGATTGGGTGACTGGTTGATGCCGGCGAGCAGGGCCGCCTCCGGGACGTTCAGCTGCGCCGCCGACTTGCCGAAGTAGTTCTGCGCCGCCGCCTCCACGCCGTAGAGGCTGCCGCCGAGGAAGGTCTGGTTCAGGTACAGCTCGAGTAGCTTCTCCTTGGAATACGTGCGCTCGAGTTCCAGTGCCACGCGCATCTCGCGCACCTTGCGCACGAGGGACTTGGTGCTGGGGAGCTTCTCGTCCCAGACGTTGCGGGCGAGCTGCATGGTGATGGTCGAGAACCCTTCCGCGAACCGTCGCTCCAGGAGGTTCGCCCGCACGGCCCCAACGAACCGGCGGTAGTCAATGCCGTGGTGCGCGAAGAACCGCTTGTCCTCGACCGCGATGAACGCGGCCGGGAGCGCCGGGGGCAGCTCTTCCAGGCGGACCACGGTTCGGCGTTCGGTGCCCAGGCTGGTGAGCAGCCGGCCGTCGGCCGCGTAGATTTTCAGGGCCTCGGTGGGCCGATACGCGTCGAGCGCGCCGATGGACGGGCAGTTGGCGCCGGCGCAGGCCCGGCTCCACGATCCCCAGCCCACACCCAGCCCGAGCCCGAGGAACCCCACGCTCCCGAGCAGCAGCCTCCATTGGAGGACGGGATGCCGGCGGAGCCAGCGCCACCACCCGGACAGGACCGACCGGATCGTCATGGGGCGAAACGTAGCGGCGGCTGATGGGTGTGCCAACACGGCGCTTTACGCCGCCGCCGCCGCGCGCTACGGTTCTGCGGACGCCCGACACCTCCATGCCCACTCCTGCCCTGCTCAACGAACTCGCGTGGCGCGGCCTGCTCCAGGATCAGACCCCCGGGCTGGCGGCGCGGCTCGCGCGCGGCCCGATCACGGGCTACGCGGGCTTCGATCCCACGGCGCCGAGCCTGCAGGTGGGGAACCTGGTCCCGGTCCTGCTCCTGGCCCACCTGCAGCGGGCGGGCGGCACGCCGATGGTGGTGCTGGGAGGCGGGACGGGATTGATCGGCGACCCGTCGGGCAAGAGTACCGAGCGTCCCCTGCTGGACGCGGCGCAGGTGGCGGCCAACGTAGACACCCAGCGCGCGCAACTCGGCCGGTTTCTGCGCTTCGGGTCCGGGCCGGCCGACGCCAGGATAGTGAACAACGCCGACTGGCTGGGCCCGCTCGCGCTCGTGGAGTTCCTGCGGGACGTGGGCAAGCACTTTACGATCGGCTACATGCTCCAGAAGGACTCGGTGAAGAGCCGCCTCGACGCGGGGATCTCGTACACCGAATTCAGCTACATGTTGCTCCAGGCCTACGACTTCCGGGAACTGCGCCGGCGGCACCATTGCGAGCTTCAGGTGGGCGGGAGCGATCAGTGGGGCAACATCACCGCCGGGATCGAGCTGATCCGGCGCGCGGACGGCGTCGAGGCGCACGGCCTCGTGGCCCCGATGGTGACCACCGCCACGGGTGCGAAGTTCGGCAAGTCGGAGGGCAACGCGGTCTGGCTCGACGCGCGGCTCACGTCGCCCTATCAGTTCTTCCAGTACTGGATCAACGTGGACGATCGGGACGTGGACCGCTACCTCCGGATGTTCACCTTCCGGGATCGCGACGCCATCGCCGCCCTGCTCGCCGATCACGCCCGGGAGCCGGGAGCCCGTACGCCACACCGCGCGCTGGCGGGCGATCTCACGGCCCTGGTGCACGGTGAGGCGGCGGCGGCGAGCGCGGCCGAGGCGAGCCGGATCCTGTTCGGCGACCTCGAGCCGGCCAGGGCACGGGCGGACACCTGGCGCCTGCTCGCCGCGGAACTCCCGAACTCCGCACTCCCGCCCGACGTGACGCCGCAGACGGCGGTCCTGGAGCTGGTGGCGGCGACGACGCTCGTCAAGTCGCGCGGCGACGCGCGGCGCCAGCTCGTGCAGGGCGGGATCGCGCTCAACGGACGCCGGGTCGGGGAGTCGGAGGCGGCGGGCGCGCCGCTGGCCGGGGGGTTCTACCTGGTGCAGCGCGGCAAGAAGGCGCGCTTTCTCTTCACGCCGCCCGCGGGCTGATCAACGCGCAGCCAGGATCCGCGCCGCCACCCGGTCCAACTCCGAGCGGGCCGCCGCCACCGCGCCGTCCATGGCCAATCGCGGGCCAAACCCGTCGCGATGGAACCGCGGCAGGACGTGCAGGTGGAGGTGGAACACCGTCTGTCCCGCCGCCCGGCCCGCCGCGGTCCAGATGTTGAACCCGTCGGCCCCCATGGCCCGGGTCACCCCGGGCGCCAGCCGCGCGCTCACCGCAAACAGGTGCGCGGCCAGCGCCCCATCGCATTCCCGCAGGTCCGACAGGTGCCGTCGCGGCACGACGAGCGTATGCCCCGCGTGCACGGGATAGAGGTCCAGGAACGCGACCGCCAGGTCATCTTCGTAGACGCGGCTGGCGGGCTCCTGGCCCGTCACGATCCGGCAGAACACGCACTCGAGCGTCATGATCCTTCGAGCAGCTCGACGACGCGGGCGACGTCATCCATCGAATTGTACAGGTGGGGCGACAGGCGGATGCTGCCCTCGCGTATGGAGGCGACCACGCCGGCGGCGCGAAGCCGCCGGTATGCCGCGCGCACGTCGGCGGTCCGGACACACCAGATCCCGCAGTCGTGCGGGTCGTCTGCGGGCGACACCACGGTGAAACGGCCGCGCGCCGTGGCGTCCTCCAGGGGGACGCGCAGGGCCCGGAGGTGCTCCGCGATGGCGGGCACGCCCACCTCGTCGAGGAGATCGAGGCTCGCCGTCATGCCGGCCACATCCTGGAACGGCAGCGTGACCAGCTCGAAGCGGCGCGCGTCGTCGTGGAACGTGGCGTCGTAGTCGCAGAGACGGGTGAAGTCGTCCGTGCCCCGGAAGGCCATCCAGCCCGCGAACGCCGGCTCCAGCCCCCTCACCAGGTCCGCGCGGACGTACAGGAAGCCGGCGCCCCACGGACCCAGCAGCCACTTCTGCGCGCCGCAGGAGAGGAGGTCCACCGGCGTCCGGCGCAGATCCAGGGGACACTGCCCCAGGCCCTGGATGGCGTCCACGACGAGGAACGTCTCGTGCGCCCGGCAGGCCGCGCCCAGGCGATCCAGATCCATCCGATAGCCGGTCGCGAACTGCACGAAGGAGACGGCCACCGCCCGGACCCGCGGATCCGCCACGCGCTCCAGCAGGCGCGCCTCGTCCGGCCAGCCTTCGGCCGTGCGCGGCACCAGCTCGGTCCGGACGCCGCGCCGGGCCTGGAGCAGCCACGGATAGACGTTGGCGGGGAACTCTCCATCCGGCACGAGCACGAGGTCGCCGGCCCGGAACGGCAGGACCTGGGCCGCCATGTTGAGCCCGTAGCTCGTATTGGGCGCGAGCGCGATCTCGGCGGGCGACGCGTTGAGCAGCCGGGCCGCGGCTTCGCGACCCCGGGCGAGGATAGCCGGCAGCTCCTCGTCGGTGAACAACGCCGGGTCCCGGCGTTTGGCCTGAATGGCGTCCATGGCGCGCTGCGTACGGACGGGGATCGGGCCGATGGACGCGTTGTTCAGGTAAATGCGTTCGCGGCACCACGGAAACTCGAGGTCCCGGATCCGCGTCATTTCGGCGGACGGCATGCGCGCAAAGCTAGCACGCTGGCGGCGTGGCCGTCGTCTCGTAGCTTCCGGGCACGTAGCTTCCGGGCACTCGCACAGGGGCAACGGATGGGCTCGCGGCGGTGTTCGCTGATTCTGGGGGGCGGGGGCATCCGCGGGCTCGCGCACGTCGGCGTGCTGGCCGCACTCGAGGAGCATCACCTCCCGCCTGTGGAGGTCGTCGGATCGAGCGTGGGGGCCATGATCGGCGCCGCGTGGTGCGCGGGGGTGTCGTCCGACGAGTTGCGCCAGCTCGCGATCCAGGTCGAGCGGGACGACCTCTTCCGCATCGCCCACGGCGAGATGGCGCTGCGCCGTCTCCGGTCGCCCGCCATCTACCGTCCGGAACCGCTGGCGGACTTCGTCCGCGGCCTGCTCGGCGCGATCACGTTCGACGACCTGGAACATGACCTGCTCGTGAACACCGTGGACATCAACACGGGCGCGCAGGTGTTCTGGGGCAGCCCCGGGCTCAGGGACGTCCCCGTGGCAGACGCCGTGATCGCGTCCTGCGCCATGCCGGGCTTTCTGCCGCCGCACCGCATTGGCGACCGCTACTTCGTGGACGGCGCGGCGGCCGCCAACCTGCCCGTGCATCCGGCCTCGCGGCCCGACCGGGACCTCGTGATCGCGGTGGACGTGAGCGCCCGGGCGCGGCCCGGCCGCGCGGTGCACCGCCTGGGCTTCGCGGCGGTGTTCGCGCGCGGGATCGAGCTGGGCGTGCAGCGGATGGACGACATCGCGCTCCGCGCCTGGACCAAGCCGCCCCTGCTCCTGATCCGCCCAGCCGTCTGGCACGTGGACCTGCTCTCGTTCCGGCACAATGCCGAGCTGGTGGACGCCGGCCATCAGGCCACGCACGCGGTGCTCGACGCACCGCACGCCCTGCCCGCTCCCGACGCCACCGGGGTCTATCCCAGGCGGCGGGTGCGGGTCGAGATCCTGCGCGAGCGGTGCATCGGGTGCGGAGCGTGCGTGCTGGCGGGGCCGCCGGGCCAGTTCCGGATGGATGACGACGGCAAGGCCGTCGTGACGGATCCGACGCCGGTCTGGTCGCCGGTGGACGGCTACTGCGTGACGCAGTGTCCCACGTCAGCGATCGCGGCCCTGGACCTCGAGCCAGGGATCGGCGTCCCAATCCCGGCCCAGCCCGCCTGACTCCCCGGCGGCGCCGTCGCCGGCCGCCGCCACCTCCTGCAACTCGACGAGCCGGCGGTACCGACCGCCGGCGGCGAGCAGCTCGGCGGGCGTGCCCTCCTCGACGACCGCTCCCCGATCGAGCACCACGACGCGGTCCGCGCGGGACGCGGTAACCAGCCGATGCGCGATCACGAGGACGGTGCGCCCGGCGGTGAGCCGGGCGATCGCCTCCTGAAGGGCCTGTTCGGCCTCCGCGTCGAGGTGCGCCGTCGCCTCGTCCAGGATGAGGATGGGCGGATCGCGCAACAGCGCGCGCGCGATGGCCAGGCGCTGACGCTCCCCGCCAGAGAGCCGGGTGCCGCGTTCGCCGATCACCGTGTCGTAGCCCGCCGGGAGCCGCTGAATGAACGCGTGGGCGCCGGCGGCGCGGGCCGCCGCCTCGACGTCCGCCGGCGCGGCGCCCGCGCGGTCGCCATACGCGATGTTGGCCCGGACGGTCTCGTGCAGGAGCACGGTTTCCTGGCTCACGATGCCGAGCGCCGCCCGGAGCGAGCGGCGGCTGAACGCGGTCACGGGCACGCCGTCCGCCAGCACGGCGCCGCGCGTCGGCTCGACGAACCGCGGCAGGAGGTCGGCGAGCGTGGATTTCCCCGCCCCGGAGGGTCCCACCACGGCCACCATCTCGCCCCGACCGATGCGGAGGCTGACGCCGCGCAGCACCCAGTCACCGGGCTCGTAGGCCACCCAGACGTCCTGGAACGCCAGGGCGTCACGGAGCCCCGGGAACGGGCGTGCGCCGGGCGGGTCCGCTTCCTCCACGGGTGCCTCGATCAGCTCGAACAGGCGGTCGCCGGCGGCGAGCGCCTCCGCGAGCTGGGCCGGGAACTGGGCCACGGCTTTCATGGGCGACAGCATCCGAAGCGCGACCGCCACGAAGGTGACGAACACTTCCGGCCGGAGCCCGCCGTTGCCGGCCGCGAGCGCGAGCATGCCGAGCATGGCTGCCGCCGCCACGGTCTCGGCCAGCGGACTCGCGAGCAGGGCCGCGCGTTCGGCCCGCAGCACGCCGTCGCGGACATCCGCCGCGGCCGCCGCGAACCGCGCCGCTTCCTGCGGCTCGGCCGCCGCGGCCTTCACCGCGCGGGCGGACGTCGCGGTCTCCACGGTCACCGCGCCCAGCCAGCCGCGGCGCTCGGCCACACGGACCCAGCGGTCCCGCACCACCCGGTGCAGCGGTCGCAGCCCGAGCGTGACGGCGAGCACCACGGCGCCCGCCACGAGCGCCAGCCACCACGAGAGCGCGATCAGCATGGCCAGATAGACCGCCACCGCGGCCCCGCTCCGGAGCACCTGACCGAACCCGTGGAGGGCACCGCGCGTCTGGTCGGCGTCGCTCACGACGCGGGCGCCAAGTTCGCCGGCCCGCGTCTCACGAAAGAACGGCAACGCGCGCTGCTGCACCCGCGCGTAGACGGCCACCCGCAGGTCCCGCACGACGCCTTCCTGGGCCACCAGTCCGAGGTACCCCGCTGCGTAGAGGAGGGCGTTCTTGACGAGGACGGCGCCCGCGATGCAGGCCAGCACGAGGCTCAGGGCCGCCGCGCCATCTCCGCCGCGCAGCAACCCGCCGAGCACCGCCCGGAGGATGTCTTCGAGCGCGGTGGCGCTCTCGGGGAAAGCTCCCCCCGCGCCGAAGAGGAGGCGGAGGAACGGGATCAGGAGCGCGTAGGTGAAGCCCTCGGCCAGTGCCGCCAGCAAGCCGAGCGCGAGCGCGAGCGCAAACCGCCCGCGGTATGGACGGAACCACGCGAGCAGGCGACCCGCCCGCCCCATGTCAGCCGGCGCTGCGGGGGGTGAGGAGCGCCACCGGGACGATCACCTCTTCCGGCGTCACCCCACCGTGGAGGAACGCGCCGCGATAGCGGGCCTGATACTCGCGCAACTTGGTGGGATACACGAAGAAGCGGTCGCCCGTGGCGAGCAGCAACCGGGTGGCGAGCCGCCCTTTCGGGAGCCCCCAGGCCGGCAGGTCGTTCACGGTGATGGCCGCGTCGGCCTCCTCCGCCCGGAGATCGTCACCGAACTTGTACCGCAGGTGCTGGGTGGCGTCGCGCTTGGCGAAGACGGTCGCCGGGGTGTGGCAGTGGATCGAGCCGTGATCGGTCGTGAGGAGCACCGGCACGCCGCGTCGCGCCGCCTCGCGGATCGCCCGGGCCAGCGCGGAATCGAGAAACCACGTCTGCGTCAGGTTGCGCAACGCAGCCGCGTCCCGCGCCACCTCGTAGAGGATCGTGTTGTCGGAGCGGCCGTGCGTGAGCAGGTCCACGAAGTTGAAGACGAGCGCGCTCACCCCGGGCTGCGCCAGCCACCCCGGCAGCTGCCGCAGCATCTCCTCGCCATCCTGGGACGTGGTGACCTTGGCGTATCGCACGGGGATCGTCTCGCCGTGCAGCTCGCGCAGTTGCTCGGTGAGCAGCTCGGCCTCGTGCTGGTTCAGGCTCTCGTCGTCGCGCTCGCCCCACCAGTCCGGATGGCGTTTCGCGATTTCCGCGGGGAACAGTCCGCTGAAGATGGCGTTCCGCGCGTAGGGCGTGGCCGTCGGGAGGATGCTGTAGTAGTAGGACACCTCGACGTCGAACCGGTCGGTCACGAGCCCTTTCAGGATCTCCCACTGGTCCAGCCGCAGGCAGTCCACCACGACGAACAACACCGGGCCGCGCCGCCGGACCACGGGCGACAGGAACTCGCTCACGACGTCCACCGAGAGCGGTGGCCGGTCGTCGTCCGTCTGGCGCAGCCAGCGGGGGTACGACTCCTGGACGAACCGGGCGAACCCCTGGCGCAGGCTGACCTGGAGGGTGTGGAGGGCCTCGCGCAGCCCGGACTGCTGCCCGCCCGCGAGCCGGACCTCCCACTGCGCCAGCTCGGCCACGATGTCCACCCACTCGCGCCAGCCCATCGTCTGGCTGCGGCGTTCCTCCAGCTCCCGGAAGCGCGTCACGAAGTCGCGGGCCAGGCGCTGCTCCCGGATCCGGTCGCCCTCGGCCAGCCGGGTCACGACGGTCAGCACCTGCCGGGGATTCACCGGCTTGACGAGGTAGTCGTCGAGCGCGATCCCGATGGCCTCGTGCATGGTGTCGGCGGCCTCGCTCTTGGTGACCATGACGATCGGCACCGCCGCGTCCACGGCGCGGATTTCGCCCACCAGCTCGAGGCCGCGACGCCCCGGCATCTGCTCGTCGAGCAGGATCACCCCGTACCCCTGGCGACGCAGCAGGGCCAGGGCGTCGTCGCCGTTGGCCGTCAGCTCCACCTCGAACCCGTTCTCGCGCAGGAACAGCGCGTGCGCTTCGAGGGATTCGATCTCGTCGTCCACCCAGAGGACCGTCCGCGGGCGTGCCATGCGCGTAAGGTACCGACCGCCCCGCGGCCACGGCAGGCTGGCCCGGCCTCGGCACGCGTCCTACATTCGCGCCCCGTGACGGCCCCGCTCCCCGTTCTCATCGTGCGCTTCGGCGCGTTGGGCGACGTCGTGCTGGCAACGCCGCTGCTCCGGGCCATCGCCCGCGCCCATCCCGCGGCGGTCGTCACCTTCGTGACCAAGGAGGCGTGGGCCCCGCTCCTGGCCGGCCACCCGCACGTGGCGCACGTGGAAGCGCTCGCCCCCGGCGAGTCGGTGCGGGCGCTGGCCGCGCGCCTCCACCGCGGCGCGTGGGCGCACAAGCTGGATTTGCACGGGTCGCTCCGGTCGCGGGCGCTCCGCATCCTGGTGGGAGGCCGGTGGCGGGGGTACCGCCCGCCGCGCCTCCGGCGGGCGGTCCGCGTGTGGACCGGTGCGGCGGTCCGGCCGGTCACGCCCGTGGCGGAGCAGTACTTCGCGGCGGCGCGCGACCTGGGGGTCGTGCCGGACGGGGGGCCCGCCCACGTGGCGTCGAGTCCCGCCGACGTGGCGCGCGCCGCGGCGGTCATGCCGCACGCCCCGTACGTGGTGCTCGCGCCGGGAGCGGCGCACGCTACCAAGCGGTGGCCCACGAGCCACTGGGATCGCCTCACCACGCTGCTCGAGGCCCGTGGGCTCGGGACCGTCGTCGCGGGGGCGGCGGACGATGCGGGCCGGGTGACCCTTCGCGCGGCCGTCACGGCCTGCGGCATTGGCCTCGGTCCCACGGCCGCGCTGCTCCGCGGAGCCGCTGCCGTGGTTGCCGGCGACACGGGACTCATGCATCTCGCCACCGCGGTGGCGGCACCCGTGGTAGCCCTCTTCGGGCCCACCGACCCCACGCTCGGGTACGCGCCCTACCGGGCGCGCGCCGTGGTGCTGGGGCGAGACCTGCCGTGCCGACCGTGCAGCACGTATGGCGGTGCCCACTGCCCCATGCGCCATCATCGGTGCATGATTGACCTCACCCCGGACGAGGTGGAACGGGCGGTGGAGGCCCTGCTGGCATGACGGAAACCGAGACGCGGCTCCTCACGGCGCTGGCCGGCGAGGCGCGCGGTCCCAAACGGAACGCGCTGTTCGCGCTGTGGCTGGTGGCGCGGACCGCGGAGGCCGTCGTGCCGCCGGATGCCGTGCCGGCCCGGTCGCATCGGCGCCGCGTGGAGCTGTTGCAGCGTCGCCTGTCGAGCGTTTCGGTTCCGGGCGCCATCCGCCGGGCGTTGCCGGCCGCGCTCCGCCAGGTTGCGGAAGGCACCCCCAGGGCCGCCGCCCTGGCCCTTCACCAGCTGGTGGCGCCCACGCGGGAAGCGGTGGGCGCCGCGGCGGCGGACGCGCTGGCGGCCGCCGCGGTCCGCGCGCGCCGCGAGGCGCTCGACCCGGAGCCCACATGACCCCTCCGCACCGACTCGAGCGGCCATCCCTTCAGAACCTGATCCAGCAGGTGGACGCCCAGTCGCCGGGAACGGTCTCGCCCGACACGGTCCCCACGGGCTTCGCCTCCGTGGACCGCGTGCTCGGCGGGGGGCTCCGCCGCCGCGATCTCATCGTGCTGGGCGGCGACGTGGGGGCGGGCAAGTCGGCGTTTGCTCTCTCACTGGCGCTCCGGGTGGCCGGGGCGGGGTTCCCCGTGGTGTTCTGCTCGGGCGAGATGGACGAGGACCGTCTCCTGGAGCGGGCGCTCGCGCTCGAGGGCAAGGTCCGCATTGACGATTTGCGGGCGGCCACGCTGAGCGAGGAGCGGCGCGCGGCGATCGGCGCCGCCGCCCTGCGGCTCCGGGACCTGCCCATCACCTACCTGCCACTCGTGGGCCGGCAGTTCGACGAGGCGCTCGAGCCGGCGTGGCCGCGGGCTCCGGCGCTGGTCGTGGTGGACTACCTCCAGCTGCTCCCGGCCCCCGCGCCGCGGCCGACCCGTGACGAGGATGCCGCGGAGTCAGTGCGGGCGCTCAAGGCCGTGGCGCTCGAGCGGCGGCTGGCCTGCCTCGCGGTGGCCCAGCTACCGGGGCTCCGCCCGGACCGGAGCGACGCGCGGCCCACGCTCGACGACTTCGGCACGCTCGGCGCCGTGAAGCAGCACGCCGACGTGGTGCTCAGCCTGTATCGCGAGGAGATGTACAACCCAGGCGGCGGGGTCGAAGGCGCCACGGAGCTGATCGTGGGCAAGAACCGCAACGGGCCCACCGGTTTCGTGGATCTCTACTTCTACCGTCAGTGGCTCCGGTTCGAGGACATGCTGGACCCGGCGTGACGCACCCAGGCGACCGATCCGAGGACGACGGCCATGGCCGCGAGCGTCCGCCCGGTGATGGTCTCGCCGAGGATGGCCCACCCCAGCAGGACGGCGACGACCGTGTTCACGTACGAGTAGGTGCCGACGACCGTGGGCGCCATGTGGCGGAGCACGTAGACGTAGGCGCTGTACCCCACGAGCGACCCGAACACGATCAGGTAGGCCAGAGCGCCCACGCCGCTCGGCGACCAGCGCAGCCGTCCCGTCTCGCCGAGCGCCGTTCCCAGCACGGTGAGCGCGATCCCCCCGGTCAGCATCTGGAGGGCGGAGTTGATCTCCGCCGGCGCCTCGGACGGCCGCCTACTCGAAAACACCGATCCCGCCGCCCACGCCGCCGAGGCGGTCGTGAGGGCCAGCGGGCCACGCCAGTCCGCGTCGCGCAGCGCTCCGAGGTCCGCGTCCACGAGCAGCAGCGTCCCGCCGAAGCCGGCCAGCAGGCCCGCCACCTGCCGCCACGTGGGTCGCGCGCGGCTGCCGGGCACCAGCGCATCGAACAGGGCAAGCCAGAGGGTGACCGTCACGACGATGATCGCGGCGACCCCCGACGGCGTGAACTGCTCCGCCCACACCACGAGGCCGTTGCCACAGCACAGGAGCAGGAAGCCCACGACCGCGTTGGTGATCCAGTCGCGGCGGCGTGTGGGGAGACGGCGCCCGAGCAGCCGCGCGACGCTGAGCAGGAGACCGCCGGCAATGAGGAAGCGGATCCCCCCGAACAGCGCCGGCGGGAGGTCCGCCACGCCAATCCGGATCGCGAGGTACGTCGAGCCCCAGACCACGCAGAGCACGACATAGGCGACGAGCACCCGCCCGGACGTGGTGTGCATGGCGGACCCGCCGACGTCAGCGTCCGGACGCGGTGGTGTCTACGGCCGTCGCGATGAGCGAGACCTGCGCGCGGCCGCCCGGCACCGGACGGATCAAGATCCAGATCGGCCGGCCTTCCGGGGAGCGCGCGTGGAGCGTCACCTGGCCATCGGGGGCCGTCGCGTCACCGCGAATGTCCCACGAGCGCTCGTCCAGAACGCGCCGGTAGAACCGCGCGACCGAGTCGGCCGACACGGGCACGTCGGCGATGGCCTCGGCCGCGTTCGCGGACCCGCCGGCAAAGCGGGAGCCCGGCAGGACCGGGAGTCCGGCAAAGACGTCGGCCGAGGCGACGGGCTCGTCGGGGGGCGCGTCGGCGGCGGGGGTGCGCTCGCCGCAGGCCGCGAGCGGGATCAGACAGGCGCACAGGCAGAGCAAGCGTCGCATGGGAGCGAACGTACCCGACTCCGCGGATCCATGGAAGCTCCATCTCGCCCGAGCCGGCGGGGGCCTCTATATTTTCGCTTTGGGCTCAGATCCATCTTTCGGTTGGACACGGGGTTAGCGGCATGGCGGGTCATAGCAAGTGGAAGCAGATCAAACACAAGAAGGCGGCCGCGGACGCCAAGCGCGGTGCCGCGTTCACGAAGCTGATCAAGGAGATCACCATCGCCGCCCGGCAGGGCGGCGGCGACCCCGCCGGCAACGCCCGCCTGCGTACGGCCATTGATGCCGCCAAGGCGGGGAACATGCCCAACGACAACATTGACCGCGCCATCAACAAGGGGACGGGCGAGCTGGAGGGCGTGCACTACGAGGACGCCACGTACGAGGGCTTCGGGCCGGGCGGGGCCGCCATCATCATCCAGGTGACAACCGACAACGCGAACCGCACGGTGGCGGAGATCCGGCACGTCTTTTCGCGCTACGGCGGGAACCTGGGCGCGCCCAATTCCGTGGCGTGGATGTTCGAAAAGCGGGGACAGATGACGCTCGACGCGGCGCGATACGACGAGGACGCCGCGCTCGAGGCGGCGCTCGAGGCGGGCGCCGACGACGTGGCCCGGGACGGCGACCTGTACGTGATCACGACCGCCCCCACCGCGTTGCACCAGGTGGCGGACGGGCTGCGGGCCCGTGGGCTCGAGCCGCAGGACCCGGAGGTCACCATGGTCCCGGCCAACACGATCCGGGTCGAGGGAGCGGACGCCGAGAGGCTCCTGCGCCTGATGGAGGCGATCGAGGAGCACGACGACGTCTCGAAGGTGTTCAGCAACTTCGATATTGACGCCGAGACGCTCGCGGCGATCGGCGAGTGAGCCGCCTCGTGCTGGGGGTGGACCCCGGCACGGCGACGACGGGATATGGTGTGGTCGAGGCGGAGCCCGGACGGCCGGGCCGGCTGGTGGAATGCGGGGTGCTGCGGACGGAGGCCGGCACCCCCCTGGCGGAGCGCCTCGCGAGCCTGCACGACGGGATGCGGGACCTGCTCCAGCACCATCACCCCGACGTCGTGGCCGTCGAGAGCATCTTCTACGCCAAGAACGTCCGGACGAGCATCGTGCTCAGCCACGCGCGCGGCGTTATCCTCCTTGCGGCGGCCCAGGCCGGCGTGACGGTGGCCGAGTTCGCGCCTGCCGTCGTGAAGAAGGCGGTCGTCGGGCGTGGCCGCGCAACCAAGGCCCAGGTGGGATTCATGGTGCAGCAGCTGCTCCGGTTGCGGCAGGCCCCCCGCCCGGCGGACGCGGCCGACGGCGTGGCCATCGCGCTGGCGTACATTCTCACCGCGCCGCGGCGATGATCACCGGGGTCCGCGGCACGCTCACCGCCCGGCTGGGCGACAAGGTGGTGGTGGAGACGGCGTCCGGCGTGAGCTACGAGCTGGCGGTGCCGCTGGGCGTGCTCGAGCGGCTGCCGGCCGAAGGCGCCGCCGTGGATCTTCGCACCGTGCTGGTGGTGCGCGAGGACGGCTGGGCACTGTACGGGTTCGACCGGGACTACGAGCGCGGGGTGTTCCAGCGGCTGCTCGGCGCCTCGGGCGTGGGCCCCCGGCTGGCGCTGGCGTTGCTCTCGTCGCTGGGCGGGCCGCGGGTGGTGAGCGCGCTCAAGGGGGGCGACCTGGCCGCGCTCTGCACGGTGCCCGGGGTGGGCAAGAAGACGGCGGAGCGCATCGTGCTGGAGCTCAAGGACCGCCTGGGCGACCTCACGCCGCCCGGCGAAACACCGGCCCGGGCCCCGGCCGCCGATCAGGCCGTGCAGGCCCTCGTCAATCTCGGCTACGGCGCGGCGGATGCCGACCGGGCCGTCCGCGCCGCGCTGGCGGAGCGCGGGGCGGCCGCCGCCGCCGAGCTGATCCGCCAGGCCCTTCAAACGCTCGCGAGGCGTGCATGACGACGGCTGAATGGAAGTGCGTGAAGTGCGGGGTCACCAACCGGAAGCTCGTGCCCAAGGGCACGACCTCGGCACCCGACAAGTGCGTGACGTGCCGGACCCCGCACGTCGTGACACCGGGCGCGCGCCCGGCATTCTGGGAGGCCGTGGTCAAGACGTGACGTCCCGCGAGATCACCACGCCCGATCCGCTGCCCGACGAGACCGCGGCCGACGCCTCGCTGCGGCCGTCGCGGCTGGACGAGTTCGTGGGCCAGGCGCAGGTGAAGGAGAACCTCCAGATCGCCATTGACGCGGCACGGCAGCGGGGCGAACCGCTGGACCACACGCTCTTCTTCGGGCCCCCGGGACTCGGCAAGACGACGCTGGCCATGCTGATGGCCCGGGAGATGGGGGTCAACATCCGCACCACGAGCGGGCCCGTGCTCGAGCGGTCGGGTGACCTGGTGGGCATGCTCACCACGCTCCAGCGCGGCGACATCCTGTTCGTGGACGAGATCCACCGCCTGCGGCCGCAGCTCGAGGAGTTTCTCTACCCCGCCATGGAGGACTTCCGGGTGGACGTGCGGATTGCCGACGGGCCGAACGCCCAGACGATTCCCATGGAAATCGAACCGTTCACGCTGATCGGCGCCTCGACACGCTACGGGATGCTCACACCGCCCATGCGGGCGCGGTTCGGCATGGTCGAGCGCCTCGGCTACTACCCGCCGGAAGACCTCGCGCTGATCGTGCGCCGCTCCGCCGGGATCCTGGGCGTGCCCACCGATCCGGACGGCGCGGAGGAGCTGGCCCGGCGGAGCCGCGGCACGCCGCGCGTGGCCAACCGGCTGCTGCGCCGCGTCCGCGACTACGCGCAGGTGAAGGGGGACGGGACGATCACCCGCGCGGTGGCGGAAACCGCGCTCCGGCGCCTGAACGTGGACGAGTACGGGCTCGACGACATGGACGCCCGGATCCTCACGATGATCATCGAGAAGTTCGGCGGCGGGCCGGTGGGCCTCAACACGATCGCCGTGGCGGTGGGCGAGGACCCCGGAACGATCGAGGACGTGTACGAGCCGTTCCTGATCCAGCAGGGGTTTCTGCACCGCACGCCGCGCGGCCGCCAGGCGACGCCGGCGGCCTACCGGCACTTCGGGTTTTCGGCGCCCTCCGGCTCGCAACCGGGATTGTTCAGCTAACGGCTCCGGCGCCGTCGGCCGAACTGTCTCCGCGCCGGGGGGTATGGCAAGCGTGATGCGCCGTCCGCTCCTGCTCGGTCTCCTCGCCACCGGCCTTCCGTCGGGGCTGGGCGCCCAAACGCTGGACGAGGTTCGCCGGCTCGCGGCCGCCGGCGACACGCTCGCGGCGATCACCGCGGTGGAGGCGCTGCTCAAGCGAAACCGACGGGACGCCGAGGCGCAGTGGGTCGCGGGCCTGCTGCACCTTTCACAGCACGTGCCCGGGGCCAAGGTCAGCCGCGCCCGGCGCAAGGCCGAGGAGCATCTCAAGTACGCCACCCGGTTCGAGCCGGACAGCGCCAAGTACTGGCTCTCGCTGGCCGACTTGTTCCGCGCCGACGACCTGGTCACCCTGCGGGTGCAGGTAGCGGGCCTCGTCGAGCACGCGGCGCAGGCGCTG
The DNA here is from genome assembly GCA_036398175.1 of Gemmatimonadales bacterium. Classification (GTDB taxonomy): domain Bacteria; phylum Gemmatimonadota; class Gemmatimonadetes; order Gemmatimonadales; family GWC2-71-9; genus JAOTWJ01. The sequence continues at coordinate 36,429 of DASWHL010000037.1, forward strand.
ACGATCGCCCCCAGCGACTCGCTCACGGTGGAAGTGGGATACCGGGCGGCGCGCCTGGAATGGGAGCGGCACGAGCACTTCGGCCGGCGCTACGCGCCGTTTGACGCCGGAGCCCCGCTCAGCATTCCGCCCGTGTTCGCGGAATGGAAGTACTGGGAGGCGTTCTTCGAGCGCGGCGTGCGGGAGGTCCCGGTTTCCGGGCAGCAGCTCATGAACGCCGAAGGGGCCCTGTGGCAGGTACTGCGCGCCAGCCCGGGTGACGTGCGCGCCACCGGCCTGCTCGTCGTGCTGATGGGGGAGACGTATCGCTGGGAGGAGACGATCCCGCTGGCCCGCCGGCTCGTGCGCGCCGTTCCCGACAGCGGGCGGGCCTGGGCGCTGCTCGGGCTTGCCTGCGCCCGCGCCGGCCGGTGGACCGACGCGACCGCGGCGTTCGACGGCGCCTTCCAGCGGATGGCGCCGCACGAGCTGGCCCCATACCGCGACCTTGGCCGGATCATGCGGCGTGCGGACCGCCTGCGCTGGGATGCGGCGCCCGACACGTCGCGGTCCCGACTCGACTCGCTGTTCTGGCAGGTGGCGCGCCCGCTCGCGCTCACGGACCGGAACGAGCTCCAGGCGGAGTTCTACGCGCGCCTCACGTACGTGGAGCACCGCTGGTCCGATCCGTGGCTCCGGTTCCGCGGTCATGACACCGACATCGGTTCCGTCTACGTGGCGTACGGGCCACCGAACGTGTGGATGGTCTTCGATCGGCAGCGGATCGTCTGGGTCTACCAGCCGTCCCGCTACCGGTTCCAGTTCTCCCTGGCCCCCGGGTACACCAGGGCACGGTTCGCGGCGGCGTCGCGCGAGGGGTTGCGCGTGGCCCAGGAAGAGAACCCCGCGCGGTTCGACAACGTGCCGCTGCTCCGCACGCTCGACACGGTGCTCGTGCAGGTGGCGCAGTTCCGCGGGACCGGGGATACGACGGCGGTCGTGATCTTCGGCGCGGTCCCGTTGACGCGGATCGTCGAGGGGACCTCCCCAATCGCGGGGCTGGAGTTCACGAGCGGCGCGGTCGTCACGGACAGTCTGGGCCGCGAGCTGCAGCGCGACCGCCGGTCCGAGTTGGTCCCGGAGGCGGGACCGGACGGTGTCGTGCATCGCAGCTGGCGGCTCGGCCTCGTGCCCGGAGCGTATCTGTTGCGCGCCGAGGCCCATCTGCCGACCCTGGATCGCGGGGCGCGCGGCATGGAACCCCTGACGATCCGCGGGTACCCGGCCGGCCCGCTCGCCCTCTCCGACGTGCTGGCCGCCGCGCGGCTCCAGCCGCGCGATTCCCTGGCCCGGCGATGGCGCGATTTCTTCGTCGAGCCGAACGGCGGCCGGTTCCTGCCGGGGGATTCGCTGGCCCTCCTCTGGGAGATCTACGACCCGGCCACGGATACGAGCGGTGTGGCCCATTTCGACGTGCAGCTCCGGATCACCATCGACGCCATCGAACGCCGCTCATTCGCTGCCCAGATCGTCGGGGGGCTGGGCGATGCCATGGGGCTCTCCGCCCAGGGCGACGATCGGGTCTCGCTCGATTACGAGCGGCAGGCCACGGTCGGTCCGGACGGCGCGGTCGCCGAATTCGTGACCGTCGCGTTGCGGGATGCCCCCGAGGGCTGGTACACCGTGGGCGTCACCGTCCGGGACCGGGCCACGGGAGCCGTCGCGACCCGCGAACGGGTGATCGTCGTGAGCCGCGACCCGCCAGCCCGCCGCGCAGATTACACGACCTTTCGGTGAGGGCGCTCCTTTTGCCTCCCATGCACAGCATCCTCGGACACGCGGCCATCCTCGCGGGCCTGCTTGGCATCCCGTCCTTCACCGCCGCCCAGACGGCCTGCGGCGCCACGCTGCTCGCTCGAGGCGACACGACCGGGGCCATCGCCGACTGTGAGATCCTGGCGGTGGGCCCGCCCGAAAGCGCCGAGGCGCGCCATCGGGCCGGCCAGCTGCTCCTGGCGCGCTACCTTGCGGGCGCGCAAAGCGACGCGGACCGCGACCGGGCCGAGCGCCACTTCACCCGCGCCACCGAGTTGGCGCCGGACAGTGCCCGCTACCTGCTGGGGCTCGCCGACGTCGCGCGGACCAAGACCCTGATCTTCGAGCGGTCGCGGGTGGGCGAGCTGGTAGACCGCGCGCTGGCGCTCGCCCGCGAGCACGGGTCGGGGCACCTGGCGGAGATCGAGTTCCGTGCCGCGGTGGTGGACTGGGAGCGCTACGAACAGCTCGCGCACCGCTACGCGTTCTTCGGCGACGCGCAGTCGGTGGATCCCTACCTGATGGTGAACGAGTGGAGGGACGTGGAGACGTTCTTCGGCTCACAGGTGCGGCCCGTGGCCGGCGACCCCGGTGGGAACGACCGGCGGGCGTCCGAGGAGCACCTGCGGGCCGCGCTCTCGGCCGATCCCCGCCACGTCAACGCCGCCGGCCTCCTGGCGGTCCTGCTCCTCGAGGACGGTCGGCGCGTGGAAGCGGTGGAGCTGGGGCGCACCCTCGTGCGCGCCGCGCCCGACAGCGGGCGCGCCTGGGCGGTGCTGGGGATGACGCTGGCCCGCGAGGATCGGTGGGCCGAAGCGCAAGGGGCGTTCGACTCCGCGCTCGCCCGCCTGGAAGCCGCGGCGGCGGCCCCGTACCGGAACCTCGGGTTCATCCTCAAGAGCATGGATCAGGCGCGCTATGGTGCGATGACCTCCCGCCAGCAGGAGATCCTGGCCCAACTCTACTGGGCGGTGAGCCAGCCGCTCTTCCTGGCCGACGTGAACGAGGCCCGGGTCGAGTTCTTCGCGCGGCTAACCTACGTCATCCACCGCTGGAGCGACCCCCTCCGCCGCGCCCCGGGCTACGATTCCGACCGCGGTGCGGTGTACCTGCGGTGGGGCCCGCCGGACGTGTGGGCCTCCTTCGGTCGGAGCGCACAGAGCCAGTGGGACGCCCTGAGCAGCCTGGAGGGCGAGCGCAACACGATCATCTGGGTCTACAACGCGTCGCAGCTCCGGTTCGTGTTCTCGATGACCCCCGGATTCGGGCGGACCACGTTCTCGGGCGACTTCCGGACCTTCTATAACGAGACCCGGGACCTCTTTCCGGTTCGATTCGACAACGTCCCCGCCATCGCGGACATGGACACGATCCTCGTCCAATTCGCGCAGTTCCGCGGGGAGCGAACCGAGAGCACCGAACTGGGCGTGTATGCCTTCATGCCGATCGGACGGATGGCCCGGGACGTGGAGGCGGGCGATCTCCGGCTGGAGACGGCGGCCACGGTGCACGACGGACGCATGGCCGAGGTCCAGGGTCACCGGCGGGACGAAGTGATCCGGGGAGGAGACTCGTTGCAGGTGGAGCGGCGCAGCTTTCGGTTCGAGGTGGAACCCGACGCGTACCTGCTGCGGGTCGAGGCCCGGCTCCCCGCGGCCGAGCGGGCCGCGCGGAGCACGTCCGCGCTGTCGGTGCGCGCCTACGGTACGGATTCCCTCACGCTCTCCGACGTGCTCGTGGCCGACCGCGTGGCGCCACGCGACTCGATCTTCACCCGCTGGACGGACTTCCTGCTGAGTCCCAGCGCTGGCCGGTTCGCGCCGAACGACCCCGTGGGCCTGCTGTGGGAAATCTACAACCTGACCCCGGACAGTCTCGGGATTGCCCGGTATACGGTCGAGGTCCGCTTTACCGTGCTCAGCGTCGAGCGTCGCGGGTTTGCCGCCCGCGTTCTGGGAGGCCTGGGGGACGCCATGGGCCTTTCCGCGCGTGGCGACGACCGGGTGGCCCTCACGTATGACCGCGAGGTGCGCGTCGCGGCCGGCGGCCGGCAGGTCGAGTACCTCCTGGTGGATCTCGACGACGCGCCCCTCGCGGACTACGGCATCGCCGTGCGTGTCCTGGACCGCACCACCGGGCGGGCCGTGGAGGCGATCCGGCGGATCACCGTCACCAACACGCCGCTCGCGCGGAACTGACGCCGCCGGCGTCATCCCCCCGTGGCCACCCCGATGCCGCCGGAGCGAGAGCCGGTTCGCCCGGCGGACGACTTCGACTACACGTGTCCCGCGGAACTGATCGCACAGCACCCCGCGCCCGACCGGGCGTCCAGCCGGTTGCTCGTCCTCGGCCGCGCCGACGGCCGCCTGGCCCACCGGACCTTCCGCGAGTTCCCGGAGCTGCTGAACCCGGGCGACGTGCTTGTGCTCAACACCAGTCGCGTGATGCCCGCCCGGTTGATCGGTCGGCGTGACAATGGCCGGCCGGCGGAAGTGCTGCTCGTGCATCCGGAGCCCGACGGTACGTGGCTGGCCATGGTGCATCCAGGCGGGAAGCTCAAGGTGGGGCGGAGGGTGTGGGTGGGGGGGGGAGGGAGGGCAGAGGGGGGGGACGAAGCGGAGATCGAAATCGTGGGCGTGGTGGGTGGAGGGCTCCGGCACGTGCAGCTCCACGGGATGGACCCGCGGGCGGTCATGCAGCGTTTTGGATCGGTGCCACTGCCGCCCTACATCCACCGCGCGCCGGAGGCCGAGGATCGGGAGCGGTATCAGACGGTCTACGCGCAGGCGGACGGGAGTGTAGCGGCGCCCACCGCGGGTCTGCACTTCACGCCGGAGATTCTCTCGGCCGTGCGCGCGCGCGGTGTGATGGTGACCGAGGTAGTGCTGCACGTGGGACCGGGCACGTTCAAGCCCGTGGAAGTGGAGGATCCGCGGGATCACGTCATGCACGCGGAGTGGTACGAAATCGGCGCCGCCGCCGCGGAGGTGATCACCACCGCGCGGGCCCGTGGCGGTCGCGTCTGGGCCGTCGGCACCACCGTAGCCCGCGTCCTCGAAACGTCCGCCCTCCCTGCCCCTCCTGGCCCCACTGCCGGGGCGGTGCGGAGCGGAGCAGGCTGGACCGACCTGTTCATCTATCCGCCGTTCCCGTTCCGCGCCGTGGACGCCCTGCTCACCAACTTCCACCTGCCGCGGTCCACGCTGCTGATGCTGGTCGCGGCCTTTGGCGGCTACGAGCCCGTGATGGCGGCGTACGGGGAGGCCGTGCGCGAGCGGTACCGGCTGTACAGCTACGGCGACGCGATGGCCGTGGTGTGAGGTCGCCCCCACCCGCCAGTGCGACGCGGTACCGCTCCGAGTCTTACATTCCCTCCGTGTTCGATTTCCATCTCGACGCCCGGCACGGCGCCGCGCGCGCCGGCACCCTGACGCTCCCGCGAGGCATCGTGCGGACCCCCGCGTTCATGCCCGTGGGCACGCAAGGCACCGTCCGCGCGCTGTCGCCACTCGACCTCCGCGCGGTGGGCACGCAGATACTGCTGGCCAACACGTACCACCTCCACGTCCGCCCGGGGGAAGACGTCGTGGCGGCCTTGGGCGGGCTGCATCGCTTCATGGGATGGGACGGACCCATTCTCACCGACTCCGGCGGCTTTCAGATTTTCTCACTGGAAGGCCACCGCCGCGTGGACGAGGACGGCGTCGCGTTCCGCTCCCACGTGGACGGCAGCACCCGCTACCTCACGCCCGAGCGGGCCATGGAGGTCCAGTGGACACTCGGCCCGGACGTCGCGATGGCGCTCGACCACGTGGTGGCGGGCACGGCGGACGCCGCGGCGGCGGCGGATGCGCTGGCCCGCACGACGCGCTGGCTCGAGCGCTGCCGCACGCGGCACGCGGCCCTCACCCGGGACGCACCCGACCGACAGACGCTCTGGCCCATCCTCCAGGGCGGTACGGACCCCGCCCTGCGTGCGGCGGCCGTGGCGCAGGTGCTCGACCTGACGACCTGGACGGGCCTTGCCGTGGGCGGCCTCGCGGTGGGCGAGCCGCGGCCGGTGATGTACGCTACCCTCGAGGCGCTCGAACCCCGTCTGCCCGCCGCGATGCCGCGTTATCTTATGGGCGTCGGGTTTCCCGAGGATCTGCTGGCCGCGGTGGCCCGCGGCATGGACCTGTTCGATTGCGTGGCGCCGACCCGCAACGGACGGAACGGCCAGGCGTTCACCGCCGACGGGCCGGTGAACATCCGCAACGCCGTCCATCGCACCGATCCCGGACCGCTTGACGACACCTGCGACTGCGAGACGTGCCGGACGTACAGCCGCGGGTACCTGCGCCACCTGTTCGTGGCCGACGAGCTGCTCGGCCTGCGGTTGCTGTCGCTGCACAACGTCCGGTTCCTGATCCGCCTGGGCGAGGACGCCCGCCGCCGCGTGCTGGACGGCACGTTCGACGGATGGCACCGCGACTGGCTCGCCCGTTACACGACTCGGAGCACTGCGTGACCCTACCGACGCTCTTTCTCCTGCTCGCGCCGTCCGGTCAGGCCGGCGGCCGCGGCCTCGGCATCATCCTGTTTCAGGCGGCCGCGTTCATCGCGATCATCTATTTCCTCCTGATCCGCCCCAAGGTCCAGCAGGAGAAGCGGCACCGCGAGCAGATCGCCCAGGTCAAGCGCGGCGACGAGATCGTGACGGCGGGCGGGATCGTGGGCGAGGTGGTCCACATCAAGGACGACCGGCTCACGCTGAAGACCGGCGAGTCGCGCATCGTGGTGCTGCGCGACCGGATCGCGGAGGTGCGGCCGGCAGGCGCCGGGGAGCCGGCCGGCAGATGAGCGTGCGGTCCATCCACGTGCTCGGCTCCCCGGTCCTCCGGGAGCGCGCGCGTGCCGTCGGCATGCCCACCGCCGACACGGCGGCGTTCGTCCAGGACCTGTTCGACACGATGCGCGCCGCGGAGGGTGTGGGCCTCGCGGCCAATCAGGTGGGCGTGGCGGAGCGAGTGGCGGTCGTGGATACCCACGAGGGGGAGCCGATCGTCCTGATTGATCCCGTGATCGTGGAGCGGCACGGCCAGGAACGCGGCGAAGAGGGCTGCCTGTCCATTCCGGGGCCCGACTTCTCCGGGGCGGTGGACCGGGCCACCCGGATCGTGATCGAGACCACGACCCTCCAGGGCCAGCGCGTGCGGATGGAAGTGCTGGATCACCGGGCGCGGGCCGTGCAGCACGAGGTGGACCACCTGGACGGCATCCTGTTCATTGACCACCTGAGCCCGCTCAAACGGCGCATGCTCCTCCGCAAATGGGAGAAGCAGCGAAAAGACAAATCCGGCTACGTGCAGGCGCCGGCACCCGCCGGCGGCTACTAGCCATGCGGCTGGTGTTCTTCGGTACGCCCGACTTCGCGGTGCCCGCCCTGCGCTCCCTGATCGGCGAAGGGTTCGACGTCGCCGCCGTCGTGACGCAGCCGGACCGCCCGCAGGGGCGTTCCCGCAGCCAGCTCGTGCCGCCGCCGGTCAAGGAGGTCGCCGTGGCCGAGGACCTTCCGGTTCTCCAGCCCGAGCGCCCGGGCGACCCGGCCTTTCTCGAGACGCTGCGGCCGTACGCGCCGGACCTGGGCATCGTGATCGCCTACGGGCACATCCTCAAGCCCGGCCTGCTCGCGCTCCCCACGCGTGGCATGCTCAACGTCCACGCGTCCCTGCTCCCCGCGCTCCGGGGCGCGGCCCCCATTCAGCACGCGGTCATGCGGGGGCTCGAGGAGACGGGTGTCAGCGTGATGCAGATGGACGAGGGAATGGACACCGGCCCCATCCTCCATCAGGTGCCGACGCCGGTCGCGACGGACGAGACGGCAGGGGAGCTCGAGATCCGGCTGGCCGAGCTGGGTGCGCTCGCCCTGATCGAAGCCCTGGCGCTGCTGGAGGCGGGCGTGCTCGTGCCCCGCCACCAGGACCATGCCCACGCAACCTACGCTCCCAAGCTCACGGTGGACGGAGCGCGGATCTCCTGGACGGATGCCGCGGGCCACGTAGCGCGCCGCGTGCGCGGTCTGGACCCCCGACCCGGAGCGTGGACCGAGTTGGGCGACCGCCGGATCAAGCTCTTCGGCCCGCGCCCCGCCGGTGGAACGCCTCCCGGGACGGCGCCGGGCGAGATCGTGGAGACCGATCCCGCGCTCCTGGTGGCCACCGGGGACGGCCTCCTCCAGTTCCTGGACGTGCAGCCGGAGGGCAAGGCCCGGCTCTCGGCCGCGGACTGGGCGCGCGGCCGCGGGGCCCACCCGGGCGACACGTTCCGCTGACCCCGGTTCCCGTGGTGCACGCGGTGACGGACGACCGCGTGCTCGCACTCCCGGATTTTCTCGAGCGCGCCGCGGCGCTCGCGCTGGGTCCCGACTGCGCCATTCACCTGCGCGGCCGGCTCGCGGGCCGCCGGCTCCTGGCCCTTGCCGATCACCTGCGCCGCATCACGGCCGCGTCGGGGACCCGGCTCCTGATCCATGACCGGCTGGACGTCGCGGTACTGTGCGGCGCGGACGGGGTCCATCTCCCCGCCGCGGGCGTCCCGACCACGCGCGCGCGGGCCGCGCTCCCCGCCGGGACCCTGATCGGCCGATCGGTGCATTCGCCCGCCGAGGCGCGTGCGGCCGCGGCCGAGGGGAATGACTACGTGTTTCTCGGGAACATCTGGCCCACGGCGTCCCACCCGGGGCGGCCGGGCATCAGCCCCGCGGCCATTACGCGGGCCGGGCCGGCGCGGGTCATTGCGATCGGCGGTGTCACCACCGCCACCGCGGCGGAGGCCGCCCGGGAGGGGGCCGCGGGCGTCGCCGCGATCCGGGCGCTGTGGGACGCCGCGGATCCGGCTGCGACAGCCCGCGCTTTCCGAGTACTTTTCCAGGGATGACCACCGACCCGATCCGGATCACCGTGAACGGCGAGCCGCGCGAGTTCCCCGACGGGCTCACGCTGCTCGCCCTGCTCGAGCATTTCGCGCTCGACCCGCGCGCCGTCGTGGTGGAACGCAACCGCGAGATCGTGCGGCGCCCGGCCCTGGCCGAGACCGCGGTGCGGGCCGGTGACGCCATCGAGCTGGTGCATTTCGTGGGAGGTGGGTGACGTGACCGCCGCCACCGCCGTGCAGGATACCGCGTTCACGATCGCCGGGCGGGCGTTCCGCTCGCGCCTGATCGTGGGGACGGGCAAATACAAGGACAACGCGACCATGGTGGCGGCGCACGAGGCCTCGGGCGCCGACATCGTGACGGTGGCGGTGCGACGTGTGGACCTGGACCGCACCCGGGAAGCGGGGATCCTGTACCACATCGATCCCAAGCGGCACTTCCTGCTGGCGAACACCGCCGGCTGCTACAGCGCGGACGACGCCATCCGGTATGCGCGCCTGGCGCGCGAGGCCGGGTTCAACGACTTCCTGAAGCTCGAGGTGATCGGCGACCAGCAGACCCTGCTGCCCGACGTGGCCCAGCTCCTCACCGCCACCGCCGTGCTGGGCAAGGAGGGATTCCAGGTCCTCGCGTACACGAACGAAGACCTGGTGACGGCGCTGCGGCTCGAGGACGCCGGCTGCGCCGCCGTCATGCCGCTCGCCTCGCCCATCGGGAGCGGCCTCGGGCTGCTCAACCCGTACGCGGTGCGCACGATCAAGCATCGCCTGTCCGTGCCGATCATCGTGGACGCGGGCGTCGGCACCGCATCCGACGCGTGCGTGACGATGGAGCAGGGCGTGGACGGCATCCTGATGAACACCGCCATTGCCGAAGCCGCCGATCCCGTGGGAATGGCCACGGCCATGCGCCACGCCGTGCTGGCCGGGCGGCTGGCCTTCCTGTCCGGACGCATGCCGCGCCGGGAGGTGGCCGTGCCCTCGAGCCCGGTCACGGGCATGCTCGGCTAAGGACGTTGTCATGATGGCCCAGGACGAGACCACCAGCCCGGAGCCCGTGGCGCTCCCGGCCGCACATCCGGCGGGGCCGGACCGCGGCTTCGCGGCGCGTCGCGCGGCGCTCGAAGTGCTGCGCGGTATCCGGCGCCACGAGACGTTCGACGTGGCGCTGACGCGCTCGGTTGCCGAGCTGGACGAGGCGGATCGCCGGCTGGTCCACGAAATCAGCGCGGGCGTGCTGCGCCAGCGGGGAGAGCTGGATCGCCTGCTCACGCCCTGCGTAACGGGCGACTGGCACCGGGTGCGGGAGGACATGCGCGACGTGCTCCGGCTCGGCGCCTATCAGCTGCATCATCTGTCGCGCGTGCCGGTGCACGCCGCGGTGGCCGCCACGGTCGAGGTGGCCAAGCGCGAGCACGGCGCGCGCTCCGCCGGCTTTGCCAATGCGGTGCTGCGCCGGCTCGCCAAGGAGCTGGCCGCGGGCGGCCCGGTGGCGGAGCCCGCCCCGGGTCCGCGAGGAGGGCGCGCGCTCGGGCGGGAGTACTCGCACCCCACGTGGATGGTGGCGCGCTGGCTGGCGCGGTTCGGACCGGACCGCACGGAGGCGCTCCTCCGGCACAACAACGCGCGGAGCGCGATTCACCTCCAGCCCGCACGCTGGCCGCTGGACCGGCTGCGCGACGCCTTCCGGGAGGCCGGCGTCCCCTTCGCCGAGACCGAGGGGCTGCCGGGGGTGAGCGTACAGGGCGTGCGCGTGCACGAGCTTCCCGGATACGGGGAGGGCGCGTTCGTCGTGCAGGACCCCGCGCAGGCGCTCGCGCTCGCGCACGCGGCCGTGCCCGCCGGGAGTCTCGTGTGGGACGCGTGCGCGGCCCCGGGCGGCAAGGCCGCGCGGCTGGCCGCCACCTGCCGCGTGCTGGCCTGCGATCCGCGGCGCGTGCGCCTCCCCCGCCTGGTAGACACGGTCCGCCGCGCGGCGCCGGGGGTGTGGGTGGCATGCGCCGACGCCCTGGCGGCGCCCGTGCGCCCCGAGAGCTGCGACGTGGTGTTGCTCGACGCGCCGTGCAGCGCCACCGGCACCATCGCCAAGCACCCCGACGCCCGCTGGCGGCTGTCGGCGCGCCGGATCCAGCGCCTCGTCGCACTGCAGGCCGGGCTGCTCGACGGGGCCGCCGCCGCGGTCCGGCCCGGCGGCATGCTCGCCTACCTCACCTGCTCGCTGGAGCAGGAGGAAAACGGGGACCAGGTGGACGCGTTCCTGCGCCGTCACCCGGACTTCCGCCGCACCAAAGACGACCTCGTGCTCTTCCCACCCGATCGCGGCACGGACGGCGCGTTCGCGGCGCACTTGGAGCGCCAGGCATGAAGTTCCGCCGGCGCTTCGCCACGGGCGGTCTTCTGGGCGGCCTGCTGCGGTCACTCGGGGCGGCATGGGCGCGGGTGCGGCCTTCGCGGAGCCCGGGCGCGACGGACCCGTTTGCTCCGCCTTCGACTCCCCCAGCCCCGGGTGCCGGAGTGCCCGCGCGCGCGGCCTGGACCAACGGGCGGACGCCGTTCGACCGCCTGGCCGCGCGGTGGCGGTTCGACCGGCGGCGATCCGTCACCGTACTGAGTGTGTTCCTGGGAACCCTGGTCCTCGGATACGGACTCGCGGCGACCATGCTGTTCCCGGCCCCGATCATCACCATCAGCCGGTCCATCCCGCGAGTCCTCGGCCACACGGAGGAGCAGGCCCGGGAGGCCCTGCGGGCCGCGGGGTTCGGCATTGGAGCCGTCGAGCGGTCCCCGCACCCCACCGTCCCGACAGGGACGGTGTTCTGGCAGGACCCGCCACCCGACGTGGTCGCCCCCGAGGCCACCGAGGTTGCCCTCACGCTCAGCACGGGTCCGCAGCGCATTCCGGTGCCCGACGTGGCCGGCTACGATGCGGCCGAGGCCCGCACGCTGATCGAGGGCGCGGGGCTCCGCGTCGGATCCACGGAATCCACCCAGGCGCCGACGCCCCGGAACGTCGCCGTGAATACGCGTCCCACCGCCGGCACGATGCTGACCCCCGGCTCGAGCGTGGTGCTGGTGGTGAGCGTGGGCGCGGCCACGATCCGCGTGCCCACGCTCACGGGCCTGACCGTGGACGAGGCGCGCCTGGCCCTCGAGACGGCGGGTCTGGCCCTGGGGACCTCGTTCGCCCAGACTACGGACGCCGCCGCGCCCGGCGAGGTGTTCTATCAGGAACCGAGCGCCGGCACGCTGTCGGCGCCGGGAACCGTCGTCAACGTGCGCATCGCGCGGAGTCAATGATGCCCGCCGTCCGCCTTGCCCCGAGCATTCTCAGCGCCGACCTCGGCCGGCTCGCCGACGACATTGCCCGGGTGGAAGCCGGCGGCGCGGACGTCATCCACGTGGACGTCATGGATGGCCGCTACGTCCCCAACCTCACGTTCGGCGCCGCCGTGGTGGCGACCGCCCGCAAGGCGACGCACCTTCCCGTGGACGTGCACCTGATGGTGGTGGACCCGGAGCAGTACCTGGAGCCCTTCGCCGCCGCCGGCGCGTCCATCTTCACGTTTCATCCGGACGCCACCCGCCACGTGCAGCGTCACCTGGCCGCCGCGCGCGAGCTGGGGATGCGGGCCGGGCTCGCCCTGAATCCCGCGGACCCGCTGACGCTGGTGGCCGAAGTGCTGGACGACCTCGATCTGCTGCTCCTGATGACGGTGAACCCGGGTTTCGGCGGCCAGCATTACATTCCGGCGTCCACCGACAAGATCCGCCGCGCCCGCGCCCTGCTCGACCGGCACGGGAGCGGGATCTGGCTCGAAGTGGACGGCGGCATTACCGTCGAGACGATCGCCGGCGCGTCCCGGGCCGGCGCCGACACGTTCGTGGCCGGATCGGCGGTCTTTGGCACACCCGATCCGGCGGCGGCCCTCCGCGAACTCAGGCGCCGCTGCGCCGTCGAGGTCTGAGAGAACGCATGGCAAGTCGAGGACAGTGGACCGCGGTGGGGGTGGTGCTCGGCGTCATTGGCTTCGGCCTTGGCGCGGCCCTGCTGCTCACGCCGGAAATCAGCCGCATCGAGCCGGGCACGCGCGCGCCGGACTACCGGGTGTTGGGCATCGCCGCGCCGGACACCGTGCGCCTCCGCGACTTCCGCGGCGAGGTCGTCCTGCTCAACGTGTGGGCCACCTGGTGCGCACCCTGCGAACAGGAGATGCCGTCCATGGAGCGTCTCCACCAGGAGATGGGTCCGCAGGGCCTCCGCGTGGTGGCGGTGTCCGTGGACCAGTCCAGTCCGGAAACCGTGCGCTCGTGGGTGGAGGCGCGCAATCTGACGTTCACGGTGCTGCACGATCCGTCGGGGCGGATCCAGCAGGTGTATCAGACCACGGGCGTGCCGGAGAGCTTCGTGCTGGACCGCAACGGCGTGATCGTCAAGAAGATCATCGGCGCCACCGAGTGGGACCATCCGGCGCAGAAGGCGCTGTTCCGGAGGCTGCTTGCCACCGAGTAAGCCCTGGCTCGCGCGCGCGCGATCGGCCGTACTCGTGAACTGGCCGGCCAAGCTCACGGCCCTGGCGCTGTCGGGCGTGCTCTGGGCGGCGGTGGCCGCCGAAGAACCCACGACCCAGCTCGTGCCGGTGACCCTGTCGGTGCTGGCGCCGCGCGGCCGGACGGTGACCGGGCCGCTGCCCGTCGTCCAGGCGGTGTACGTGGGCAGCACGCGGGAGCTGATCAAGCTCTACTCGTCACCCCCGACCATCCAGAAGATCCTGCCCGACACGCTCACGGGGAGCGAGTTCGAGCTGAGCCTGACCCCGCAGGACCTCATCATGCCCACCCGGCTGAACGTGCGGCCGGAGGACGTGCAGCCGCGGAGCGTCCGTATCCTGCTGGACGAGGTGGTGCACCGGACGCTCGTAGTCGAGCCGCGGATCACGATCGCGCCCGACACGGGCTTCGCGCTCCAGGGAGGGATCGCGGTGGCGCCGGGATCGGTGACGGTCACGGGACCGGAGGCGATTCTGCGGGGGCTCACCACCATCCCCACCGTGACGCTGGAGATGAGCGGCGTCAACACCGCCGTCCGGCGCATGGTGGCGCTCGACACGGCGGGTCTGGGGACCGCCCGCGTCACGCCCGCGGAGGTGGAGATCTCGGCCGACGTCGTGTTCATGGCCGAGCGGGTGCTCATGGGCGTACCGGTCACGGTCCGCGCCGACCGCCCCACGTCGTTCGAGACGAACCCGCCCGCGGTGCTCGTGACCGTGCGGGGTCCCAGCCAGCGGCTCGCGCGGCTCACTCGCGACTCCGTCATCGTGCTCGCGGTGCCCGCCACCGACGGGCCGGAGCGGGTGGTACTGGAAGTCGTGCCCCCGGAAGGGCTCACGGCGGTGGCGACCCCGGACACCGCGACCGTGACGCGGCGGCTGCGTGCCTGAGGTCCTGCTCGGCATCGAAACCTCGTGCGACGAGACGTCGGCCGCGGTGCTGGTGGGCGAGGCCGCGCGGCCGGAACTTGCGAGCCTCGTGATCCTCTCACAGGACGTGCACGCGGTCTTCGGCGGCGTCGTGCCCGAGCTGGCGAGCCGCGCCCACCTGCGCGCCCTCGACCCGATCGTGCGCGAAGCCCTGGCGGAGGCCGGCCTGCCGCTGTCGTCGGTGGACGGCATTGCGGTCACGCAGGGCCCCGGTCTCGTAGGCGCGCTGCTGATGGGCGTGAGCTACGGCAAGGCGCTCGCCGCCGCCCTCGACCGCCCGGTGATCGGCGTGCATCACCTCGAGGGACATCTCTTCGCACCCACGCTGGAAGATCCCGACCTGGAGCCGCCGTTCGTGGCCCTACTCGTGTCGGGGGGGCACACGTTGCTGCTCGAGGTTGTGGACTGGGGCCGGTACCGGTTGCTCGGCGAAACGCGAGACGACGCGGCCGGCGAGGCGTTCGACAAGGTGGCCACCCTGCTCGAGCTGGGATATCCCGGCGGGCCGCCCATCGAGCAGCTCGCCGCCACGGGCACGGACCGGTTCCGGTTCCCGCGGCCCATGCGGAACGACGGCTACGATTTCTCGTTCAGCGGCCTCAAGACCGCCGTGCTGCACGCGGTGCGAGCCTCGACGGATCTCGCCGCGGACCGCGCGGACCTGGCCCGGAGCTTCCAGGACGCGGTCCTCGACGTGCTGATCGAGAAGACGGCGCGCGCCGTCGAGGAAACCGGCCACCCGATCGTCGTCCTCGGAGGGGGTGTCGCGTGCAGCCAGGCGCTGACCCGGCGGATGACCGAGCGGCTGCGCGGGCTCGCGCGGGTGGCGGTGGCGCGGCCCCGGCTCAACCTGGACAACGCCGCGATGATCGCGCGGGCGGGATGGTTCCGGCTGGGCCGCGGGGAGCGCCACGGCCACGACCTCGACGCCGACCCGTCACTGCCGTTGCCCGGCCTCGTGCGCGATTCCACTCCCCCCTCCAGGCTCCGCGCGTCATGACCGTGTACCCCCTGTCATTCTCGCTCTTCGGCCTCGAGGTCACCGGGTTCGGCATCCTGATGATGGTGGCCTTTCTGGGCTCGGGCTGGGTGATGCAGCTCGAGCTCAAGCGGCGCGGGCTCAACCCGGACTTCTCGGCGGACATCGTAGTGGCGGGCGTCGTGGGGGGCATCCTGGGTGCGCGGCTGTGGTACGTGGCGCTGCACGGCGGCCCGCTGCTCTCGCGGGCCGGGCTCGTCTGGTATGGCGGGTTCCTGGGCGGCGTGGCGGCGGTGCTCGCCATGAGCTGGTGGAAGCGCGTCCCCGTGCGGTTCACGTTCGAGCTCACGGCGCCGGCGCTGGCCCTGGGACACGGGCTGGGACGCGTCGGCTGCTTCCTGGTCCAGGACGACTACGGCGTGCCCACCACGCTCCCGTGGGCCATGAAGTTCCCGGAAGGCCAGCCGCCCACGACGGCCGCCTCGCTCGCCCGCTGGGGCGTGGACGTTCCGGCCGGGACGCCGCCGGACGCGGTGCTGGCCGTCCATCCCACCCAGCTCTACGAGGTGGCCGCACTCCTGTTCATGTTCTGGCTGCTCTGGCGCCTGCGGCGTCACCGTCACGCGGTGGGCTGGCTGTTCGGCGTGTACCTCGGGGCGGTCGGCCTCGAGCGCTTCCTGGTCGAGTTCCTGCGGGCCAAGGACGATCGCCTGCTGGGCGTGTTCACCCTGGCGCAGGTGACGAGTCTCGCGCTGCTGGCGGTGGGGGTCGGGGTCATGATCCTCTTGCGCCGAGCCGACGGGTTCACAGTCGCGCCGAAGGACGGTCTCGCTCCCCGCTAGACGACGACCGCGATGGCGGCCGCCAGGTCGTCCGTGTGCGTCAGCGAGAGCAGCACCTGCGTTCCCCCCAGCTCGCCCAGGCGCGGCCCCGCGCGCCCGTGCAATCGGACGGACGGACGGCCGGCCGGATCCCGCACGACCTCGATGTCGCGCCAACTGATCCCGCGGGCATCCTCGGTTCCCTGGAGCGCCTTGTACACCGCCTCCTTGGCCGCGACGCGCGCGGCCACGTGGCGGGCCGGAAACGCCATGCCCACGCAGTAGGACCGCTCGTCCTCGGTGAGCAACCGCTCGAGCGCGCGGTCCCCGACGCGGGTCAGCATCCGCTCGATGCGCGCGATGGCCACCAGATCCACCCCCACGGCCAGCGGCATCACGACCCCCGTGCCACGAAGAGCCGGCGCCGCAGGACCTGGCCGTCTGTCTCGAGAATCACCGCGTACGCGCCGTTCGCCACCACGCCACCCGTGAGATCCGTGAGGTCCCAGACGGCCTGGCCGGCCGCGCCGGGCACCGCGGCCCGATACACCAGGAGCCCGGTGAAGGTGAACACCGAGAGTCGCGCGTCGCCGGATGCGGGGTCCCACGTGAAGAAGACCCGGTCGGAGCGGACGGGATTCTCCGAGAGTCCCAACTCCCTGGCGGCGACCGTGAACGCGGCGCCGGTCGTGCCGAAGACGTGGACGGCGTCCAGGTGGACGGGCATCCCACGCGTCACGACGCGAAGGCGGACCGTGGGCACGTCGGGCAGCCCGGCCGAGACCGGATACCAGACCGGGGCCGAGCCCTCCAGGCGCAGCAGGCCCGTCCACGTGGCGCCGCCGTCGGCGGAGACGTCCACGGTCACGTACCGCTCGGGGAGGAACAGCGATCCCTGGTGGCGCACCCAGAACGCCAGCCGCGGCCCGCTGACGCCGCTGAGCGCGATGTCGGGCGACCTGAGCGTGTCCGTGTCGCCGCTCCAATGCCGGCTGCCCTCGAGGGACCCGATCGTATCGCGGGTCCATCCCGTCCACCCGCCGTCCCGCTCCGCGCCGTCCGCGAAGACGATCCGCGTCTCGACTCCGCTGCCGGCGGCGGCGATCCGCGTCCCGGCGACGGCGTCGTCGAGCGGTGCCCGCCACCGCCAGGCCAGCGGGCCCCGATCCAGGGTGTCCGCCACGAGCGCGAGCGTGCGGGTACCCGGTCCCGAGGCCGTGACGGCCGGCGGGGCGCCGGGCGCGGTCACCAGGTGCGCCTCCGGCCACACGACCTCCCATGCCGGGGCCGCCGTGCCGGCGGGTGCCGTCGCCGCCAGCGCGGCGGACGCGAACGGGAGATTATCCGCGATGACGGTGGCGATCGCGACTGAGTCGTCGGGAAACAGGAAGCCGTAGCCGGCGCCGGCCACACAGCACCCGGCGGTCAGCTCGACCGTGAAGGCCAGCGTGCCGTGCGTCCGGTACGCCCACTCCGTGTACTCCCCGTTGGTCGGGTACAGCTGCCATGCCGGCCCCGGGTGATACGCGGGCCGCGCCGTCCCGGGCAGCGCGTCGCGAATGGCCGGATCGAGCGGCGTCCCGGCCGTGGCCGCGAACCGCGCGGCGTCGGGGGTGAGCGCCCCGGACGCGTGCCCGTACGGGTAGAGCACGAGATTCGAGTAGCTGTGGTACGACACCGCCACCGCGGGCGGGTGGCGCTCGTGGAACGCGATCACGGCCTGGGTCTCCGGCTCCGAAGCGGGAGCGGGCCCGCGGTACGTCTCGGTCGCGGGCCCGGGGTTCGAGCCGAGGTCGTCCCGGCCCCAGAACCCCGGGTAGTTGCGGTTCAGGTCCACGCCGAGTGTCCCGTCACCGTTTACCCGCCGGTTCTTGCGCCACAGCCGGGTGGAGTCGAACGAGAATCGGTATCCGTCGGGATTGACCACCGGGATCACCCAGATGTCGCGCTGGGCCACGAGATCCGCGTCGGGCGGGTTGCTCGTGAACGTCTCGAGCAGCCGGACCGCCATCTCGGCCGAGATCCACTCGCGCGCGTGATGCGCGCCGAGGAACAGCACGTTGGCGCGGTCGAGGCTGGCGGCGGCGGTGCCCACTTTGACGGCAACGATCGGGCGGCCTTCCCACGAAGCGCCGATCGTATCGAGCAGGACCAGGCCCGCCGCGGCGAGCGAATCGAGCGCCGCGTGCACGTCGTCGAGGTCACGGAAATGCACCGGTGGCGCGGCCGCGACTTGCGGCGCGGCGCGCGCCGACAGCCCGAGGGCCGCGAGGGCGGGCTGCTGCTCGACGGCCGCGACGATCACGGCGTGCGGCACGCCGTCCACCCGTTCGATGCCCGCCACCTCGTATCCCGCCAGCGCCAGCTGTCGCAACACGCCCAGCGAATCGAGCCGCACGAGGGTCGGTACGAGATCCTGCGCCCCCGCCGGCGTGCCAGTGCCCGCGATCAACGCGACCGCCAGCATCCCGATCCGCTCCTGACGGGTCATGGGAGCAGGCTCCAGACCCGCTGCAGCCATGCGGGCGCGGGCAGGTACCCGCCGAGGACGAGCCCGAGCCACGCCGCCGCGGCCAGGGCCGGCACCCCGACCGCGGCCACGGGCCAGAGGGGGCGTCGCCAGGCGGCAACCAACGCCACCGCCTCCCGCCAGCGCGCCGTTTCGTCGGCCAGCTGTTCCTCGAGCGCGAGCCACGCGGCCTCGAGACGGCGCGCCGCGGTGAGCAGCGCCCGCTGCCACTCCTCGAGCGCGGCGCGGTCGGTGGCCGCGGCCGAGAGGAGCCTCCTCCCCCGCGCCTGAAGATCATCGAGTGCCGGCACGAGCCCCGCCCCGGCCGCACCCAGCCGCCCGGTAAGGCCTCGCACCTCGGCCGTGTCGAGCACGACGCGACGGCGCAGCCGCCGGGGCATGCGACCTGCGCGCGCCTCCGCTTCGAGCTGCCGGTTGGCCCGCTCCACCAGGTCCCGGGCGACGCCGTTGACGGCCCGCTCCCAGACCTCCATCCACAACTCGAGCCCCACGGCCTGCACGGCCTCGGGCCGGGCACCCTCCGCGGCAAGACGGCGCGCTTCACCCGCCGCCTCGATGAGGCGACCGACCATGGCCAGACGTTGCCGGTCGAGCGTGCCATCCGCCGGAGACTGGCCGCTTCCCGTGAGCAGCTTGCCCAGCGCCGGGCCCAGCTCAGGAACGCGGACGGGAATCAGGATCTTGGCGTGGGTCATGCATAGATGGCGGCAAGCACCGGCTCCAGCTCGGCGAAGCTCTCGAACGCCGCATAGGCGCCCGTCGCCAGAAGATCGGCCGTGCTATACGACCCCGTCGCCACACCGATGGCTCGCGCCCCCACCTCGCGCCCGCACGTCATGTCCGCGGGGGTATCCCCGAGAATGACGACCTCCGCGCCGACCGGTGCGTGTCCCAGGAAGGGCGCGGCGCGGGCCGCCGCGATGGCCGGGAGCCGAGCCCGGTCGTGATGATCGGACCCGAAGGCCCCGACCCGGAACCGATCCGGTGCGATGCCGGCGGCGGCGAGCTTGAGGCGGGCACCGTCCGCCACGTTCCCGGTGAGCAGGCCAAGGATCGAGTCGTGGCGGGCCTCGATGCCCTCGAGCAGCGCCGTCACCCCCGGGTACACCGTGGTCTGGCAGGTCCCGGTGTCCAGTTCCACCGCCAACAGGTCCACGTACCGCTGGCAGACGGCCGCGATGCGCCGCTCGTCGTCTCGGTCGGCATGCGCCACTTCCGCCAGCAGCTCGCGCACGATCTGCGGATCGGTCTTGCCGTCGAACCGGACCCGGCTGTCCGCGGCGGGTGGTGCAATCTCGTCCAGGAGCGCGGCGTGGATGGCCCGGCGACCCGCTCCGTGGGTGTGGAGCAGCGTGCCGTCAATGTCGAAGAGGACGAGTTTGCGGAGCACGGGACGAAACATAGGCCGCGTCCGGGAGGGGTGGAAGCGAATGGGAAATGCGACGGCGGTCACCACGTGTGGGTCCGGCGCCGTCGGGCGTGTAGGTGGAATACCGGCAAGAGGCCCGATTTCGTGCAGGGTGCAACACTCGGCGTGTGATAGTGGTCGCACACCGACCGGGTTCGGGACAGGACTCAACCGTCGGGTGAGCCAATGTGTGTAAGTAGCTACGAATATTGATCTTGGCGAGTAGGCGTCTCTTGTGCCAAGGGCCGGGATTCGTTACCCTTGGTCCCCGGTGCCGAGCCTCGCCGACGCCGTCCTTGTGTCCCGGGTCACCGTTCCGGGTCTCCCGTCATCCTCGCCAGTGATCTACATCGCACCTGCCGCGGTTGGGCACGTGCGTTGCTTTCCACACCCCCCTCGGAGCCGCGCGGCAACCAGGCGTCCGCGGGCTCATGCGTCACCACCGAAGAGGAGATGGCAAAGTATGAAACGCATTCTGCTCGGCCTTGCTCTCGCCGCGACCGCGTCCGGCGTGACCGCCGCCCCCGCCGCGGCCCAGAACCAGACCGATAGCGACCAGCTGACGGCAACGGCCGTGGTCGCCGCCGCCATTACGGTGGCCCGGGTCTCCGACCTCGATTTCGGCACGGTCATGCCCAACTTCGGACGGACGATCCTGTTCACGGACGCCGGTGCCGGGCATTTCCAGGTGACCGGTGCCGCGGCCGCCGAGGTCTCGCTCGCGTTCTCGATCCTGCCGGCGAACCTCAGTGACGGGACGAACGACCTCCCCGTGTCGTTCACGACGCGGCACAACACCGCGGCGGATCCCACAGGTGGGACGACCTTCGATCCCGCCGTGGGTGAGCCCGGCACGGCGCTCGACGCCACGACCGGCACGCTGCACGTCTACGTTGGCGGTACGGTGACCGCGGCGGGGACCCAGGTCGCCGGCACGTACACGGCCCAGGTCGAGCTCACAGCCGCGTACACGGGCAACTAACTTTCGCCCGCTGTACCCGGGGCGCGCACAACGCGCGTCGCCTCTTCGGTGCGCTGGCGGTCGGCTCCGGCCGGCCGCCAGCCAGGCCGGATGGGCCAGAAGGAGCAGACCATGGCCGCACGCACGCTCGGCATCGCACTCGTGCTGGCGGCGGTTGGTGCGGGGACGATGGAGGCGCAGGGCCGGCCGTTGACGGTTCAGGCGCGTCGCGATCTCGACTTCGGGACGATCATCCCGGGGGTCCCGACGACCGTCAGCCGGCTCGACCCGACGGCCGGACACTTCATCGTCCGCGGACGACGGGATGCAGAACTCCTGCTCGAGCTTGCCTTGCCCATCGCCCTCACCGCCACGACCGGAGCCGTCCCCCTGAGCTTCGGCCCGGCCGACGCGGGGCACGGGCCACTGGCCGATCTTGGCGCGAGTCAGCCATTCGACCCGCGGGTGCCGCTGGCGGTCATCCTCCCAGGCAACGGGACCTACTACCTGTGGCTGGGTGGAACCGTCCAGCCGCTGGCGCAGCAGGTTCCCGGTACGTACAGCGCGCAGATCATGCTCACGGCGTCCTACACGGGGAACTGACGTGAAGCGACCATCCCATCTCCTCGCGCGCGCGGCGGGTGCGGCCACGGCCCTCGTCACGTTGTGGCCCGTGGTGGCGGACGCGGTGCTCGTCGCGCCCCACGCACTCTTCCTGGGTGACCGGTCCCGTTCGGGCCAGGTCTACCTGGTCAATCAGGGAAACGCCCCGGAGGAGGTCACCATCGCCCTCCAGTTCGGCTACCCGGAGACCGATGCGGCCGGTGGCATGCGGATCCGCCTCGTGGAGGAGCCCGATTCGGGCGCGCCGTCCGCGGCGGCCTGGCTCCGCGCCTTTCCGCGCCGGGTCGTGGTGGAAGCGGGCCAACGCCAGGCCGTCCGGATCCAGGCCACCCCGCCTGCCGACCTCCCGGAGGGAGAGTACTGGTCCCGGCTGATCGTGACGTCGCAACCGCAGGCCGCGGCCACGCTCGGCGGGGACTCCGCCGTCCGAGCGGGCGTCACCTTTGCGCTCCGGACCATCACGTCCGTTACCTACCGCAAGGGGATCGTACGAACCGGCGTCCGGATGGACTCGCTGTCCGGCCGCGTGCACGCCGATTCGATCGAAACGTGGATCGGGCTCGCCCGCGAAGGGAACGCCGCGTTCCTCGGGAGTCTCCGCTTCGAGTTGCGGGACAGCACGAACCGAGTCGTTCGGGAATGGGGCACCACTCCCATTGCCGTGTATTACCGCCTCCTGCGCCGGTTCGACCTGCCCGTGGACGCCCTGGCGCCCGGTTCGTACCGCCTGTTCGCGCTCGTGTCCACCGCGCGCCAGGATATTGCGCCCCAGCACGTCCTGCCGGCGGCCTCCGTCGAACAGTCGGTGGAGATCCACCTGCCGTGAGGCGACGCGGAGTGCTGACGCTTTCGCTCCTGGCGGCCGCGGTGATCCCGCGGCTCGCGGTCGCGCAGTCGTCAGGCCTCCTCTCGGCCATTGTCGAGGTCGCCAACGACCCGCTGGTCATCGATCCGCTCGCGCCCCTCGAATTCGGGGCGCTGGTGCCCGGGACGCCAACGACGGTGGCGCCGCGAACGTCGGTGACTGCGGGCAAGTTCGAGATCTACGGCGCGCGGCGCGCGGAGTTCACACTCGATTTCGTGCTGCCGGCGCTGTTGCGGGCGGGCAATGGACCGCACACCATCCCTCTGGTTTTCGGCGGATCGGCGGCGTGCCACGCGGCACTAAACAACCAGAACGCGTGCAGTATCTTCGATCCGTCGGTAACCCTGACGACGCGCATCCGGAACCAGGCCTCGCCCAATAACACGCATTACGTGTGGTTGGGAGGAACGGTGACGCCGAGCCCGACACAGTTTCCCGGCATCTACACGGCGGTCGTCATCGCCACGGTGCAGTACACCGGCAACTGACCAGTGACCATCCGCCAGCGCCACGCCCTCCGTGCTCCCGGACTCGCGCTGGCCCTGGTCGTCGCCGGGCCGACCCCAGCCGGCGCGCAGCATCCCGCCACCGCTCCGGAAATCCTGATCGAAGTGCGCATCGAGCGCGGCCCCAGCCGGGTCGTCTTCGCGCGCATCGTGGGCGAGCGGGTCCACCTCGCGGGCAGAGAGATGCTGGAGCTTGCGGGAGTCGAGATCCTGCGGGTCGCACCCGACACCCTGCTCGAGTTCCGGACCACCGGGGCCGCCACGCCCACGGTGATCGTCACGCGCGCGGGGTATCTCGATCGGGGCGGTGCCCGGACCTCGCTTCCCGGCTGGAGCGCCACGTGGATTGACGGCGCTCTCTATCTCGAGGCGTCCCTCCTCGATTGGCTCCTGGGCGTCTCGACCAGCGTGGATCTCGCCGGGCTCAGCGTGGTCCTGGCGAATGCCGACCATCTCCCCGCCGTCGCGCTGATGGCCCGGCAGCAGGTGGACGCGCGGCGGGCGGCGCTGCTCGCGACTCCGGAGCTGCTCGTGGACGTCCGGCTGGAGCGCGGACCGAGCGGCCTGGCCCTGGCCCGGAGTCTCGACGGAACGACGTGGATCGCGGCGCATCAGCTCCTGGAACTCGCTGAGATCAAAGTCACCTGGCTGGCCGCCGACACGGGCCTGGCCTTCGTCCTCGAACCCGAAGGCACGGCCGTGGAGATCCACACCGGCCGCGGGTACGCCGCCCGGGGCGCTGAGCGGCGGGACCTCCCGCCCCTGGGGGCGCTCTGGATCGAAGGCATCCCGTACGTCGAGCTGGAACTGTTCGTGGAGCTGCTGGGTGTCGGCGCCACCGCCAACCTGGCGGAACTCGCCATCACCGTCCGCAACGCGGTGCATCTCCCGGCGGTCGCGCGCGTGCTCCGCGAACAGCGACGGGCGCGCCTGCGCCCGGAAGGAGCGCTGGCTGACTTGGCGTACGCGCCGATCCACCGACGGGCCCCGGTGGTGGGTGGCGCCGTGCTCGATTGGGCGGCCCAACTCGGGACGACCGCCCCCAGTGGGCCGGGGAAGCTGTCCGTGGAGTCGGGCGCGATTCAGGTGGGGCTCGGCGTAGGACTCCTCGGCGGCAGCGGTCTGCTGGTCCACGAGGAGCGGTGGCTCCCCGGCGTTGTGGGGAACGTCCGGGGAACGGACGCGTCGTGGACGCGGGTCTGGCCGACGAGCGAGCGCGTGCGCCAGGTTCGGCTTGGGGAGGTCAGCGGAACCGGCCGTCAGCCGCGCAGGATCCAGGGCGCGGTCATTACGAATGCGCCGTTCGTCCGGCCGGTGACGTTTGCCGGCGGCATCCTCCGAGGCACGCTGCCCGTGGGGTGGGAGGTGGAGCTGTACCGTCAGGGCGCGCTGGTGGGGCTCGCGACCGTGGGCGCCGACGGCCGTTACGCGTTTGACGTTCCGCTCGTCTATGGCACGAACCCGGTGGAGGTCCTGGGGTACGGGCCCACCGGCGAGATACGCCGGTTCGAGCGCACGTTCGAGGTTCCGTTCGAGCGCCTGCCGGTGCGGCAGTTCGAGTACGGGATCGGCGGTGGAGGCTGCGGCACCGATCCCTGCCAGGCGACCGGCAACATTGATCTGCGGTACGGAGCCACTCGTCAGCTCACCGTGCGGGCGGGCTGGGACCAGTTCTGGCGCGATACCCTCCCTGATCTGTGGCACCCCTATGGGAGCGCGACGTTTCAGGCCACCCGCAGCCTGGCCGTCTTTGGTGAGGTCGTCGGCAATGCGCAGGCGGGCGGCCTGCTCTCGTTCGCACCCAGCCCGGACCTGCGGGCCAGTGTCGGCCATACGCATTTCGTGGGCGACTCGATCGTCGCGCCCCTGATCGGGACAGCCCTGCTCGACGACATCACGACCGCGTCCGTCTTTCTGCGGCCCGGAGCCCTCAGCCGGCGCTGGTACGTGCAGGCGGATGCGCGGCGCGCGTCCGGCGCGTTCCAGCGGCGGTACGACGCCCGGGTCACACTCACCGCGCGCATTCCCTCGGTGCGACTCGACGCGGGCATCCGCGTGGGGCACGCGAGCCTGCGACCGGCGCCGTTCGTCACCGCCACGGTTCTGTCCGTCCAGGCCCTCTACCAGACCGGAGTGGCGTTCGGGCCCTTGCGCCGCTCGGTCCTGCGCGTCGGGATCGAGGTGGCCCCCGATTCCGGGCTCGATCGCGCCGTGTTCGGGTTCGCGCGGACGCTGCTCCGTGATTACTCCCTGGACGCGACCGTGGCCTGGGATCGGGACGTCGGGGTGATCGCCAACCTCGGAGTCAAGGCCAACCTCCCATCCGTGCGCTTCGCCAGCCAGAATCGGATTGACGACTTCGGCGCCGTCGGGCTGCAGAGCGCCGAAGGCTCCCTCATGTACGACGAGGACGGGAGGCGACTGGCCATCGGGAACGGCCGCGGCCTCGGTCGGGCCGGCGTCACCGGGGTCGCGTTCCTGGACCTCGACGGCGACGGCGTGCGCGACCCTGGCGAGCCCCCCGTCGTGGGCGCGCTGGTTCGCGTGGGCCCGTGGGTCGCCGAAGCCGACGTGAACGGACGGTACACGGTGTGGGACGTGGTGCCGTTCGAGACCTTGCTCATCGAGGTGGACCCGGGCTCGGCCGCCGACCCGCTGTGGGTCCCCTCGGCCCTCCGCTACGTGCTCCACCCGGACCCCAATCAGTTCGTCCCGGTGGACATCCCCTTCGTGCAGACCGTCGAAGCCATGGGCGAAGTACGGTTGGCTCCGGAGGGCACTCCGGTTGCCGGGATCCACGTGATGCTCGAGCCGCAGGACGGCTCCGAGCCGTACATCGCCCGGACGTTCTCGGACGGCGCGTTCTACCTCATGGGCATTCGGCCGGGAGTCTACCGCGTGACCATCACGCCGACGGCGCGCGCCGCCTTCGGCCTGAAATCGGATGACCTGCTCATCGAGGTCGTCAGAGGGCAAACGACAGTGGCGGAGGGGATAGTGCTGAGGGTTCGACGGGGAGAAAACTAGGGGCCGGTCCGGGCAACAGGACGCCTGGGGCGTCTATGTGTCCTTGAGGCCGGGAACCCCGCCCTCCCCTCGGGCCTGCGTAACGGCGCGTTCGATCGAGGCCGCCACCACGTCCTGCGCCAGCAGCTCCACCCGGAGCGCGTCTGCCGTCAGGCCGCCGCCCGTCGCGACCGCGAAGACCACGTCACCGTCCACGGCGGTCCCGACCGGGCGAATCCGCCACGAGAGCGCATCCGCCGCGGCCCGGGCCACCTCGGTCAACTGGTGCCGGTCGAGCGCCGCATTGGTTCCGACCACCGCGAGCGTGGTGTTGCCCCAGCGGCTGAACGGCCGCGCCCCCGCCGCCAGCCAGGACCGTGCATCCGCGAAGCCGGCCCCGTCCCGGGCGCCCGCGAGGATCCGCCCGCCGGCGTCCAGCACGTCGCCGAACGCGTTGACTACCGCCAGGGCGCCGACCACGAGGTCGCCCGCGCGCACGGCCCACGTGCCGATGCCCCCCTTCATGGCGTGCTCGACGCCCAGCGCCTTCCCGACGGTGGCGCCCGTGCCCGCGCCCACGGACCCTTCGGCGACCCTCGCGCCGGCGGCGTCACACGCCGCGTAGCCGTCGTCGGACCCGGGCCAGCGGTCGCTGCGCCCCACGGGGCCGAGATCGAAGACGACCGCGGTCGGCACGATGGGAACGACCCCGACGCCCACCGGAAACCCCCGGCCGCGTTCCCGCAACCAGCGCATCACGCCGTCGGCGGCGCCGAGTCCGTAGGCCGAGCCTCCGGTGAGCAGAATGGCATGAATGGCGGGGACGAGATGCCGGGGGGAGAGGACGTCGAACTCGCGCGTGCCCGTGGCGCGGCCACGGACGCAGGCGCCGGCGCGCATCCCGTCGGCCGGGCCCAGCACCACGGTGCAGCCGGTTCCCGCCGCCGCGTCGGTCCAGTGACCGACCGCGAGGCCGGGAACGTCGCCGAGCGAGGGAGTGGCGCTCAGACCGTCAGGACGCCGGCGCGGGCGCCCCGCCCTGCTTTGCCTGGCAGGCCTTGCAGCGGGTGACGCCGCGCATCGAGCAGATGACGCAGATGAAAGTCCCGCAGTCCTCGCACGGGTAGCCCTCCGAGGCCCGCTCCTCGTTGCCGCAGGCGCGGCAGATCATGGCGTCCCGCTCAGGAGACACGCGTACCTCCGTTCGAGGGGTTGCTGAGAGCATCATATACGGGACGCGTCCTCACGGGGCAAGGACCCGCAGCGCGCCCGGCAACAGTTCCACCGTGAAGGGCGTCTGGCCCGCGGGCTCGCCGTCGAGCTGTGCGGGTTGCGCCGGCTCCATCTCGACCGTCACGACCCGCCCGCGCGCGTACTGGACCCGCGTGCTGCCGGCGTCTCCCGTGATCCACTCGAGCACCACGCCCAGACTCTCGAACAAACCTTCCGCCGAGAGCACCACGACGTCCAGCAACCCGTCGTCGAGCGCCACGCCTTTCCGGAACGTCACGAGCGGCGGGATGAACTCCGCGCAGTTGGCCACGAGGACCGAGGCGGCGGTGCCCTCGAGCGCCCGGCCGTCCACGGTAATGCGGCAGGCCACGCTCTTGACCGTCCCGATCGTCTCCCAGGCGCGGGCCACGTAGGCGGCCATCTTCCAGCGGCGCTTGGCCTCGCTGGTCGTGCCGGCCATCAGCTCGGCGTCGAAGCCCGCGCCGGCGGCGACCGCGAAGTAGTGCCGGCCGTCCGGCCGTTCCATGACGCCGAGGTCAATCCGCCGGGGATGCGCGCGGGCAATGGTGCGTGCCGCCTTCTTCGGGTCCCGCGGGATGCGCAGGTTCCCGGCCAGCAGGTTCCCGGTCCCGCCGGGGATCATGCCGAGCGGCACGTCCGAGCCCCGCATGCCTTTCACCGCCTGCATCGTGGTCCCGTCGCCGCCGTACACGGCAATGACGTCCGCGCCGTCCCGCACGCCTTCCGCCGCCAGCTCCTCCGCGTGCCCGGCGCGGGTGGTGCCCACGACGTCCACGTCCCACCCTTCCCGTCCGAGGACGGTGGAGACCGTGCGCACGACCTCGGGGTCGGTGCGGGCGGCCACGGGATTGGTGATGAGCAGGACGCGCGCCATCAGAACCGCTTTTCCCAGAGGAGGTCGAATCCGAACTGCAGCCGCCCGACGCCCGCTCCCGTTACCTGGCACACCTCCACGGGATCGGCGCTGGCCAGCAGGCTCCACTCCCGGGACATCCGGAACTCGATCGAACCGGCGAAGAGGTTCTGGGCGGTGACCGCCTGCTTGCCGCACACGCGCGGGTTGACCTTCACGAACCAGCGGTCGCTGATCTGTCGCCCGATCGCGATGTCGAGCGACCACCCGGACTGGCCCGCGGCCTCGACCCCCTGCACGCCGAACTGGGGGCGGATCTCCAGGTAGTCGAGCGGGACTCCCAGGTCGCCGATCAGCTGGGACGAGAGCTGCCCGCTCACCTGGGCCACGAGGGTGGAGACGCTCTCCTCGATCCCGTACCGGCCCACGCTCCGGCCGGACTGGACGTTGGGAGCCCCGATCACAAGGTACGAGATGATCTCCTCGTCCGTGAGCGGCGGCTGGACGTCGCTCGTGAGCCGCAGCTCGGGCGCCAGCATCGTCCCACCCACGTGGACGAAGACCGTGACGTTCTCGCCGCGCTGGCCCCGCAGCTGGTGCCGCGCGTCAATGTCGAGTCCGGCGTTGAGATCCTGGGTGCCGAAATAGCGCACTTCGCCCCGGGTGACCGTGAACTGCTTCCGGATGGTGGGGCCCACGAACAACTGGTACGTGCCCCGCGGCGTCCGCAGCGTACCGTCGAGCCGGTAGCGGTCTCCCTCCTTCTGCGCGAGCACCTGGCCCGACAGGAAGATGTCGGCCTCGGTCGAGCGGAGGTGCACGTCGTTCCCCATGGTGAGCGAGAGATCCCGGACGCGCAGGCTGTCCAGGAACCGGTTCTCGAAGCCCGGGCCAAGGTGCCCCGCGCGGAGCGCGGCGGCGGTGGTGGAGTCCAGCGAAATCAGCGTGTCGCTGAGCTCGACGACGTTCTTCCCGATGATGTCGGCAAAGTAGAGCGTGCCCCGGGGAATGGTGCCGGCTCCGGTCAGCGTGGCCCCGAACACCGGTCCCCGCAGCGACACCTCACCCGACGTCACCAGGGTCAGGAAGTCCGGGATGTCCATTGCCCGGAAGTCGGACGCGCGGATCCTCACGTCGAGCATGGGCTCGGTGAGGCCCGCCAACCGGACCACCCCCGTCACGCTCGCGGTGCCGGTGCCGCTCGCGGCGCTGAGCGTGTCCACGCGGATCGTGTCGCCGCGGAGGGTGAGGTGGCCGTGCAGCTGGCGATGGCGCACGCCAAGGGCCGGCAGTGTGGCCCCGCCGTCGCGCACGTCCAGGAACCCGCTCAGCTCCGGCGCGTCCCACGTCCCCTCGACGCCGAAGTCGAAGGTCACGCGGCCCTCGGTATCCCGGATGAGGGGCGAGACCGCGGAGAAGAGGCCCATGTCCACGTCGTCGGCCCGGGCGCGTACGGACAGCCGGCCCGGCAGCCGGCGCCGCTCCAGGGCGCGGAAGGACAGATCGTACGGGAGTGTCAGCGCGATGCCCACGATCTGCGTCCCGCCCCGCCACGTGCTGATCTGTCCCGTCACCCGCTGGTCGCTGTAATGGAGGGCGCCGTCGAGCTGGGGCGTGCGGTACTCGTTGAACACGGCGTCGCGCAGGCCGAACTGGAGCACCACGACGGGCGCGGCCGCCGTCCCGCTCACCGTGGCCGTGCCCGACAGCTCGCCCGAGGCGGAGCGCGGATCGAACTGCAGAAGCGCCCACAGATCCGCCATCTGCACGCCCTCGACGTTCACGTCCAGCGAATCCGCCTCCCGGCCGGGCAGACCGCCGGTGACCGTGATCACGCCCCGCCCATCGGTGGTCGCGAGGCGCGCCTCCTGGAACCGCGCGGACCGGGATGTCACGGCGACGCGCGCGCCGGGGGTGATCCGCCACTCGCTGTCGGCCGTTCGCAGGACGAGGGAATCCACGGCGACCCGGGCCGTGTCGCCCAGCAGCATCCATCCGCCCGTCCGGAAACCCGCCGCCGCCCCGATGGCGCCGCTGCCGAGCCAGCGGAGGGAGTCGCGGGTGCCCTGAACCGCCGCGCGGAGCGCCGTGAAGCGGCGCTCGCCACGCTCGATCATCCGGATCTGGCCCTGGGCATCAAGACGCCCGCCGTCGGCCATCTCCCACCGACCGGCGGTGCGGAGATCCCGCAGCACCGACCGATCCACGCGCAGCTCGGGCGCGTGCGCTTCCCACGAAATCGTGGGGCGCTCGATCGAGCCCGACACGACCACCCGGCCCTCCGCCTCTCCGCCGAGCGTATCCGCCCCGACCAGCAGCGTCCCGCCGAGACGCTCGAGCAACGGCTGGAGCACCGAGACCGCCTCGGCCCGCATGCCCAGCACGAGTGAATCACCCGCTGCCCCGGAAAGCGCCAGGCGCCCCGCCCCAGTGAGGGCCGCGCCCAGGAGCGCGGCGCGCAGCGAATCCACGACGAGCACGCCGGCCTCGACCCGCAGCGCGGCCGACGCCCCGTCCACGCGGGTGCCGCCCAGCCGCGAGCGCTCGAGATCCACCAGCAGGTCCACGACCGGCGGCCGCAGCGTGTCGGTCTCGTATTGCCCGCGAATCCGGCCATCCAGCACCGTTCCCGGGAGGCGCTCGGCCAGGGTGACCAGCTCGAGTCCGGCAAACCGCGCGTCCAGCTCGCGGGCGCCGAGGTGCGTCCCGACGGCCACGAAAGTCCCTCCGCCCCCGAGCCTGCCGCGCGGACCGGTGAGCGCGCCCTGGAGCGTCAACGCGTCGAAGTAGCCGTCCAGGGTGAGCGTGCCCGCCATCGCGCCGAGAAACGGGATCGTGGGGTAGTCCGGGCGCAGGGCGTCCCACTGGAGGGAGTCCACACGCAGGCTGCCGAACGCGCCCACGGTGTCGCGGCGGACGTCCAGGCGCACCCACCCGGACGCGAACGACGGCGCGAAGCCCTCGCGACGGTGCGCGAAGTCGCCCGTGAACGTGGCGTTGGCCCAGGCGCCGTCGAGCGCGCCCTTGCCCTCGAGGTCTCCGTGCAGCGCCACGGCCGGCGAGATCGCGCGCACCGTGGCCAGGGCCACGCGCGCCGTATCCAGCGCCAGGTTCCGGAAGACGATGTCGCCCGGCACGCCGAAGGCGACGCCCCCTCGGCCGCGCAGGCGGGTCTCCGCGGAGTCCGCGTGGCGATCATGAAAGTCCCAGTCCATCTCCACGGCCAGCTCGTGCCGGGGCCCGTCCGCGCGGGTGCGACCGGAGAGCCGCCCGTCGAACGGCACGGTGTCGAGCACGCCCTCCAGATACGCGAGGTCGAAGTCCGTGGTTCGGAGATCCACGTCGCGCGCGGCCCACACCTCGCCGGGGCCGAGATCCATCCCGAAGGCGCCGCGGGCCGTTCCGCCGTTCGCCGTGCGCAGCTCGAGATCCCGGGCCCGCACGATGATGACGTCATTCGGCTCCGAGCGGACCGTGATGGCGCCGGATCCGCGCACGCCGGGCGGCAGCCAGTCGAAGAGATCCGTCAGGTCGTCGGACGCGAACCGCCGGGCGCGGAAGTCGAGGTCCACCTCGAGGTCCCGGCTCAGCGAGTAGAAGCGCCCGCGCATCGTGGACGCGGTTCCCGGAAGCCGGACACCGCGGAAATCCACGCGAATGGTGTCGCCCACGATCTCCAGGGTCCCGTCGGCATCCTCGACGGTGAGCGCGGGCGCGGACAGCACGGCGTCGAGCGCCGAGAACTCGAGGCGGACGCCGGGTTCGTTCGGCAGCGGCGAGCTGACCCGCGCGTACGGCAGCTCCGCCCGGGCGGCCACCAGCGTCCGCTCGACCATCGCGGTCGAGTCGCGCGGGTCGGCGGTTCGGATCAGCACCCGGAGGTCGCGGACCCGCGCATTGCGAAACGCCACGAGCGGCGGGCGGCCGCCCCCGCCGCCGCTCCCGAGCCCCAGCACCCGCCGGTAATTGAAGCGCTCGCCGTGCCGCCGCTCGAGGAACACGCGCACACTGTCGAGCTCGAGCTCCCCCAGGACCACGCGGCCGGAGAGGAAATCGGCCAGCCGGTAGCGGACCGCGAGCGCTCCGATGGCCAGCAACGGGCGCCCGTCGTCGCCGACCAGGGCGACGTCCCGCGCCCGCAGGCCTCCCAGCAGCGAGCCCTCCGTGCCCCCCACGCTCACGGTGCCACGCAACGCCCGATTGGCCGCGCCGACGGCCGCGGACACCACGACGGCCCGCCCGGCGCGCGTCCCCACGCCCGCCTGCGCGAACCCGGTCACCAGCGTGGCGACGCTGAGCGCCAGGGCGACCACGACCCGCACGGTATCGAGGCGCATCAGAACGCCTGGCCTACGGAGAAGTGCAGTCGGAGCCGGTCGAGAAACGACCGCGATCGCGGCGGCGCATAGGTGGGGTTCGCCGGGTCCGGCACGAGCTGATCCGCAACCTCGAGGTAGAGCGGGCCGCTGCGGGGCGCATACCCGTTGTACCCCACGTCGAACCGGATCGGGCCCACGCCCGTCACGAACCGCAGGCCGAGGCCCGGGGTCACGTGAATCCCGGGATACCGCGCCGCGTCATCGGTGCGGTCGAAGACCTGTCCGGCATCCGCGAACAGCGCGGCCTGCACCCGCCCCCCGAACCCCGGGACCGGGAACCGCAGCTCGACGTTGGCCACCACGAAGTCGGTGCCACCCGCCGCGGAGGTGATGGTATCCCCCGGCACCAGGTTACCCAGGCTGTCCCGGTCGGCCTCGTCGGTTTCGATGACGCGGACCACCGGACCCAGCTCGTTCTGGCCGTATCCCCGGACGCTGGTGGCGCCGCCGCCGTACAGGCGCTGTTCCGGCGGTATGTAGCGCCGCTCATCGCCGTCCACGTCAATCGCCGATGGCAGCAGCGTTGCCGCGCCGACGCGCCACGAGAGCACCGCCCCACCCCCGAGCCGATGGTAGCTCGCGAACTGTCCCTGCAAGCGCGTGAACCTCGACAGCGAATCCGACCCGAGCAGCCGCGACGACCACCGCACCTCCGCGCTGGCCGCGGTGCCGCGGGACGGGTCGAGCAGCGAGTTCTGCCGGTGGCGCAACGCGACGAGCCCGAGAATCGCGCTGCGGCGCGGCTGCTGGTAGACCGCGATATCGTCCGCGCGGCACACGTTGAGATAGAAGCACGTCGTGGCGGGCGACGCCGTGGTCGTCACACGCGCCAGCTCGTAGGAGAGCGTCAGCGGGACCTCCCACGAGGGCCGGATCGTGAGGCTGACCTCTCCGCCGTACCCCTCACGCACATACGCCTGCAGCTCGCTGCGGCGCTCGGCAAAGAGCGACACCGCGCCGCCGATGGCGCGGCCGAGCAGGGCCGGTTCCGTGAGTCCCGCCCGGACGTTGAAGTTCAGCGCCAGGCGGTCCGGATCGTCTTCGTCGCGCAGCCCATAGCAGAGGTTCCGCTCGAGGCCCCAGTGCAACGGGTCGCCCGTTCCGATCTTCGAGAACCGCGCCGTGACGTCGAAGGAGCGCAACCCGCCTAGGACGTGCGCGGCCGAGAACCCGGTGAGGACCCGGAAGCAGTCCTCCGTCCCGTACCCCGGCGCCGCGCGAATCCGGTGGAACCGCCCCTCGCGCACGGTCACCTGCACGCCCACGATCGAATCTCCCTGCCCGTCGGGCACGGAATCCATGAGGCTCACGTCCACGTAGTCAAAGGCCCCGGTGGCGTAGAGGTCCCGCTGCGCCGTCACCAGGTCCCGGCGGCGAAACGGGCGCCCGGGACGCATGGGCAGCCGCCGCCGGATGGCGCCCTTGCTGACCCGCGTCGCGCCGGACACCTGGATCCCGTCATACGACGCCCTCGCGCCCGGCACCACGTCGAACGCCACCGTCGCCGAGCGCGTCTCGGTCACCTGGCCGAACCCCCGGAAGATCTCGACGAACGGATACCCACGGTCCTGAAGGGCCCGGCGGATGGAATCCGTGGACGCTCCGAGTAGCAGCCGGTTGAACGGATCTCCCTGGCGGAGCGGAATACGGCGCGCGAGACGCTCGGCCGGCACGATGCCCTCGGTGCCCGTGATGGTCAGCTCGGTGATCCGGACCGGGTCCCCTTCGGTGATATGGAACGTGACGGCCACCGACTCGGGCCCGCGGACGACGGTCGTGTCAATGACCGCGTCGGGATAGCCCGCCTGTGAGTAGAGCAACTTCAGCCGGAGCACGTCCCGGCGGAACTCGCGCTCGCCGAAGTAGCGGCGCTGCCCCAGTCCCACCCACGATACGAGCGACGTCCGCACCCACCAACTCGAGTTGGTCGTAGCGATCGAGATGCCCAGCGTGAGGTCGTCAATGCCGCGGTTGCCGCGGAACGACAGGCCTTTGACGAGCGGGCGCTGGATGAGGCTGTCCTGGGCGGCGGCGGGCGCGGCGGCGGCACCGAGCAGGCCGGCGGCGAGCAGGAGCGCGAGAATCCGGATGGCCGATTCCTCCCGACCGCGCCGTCCCCTGGGCCCGCCCAGGCGACGGGCCGATTGACGTGAAGGTGATAACTCCTTTTAATGAAGCAGCTTAGGCGCCTTGGGTCAACACAGTTCCGCTTCGCCTGCGAGGTTTCCGTGTTCCGTCGTGTTCTCCTGGTTGCGTTCCTCCCGCTCGCGCTCGCCACGCCCGCCACCGCCCAGTCGCTCAAATCCCGCATTGACCGACTGCTGGACGCACCCCCGTTTGATCGAGCCAGTTGGGGCGTGGTGCTGACCGATTCGGCCGGGCGGGTGCTCTATACACGGAACGCGGATCGCCTGTTCATCCCCGCGTCGAACACGAAGCTCGTGGTCACGGCCACCGCCAGTGCCCTGCTGCCCGCGGACTTCCGGATCGAGACGAGCGTCTACGGCGGCGGCCCGCTCGCCGACGGGACGCTGCACGGCGACCTGATCCTGTACGGCCGCGGCGACCCCACCTTCAGCGAGCGGTGCTACGGAACGGACACGCTGGCGCTCGGCGCGTGCGAGCGGGTGTGGTCGCGCCTCGAGGCGCTGGCCGACAGTGTCCGCGCGCGCGGTATCCGGCACGTCGCCGGGGCGGTGGTCGGCGACGGGAGCTACTTCGACAGCCAGTTCCTGCATCCGGACTGGGACACGTACGACGTGAACTGGTGGTACGGGTCACCGGTCGGCTCGCTCGGCGTGAACGACAATGCCGTGGACATCACGTGGCGTCCGGGCCCGCTGGTGGATGGCCCGGCAACCCTGAGCTTCGCGCCGGACCTTGGCCTCCTGCGTCTCGAGAACCGCACCCGCACCACCGATTCCGGCGGCACCACGGCCATTGACTTCTTCCGGCATCCGGGGACGCTCGACCTCTGGGCCGAAGGCACGGTGGCGCGCACGAGCCGGGGGCGCACCGAGCACTTCGCGCTCCCGGACCCCAACCTCTACGCCGCCGCCGCGTTCCGCGCCGCGCTGGCGCGTCGGGGCGTGAGCGTCGCCGGACCCACCCGCGCCACGGTGGACAGCATGGCCTACCGGTCGGTGCGCGACGCGCCGCCGCTGGTGCGGTTCGCCTCCCGGAACCGGGATGACCTGATCTTCCCGATCCTCAACACGAGCCAGAACTGGTTCGCGGAGATGCTCCTCAAGACGCTGGGGCGCCGTTTCGGCACGGCCGGTTCCTGGAGCGCGGGCCTCGCGGTGGAGCGGCGGTTCCTGATTGACTCGGCGGGGATTGATTCCGCCGCGTTCAGCCTGAGCGACGGGTCGGGCCTCTCGGCCAGCAATCTCGTTTCGCCCAACGGGTTCGCGCGGCTGCTGCGCTACCTGTGGCAGCACCCGCAGCGCGGTGGCTTCGTGCGCGCGCTTCCGCGCTCCGGCCAAATCGGCTCGCTCCGCACGCGCTTCGTGGGCACACCGCTCGAAGGCCGCGTCTTGGCCAAGACCGGCAGCATCCGCCACGTGAACGCGCTCGCCGGCTACATCGAGCGGGACCGCGGCGGACCGCTCGTGTTCTCGGTCATGGCCAACAACCACACGGTGCCGGGCCGGGCGATGCTGGCGCAGATTGATTCGATCGTGGTGCAGATGGGGCGGTGAGGGGGGTCCTGGGAGCCTACCGTTCCCTCACGGCCGCCAGGCACTCGGCCACCGTCACGCACTTCACCCGCGGCCGCCCGCACGCCTTGCCGCGCGCCGTCTCGGCGGCGTCAATCCGGAGCCAGTCCTCGAACACGACCACGTCCGGCTGGCGCTGGCGCACGAGCGCCTCGACGGACGCCGGATCGGAGGCGGCGGGGACCGGGAGCGTTCCGGCCGCGGCATCGGCCAGCATGCTCTCCACGGTCTCCGCCGCATCGGGTTTGTTCGTCCCGATCACGCCGGACGGCCCGCGCTTGATCCACCCGCTCACGTAGAGGCCCGGGACCACGG
This sequence comes from Gemmatimonadales bacterium, assembly GCA_036398175.1. GTDB lineage: Bacteria > Gemmatimonadota > Gemmatimonadetes > Gemmatimonadales > GWC2-71-9 > JAOTWJ01. Next base: position 72,835 of record DASWHL010000037.1, read on the forward strand.
CGTCGTGGTCCAGCACCCGCCCGTGGTCGTGCGGTACGGTGCCGCCCCGCTCGTCGAACGGGAGGCCGGGAAGCGGGACGCCGTGGTAGCCGACGGACCGGAACACGAGGTCCACCGGCAATCCCTCGACCTCGTCCGTCGGCACGGCCTTGAGCCCGCCGCGCCCATCCGCCTCGAGCCGGTTGCGGACGAGCCGCAGCCCACGGACGCCCCCCGCGTCGTCTCCCAGGATCTCGACGGGTGAGACGAGAAACCGCAGCGTGAGGGTTCCGGGCTTGCCGGTGCGCTGCCGCGTCGAGAACTCGGTCAGGATCTCGACCTTCCTGGCCAGCGCGCGATCGTCGGAAGCCTCGAGCGCCGCGGCGCTGAGCGGGTCGAGCGCGCCGTCCCGGGGCGGGACCACGATGTCGGCTCCGGCCAGCTCCCCGAGCTCCCGCACCTCGGCGTTCGTGAAGGCCGCCTGCACCGGACCGCGGCGGCCCAGGAGATACACCTCGCGGATGCCGGACGACGCCAGGGCCGCCTCGGCATATGGCGCGATGTCGGTCGCCGCCAGCTCCTCAGCCGTCCGGCAGAGGATCCGGGCCACGTCCACCGCCACGTTCCCGACCCCGATCACCGCCGCGCGCGGGTGCGAGAGATCGAAGGTCCGATCCCGGAAGTCGGGATGCCCGTTGTACCACGCCACGAACTCGGTGGCGGGATGACTGCGTGCCAGGTCCTCCCCCGGGATCCCCAGCCGGCGATCGGTCTGGGCCCCCGTGGCGAAGCAGATCGCGTGATAGTGCGGCCGCAGGTCGTCCAGGGTGACGCGCGTCCCCACGTCCACGTTTCCGAAGAACCGGAAGCCCGGACGGCGGGCGATCTTTTCGAACGACCGCGTGACGCTCTTGATCTTCTGATGGTCCGGGGCGACGCCGAAGCGGACGAGTCCATACGGCGCCGGCAGGCGCTCGAACATGTCCACCGACACGACGAGGTTGCCCTGGGAGAGCAGCGACTCCGCCGTGAAGAACGCCGCGGGACCGGATCCGACCACCGCGACGCGCAGCGGGTTGGGAATCGTCATGCGCCCAAGATAGTCGGCCGGTCCGGGGGTTGCCGCGCTTCCTTCGGCCGAACGGACGACCTACCTTCCCCCACCGATGAAGATCTACACGAGGACCGGGGACGGCGGCGAGACGGCGCTGTTCGGCGGCGGCCGGGTGTCGAAGCACCACGTGCGCGTGATGGCCTACGGCGACGTGGACGAACTGAACTCGACGCTGGGCGCCGCCATGGCGACACCGCCCAGGGACACTGAAGAGGAGCTGCTCGAGCAGGTCCAGCGGGATCTGTTCGCGATCGGCGGCCAGCTCGCGTCGCCCGACCCCTCGCGCGTCGAGGGCGCGCTCGCGAAGGCGCGAATAGACGAGCGGCGGATCGCGCGGATGGAAGCGATGATGGACCGCGCCGAGGCCGTGCTCCCACCGCTCGCGTCGTTCGTGCTCCCGGGGGGCTGCTCCAAGGCCGCCGCGTTCCACGTGGCCCGGACAGTGTGCCGGCGGGCGGAGCGGAGTGTGGTGGCGCTGCACGAGCGCGAACCGGTGGCGCCGATCATCCTGATCTACCTGAACCGCCTCTCCGACCTCCTGTTCACGCTCGCCCGGCTGGCCAACCACCAGGCGGGGGTGGCCGACCGGACCTGGTAGGGTGCGCATCCACCGCTTCCATCAGCTCGACGTCTTCACGACGACGCCGCTGGCCGGAAACCCGCTGGCGGTGTTCCCCGACGCGCGCGGGATGGACGCGGCCACCATGCAGGCCCTCGCGCGGGAGATGAACCTCTCGGAGACCACGTTCGTCCTGCCGTCCGAGACGGCGACCCGTCGCGTGCGGTTCTTCACGCCCGCGGCGGAGATCCCGCTCGCCGGGCACCCGACGATCGGGACGTGGTGGCTGCTGGCCGAGCTGGGGCTGATCCCCGACCTGCCCGCCTTGGGCCCGGCCCGCGTCACGCAGGAAACGGGGCGCGGCGTGCTGCCGGTGGACCTCGAGCTGAAGGACGGGCGGCCGGTCACCGTCGAGATGACCCAGGCCACGCCGGAATGGGGCGCCGTGGTGACCGACCGCGCCGCGCTGGCCCGCGCACTGGGCGGCGGCGCCGACCTCCTGGCGGACGGCCCCGCGCCGCAGGTCGTCTCCACTGCGCTGCCACAGCTCATGGTGCCGGTCCGTGCGCGCGCGGCGCTCCGCGACCTGCCCAGCGGAGGGACCGGCGGAGGGCTGGCGGCTGCGCTGCGCGCCCTGGGCACCGACTGCGCGATGCTCTACGCGGCGGGCGACGCCGCCGACCCGACGGCCCACTGCCGGATGTTTGCGCCGGGCCTGGGCGTACCGGAGGACCCGGCCACCGGCAGCGCCGCGGGGGCGCTGGGCGCCTACCTGGTGCGCCACCGCGTGGCCGTGCCCAGGAACGGGGTGGTCCGGTTGAGCTTCGAGCAGGGCGTCGACATCGGGCGCCCGAGCCGCATTGCCGTGCAGGTGCGTTGCGACGCCGCGGGGGACATCACGGAGGTGCGGGTCGGTGGCGCGGCGGTGCGGGTCATCACCGGCGACGTGACCCTGTAGCGCGCCGTGCACGTCATCACCGTCCCGCTCGGCCCCGAGTCCTACGACATCACGATTGGCGCGGGCGCCCTCGCCACCCTTGCCAACGTGCTCACGCGCCGCTGCCCCGCCGCGCGCTACGCGATCATTGCGGACACGACCGTGGCGGGCCTCTACGGTGACGCGGTACGCGCGGCCGCCGGCGCCGCCGGCCCGTGCGACCTGTTCTCTTTTCCGGCGGGCGAATGGAACAAGTCGCGCGAGCAATGGGCGGCGCTCAGCGATGCGATGGCGCATGCCGGCATCGGGCGGGACGGGGCGGTCATCGCGCTCGGCGGCGGCGTGTCCGGCGACCTGGCCGGATTCGTGGCGGCCACCTACCGGCGCGGCATCCCGTTCGTCCAGGTCCCCACCTCCCTCCTGGCCATGGTGGACAGCTCGATCGGCGGGAAGACCGGCGTGGATACCCCGCACGGGAAGAACCTGGTGGGCGCGTTCCACCAGCCGCGCGCGGTGATCGCGGACGTCACGATGCTCCGGACCTTGCCGAGCCCGCACGTACACGCCGGGCTGGCCGAGGCGATCAAGCACGGGGCGATCGCCGACCGCGGGCATTTCGACAGGATCGGCGAGCTGCGCGACGCCCTGGTGGCCCGGGACCCGGAGGCGCTCGACGCGATCGTCGCCCGGAGCGTGGCCATCAAGGCCGACGTGGTCGCGGACGACGCAAAGGAGTCGGGGCGCCGCGCCGTGCTCAACTTCGGCCATACGGTGGGCCATGCGGTGGAGACGGTCTCCGGCTACGGGCTCCTGCATGGAGAGGCCGTCGCGATCGGCATGGCGGTCGAGGCGGCCCTCGGGACCGCCATGGGCATCACCAGCGCGGGCACGGCGGACCGGCTGCGGCGCGCTCTGGAGGCCCTGAACCTCCCCACCGACCCCGGGGACGCATCCCCGGACGCCATCCTCGAGGCCATGGCGCACGACAAGAAATCCCGGGGCGGTACTGTCAAGTTTGCATTCCTGAAAGAGATAGGGCAGGTGGCCCGAAGCGAAGGCGGCGAGTACACGTTTTCGGCGCCGGGAAACCTGATCCGAGCGGCGCTTGGCGGGTGAATCGGAAGTCGTTCAAGGGAAAGCGGTTCCGCAGTTCACCAACATCTCCACATCACGAAACTCATTACACTGTAACGAGTTATGTAGTTGGGTCGATCTGCGGTTTTCGGCGGTTTGACCCCAACGTGCATGAACGGCCGAAGGAGTTGCCATTTAACGATTTGTGATGTGGAAATCTTGATTTTCTTGACGCTTCTCGCGGCGTTCCCTATATTCGCCCCGCTCGATTGCCGGTCAAAATGGCGGTCACGAAGCCGCCACCATCCATACAACTTCCACCCATCACAGGGGCGGGTATGGCTCAGCAGGTACGGGCGAGCAAGAGCAAAGCCTTCTTCCGCGTGACGTCGTCCAACGCATTCGACCAGTACCTGCAGGACATCCAGAAGATCCCCCTCATCAAGGACCCGGAAGAAGAACGGGCCCTGGCGCGCCGGGCGCAGGCGGGGGACCCCAGGTCGGCCGAGCGGCTGGTCACCGCCAATCTCCGCTTCGTCATTTCCTACGTGAAGAAGTACCAGGGCCACGGCCTCGACCTCTCGGAGCTCGTCGCGATCGGGAACGAGGGGTTGCTCAAGGCCGTCCGGAAGTTCGATCCGGAGCAGGGCGTCAAGTTCATTTCCTACGCCGTGTGGTGGGTCCGGCAGGCCGTGCTCAAGGCGCTGGCCGAGCAGACCCGCAGCGTCCGGATCCCGCTCAACCAGAACAGCCACTTCATCCGGATGGCCCGGACCGAGACCTATCTCTCGCAGGAGCTGGGTCGGGAGCCCACCGACGACGAGATCGCGCGGGCCCTCGAGGACACGCCGGAAAACGTGCGCGCCGCGCGGCGGATGACGGCGGGGGAGATTTCCCTCGACGCGCCCATTGATCGCACGGAGCGCGACGCGGCTACCGTGGGCGAGCGGTTCTCGGCGGAGGAAGGCACCGAGATCGAAGACACCACCGACGCCACGCTCCAGCGCGAGTTCATTGATCGCATCTTCCAGAAATACCTCACGCCCCGCGAGCGCCGGATCCTGTACCTCTACTACGGCCTCGAGGAAGGCTCCGAGGGCATGACCCTGGAGCGCATCGGCGAGATCCTCGGCGTCACCCGCGAACGCGTCCGCCAGATCCGCGAGCGCGCCTTCGAGAAGCTGCGCCAGAGCCCGGACGGGAAGGCGCTGATGGGGTTTTGGCGGGCGGCATAGACGACGGTAGGAGACGGCAGGGGGCGGTAGGGGCGGCGGTCCGGGCGGGCCGCCGTTCGCCTTGTCTGGCGTTGGACTCGCCCCCACCACCCCCCCCTGCCGTCGTCTACCGCCCCCTACCGTCTCCCTATATTCCCCCCATGGCCACGCTGGAAGTCCCCCTCTTCCCGCTCGGCGTCGTGCTCTTCCCGGGCACTCCGCAGCTCCTGCACATCTTCGAGCCCCGGTATCGCCAGATGCTGGCCGACTGCCTCGAGGGTGACCGCCGCTTCGGGCTCTCCTTCGTCAAGGGGGACGCGGGGGACGACCCGGAACCGCTGCCCGGGGACGTGGGCTGTCTCGCGTCGGTGCACGAATCGCGCATGCTCCCGGACGGGCGGTCCAACATTCTCGCCGTCGGTGAAGCGCGGTACATCCTGCGCGCGTACGCCCGCAGCGACCTGCCGTACCGGATGGCGCTGGTCGAGACCTTCGACGACGACGACCTCAGCGCGCCGCAGGTGGCGGAGTTGGCCGTGCAGGCGCGGGCGCAGTTCGCCAGGTTCGTCACCGGCATGCAGCTGCTCAGCGACCGTCCGGCGCAGACGATCCCGCTCGACGGCACGCCCCAGGCGATGTCCTTCCAGATCGCCGCCACCCTCGAGCTGGAGGGCGAGGTCAAGCAGGAGCTGCTCGCCCTGCAGTCCACCCATGCGCGCCTGCAGCGCCTCCTCCAGTTCCTCCGCCCCATCAACCATGAGCTCGGCCGACGGGTGGAGGTGCATACCCGCGCGCGGGGCAACGGGAAAGGCGGCCCCAGTCAGGACGTCGTGACCGGGTCATGACGATCACCGCCCAGGCGCTGGACGCCGTCGCGGGGATCGTGGGGCCCACGTGGGTGCGCCACGACCGGGCGACCCGCGAGGTATACGCCGCGGACGGACTCCCTACCCTGCATGGGCTGCCGGGCGCCGTCGTGCTCCCCGGGAGCCGGGACGAAGTGATCCGCGTGCTGCGGGTTTTGGCCCACCACAGCGTGCCGTTCGTTGCCCGCGGGGCCGGCACGGGCCTGTCGGGTGGGGCGGTGGCGGAGGCGGGAGGGGTCATCCTCGGCCTGACCCGGCTGCACCGCATCCTGGCTATGGATCCCGAGAACCGGCGCGCCGTCGTGGAGCCGGGGGTGGTGAACGCCCGCCTGTCCGACGCCGCCAAGCCCTACGGACTCCATTACGCCCCGGATCCCTCGAGCCAGACAGCCTGCACGGTGGGCGGGAACGTGGCCGAGAATGCCGGGGGGCCACACTGCCTGAAGTACGGCGTCACCACCCAGCACGTGCTCGCGCTGGAGGTCGCCCTCCCGACGGGCGAGGTGATCGAGTTGGGCTCCGCGGCGGGCGAGCCCTGGGGACCGGATCTCGTCGGCGTGTTCGTGGGCAGCGAAGGCACGTTCGGCGTCGCGACGCGCATCACCGTGCGGCTCACGCCGCTGCCGCGCGCCGTTCGCACGCTGCTCGCGGACTTCCAGTCGCTGCGCGCCGCCGGGGAAGCCGTGTCCGCGATCATCGCCTCCGGCATCGTCCCGGCGGCGCTCGAGATGATGGACGGGACGTGCGTCCGCGTGGTGGAGGCCTCGATCTACCGGGCCGGCTATCCCACCGACGCGGCCGCCGTGCTGCTCGTGGAGGTGGACGGGCGGGACGAAGCGGCCGTCGCGGATCTCGCCGAGCGCGCCGCGGCCCACCTGCGGGCCGCCGGGGCGCGCTCCGTCCGCGCCGCACGGGAGCAGGCGGAGCGCGATCGGCTGTGGCAGGGGCGCAAGAAGGCCTTCGGCGCTCTCGGGCGCCTGAGCCCCGACCTCGTGGTCCAGGACGCCGTCGTGCCGCGCACCGCGCTCCCGGACGTACTGGACGCGATCAGCGTCATCGCGGCGCGGCACCGGGTCACGGTGGCCAACGTCTTCCACGCCGGCGACGGCAACCTGCACCCGAACATCACGTTCGACCGGCGGAACGCCGGTGAACGGGAGCGTGTGGAGCGCGCGGCCGCGGAGATCATGCGCGTCTGCGTGGCGGCGGGCGGCACCATCACCGGCGAGCACGGCGTCGGGATGGACAAGCTCCGCTACATGAGTGACGTGTTCGACGCGACGACGCTGGGCGCGATGCGCGACCTCCGCCGCGTGTTCGATCCGGCGGAGCGCGCCAATCCGGGCAAGGTGATTCCCGTGCGGAGCTGTCGAGAGTGGCGCGGCTGGCATCGAGGGACCCGCGTGGAGCCGGCGTCATGACACCGCGCGCGTTGACGGACCGGGTGCGCCAGCTGCTGGGCGATGCGGCCCTTCCCTCCCCGTCGCTACGCGACGCGGCGCTCCCGCCGCTCGTGCTCCCCACGGATGCGGCGGCCTGCGCGCTCCTGCTGCGTACCGCGTCGGTCGAGGGGTGGCGCGTGGCCGTCGTGGGGGCGGGCACCTGGCTGTCCGCGCCGCCCGGTGCGGACCTCCGGCTCGGCACCGCCCGGCTCGACGCCGTCGGGCCGGTGGAGCCGGCGGATCTCGTCGCCACGGCACAGACCGGGGTTCGCTGGGACACCCTGCGGCGGGGCCTCGCCGACCGGCACGTCTGGATGGCGCAGGACGTGCCGGGCCGCGACCGTACGCTCGGCTCCGCCCTGGCCACCGCGACATCGGGGCCGCTGCGCTGCGGCTTCGGCGCGCTGCGGGACCAGGTGCTCGGGCTCACCCTGGTCACGGGCGACGGGCGGGTGCTGCACGTGGGCGGGCGCGTCGTCAAGAACGTGGCGGGCTACGACCTCGCCAAGCTCGCGCTCGGGACGTTTGGCGCCTTCGGGGTGATTGCCGAGGCCCACCTCCGGTTGCGCGCCGTTCCCCGGGCGGATGTGACGCTCGCGGTGGACGGGATGCGGGACGCGCTCCTCGACGTGGCGCGCGGCGTCCTCGACCGCGGCGTGCCGCCCGCGGCACTCGAGCTGCTGTCGCCCGCCGCCGCGGGCCACGGGACGTGGCGGCTGGCCATCCGGCTGCTCGGCACCGAAGCCGAGGTCGCCGCGGACCAGACCGAAGTCCAGAGCGCGCTGCCTCGAGCGGCCACCGTACTCCGCGGGGACGAAGCCGCGACCTTCTGGCGGGCGTTCCTCGAGGCGTCCGTGGCCTCCCCCGTCACGTTGCGGCTCGGGGCGTCTCCCAGTTCGCTCGAGGATGCGCTCGACCTCGTCGCCCTGCACCTCGACGAGCGGGTCGCCGACTGGATCGCCGTTACGATCCCCGCGGGCGTCACGCGGTGGAGCGGATCCGCGACCGCGGCCGCCCTGGCGCGCCTGCGCCGGGCCGCCGCCGAGCACGAGTGGCCCGTGACCCTCGAACGGGCTCCCTGGGATGTGCGCGCGGCGGTGGGACACTTCGGCGCGTATCGCGAAGGCGTGCACCGCATCGTGCAGGGTCTCCGGGCCGCGTTCGATCCCGCGGGAATCCTGATGGCGCCGCTCGACCCCGCCGCGTGACCGGGTTCGCGGGGCTCGCCACGTGCGTGCACTGCGGCTTCTGCCTGCAGAGCTGCCCGACGTACGTGGCCACCGGGGACGAGGGCGACAGCCCCCGCGGCCGGATCGTGCTCATGCGCCGCCTCGACACCGGCGAGCTGCCGCCCGACGACCCCTCGCTCCGGTACCATCTCGACCGCTGCCTCGGGTGCCGCGCCTGCGAGCCCGTGTGTCCGTCGGGCGTGGCCTACGGTCCCGCGCTGGAGGCCGCGCGCGCCGCGATGGACGACCGGCGCACGCCGCCCGTCGTGGTCCGGCTGATCCTGCACGTGATCACGCGCCCCCCCCTCCGCCGGCTGCTCTTTGGGCTCGCGCGGGCGGCGCGGCCCTTCGCGGGAGCGCTGGCGGGCTGGAGCCGCGTGGGCTTCGCGGCGGGCATGCTGGCGGGATCACGCGATCGGCGTATCGGCCGCGACCCGCGAGAGCCGTTTCGATCCCACGAACCGCCAAGCCCCCGGGCCGCGGACCTCCCTGTCGCCGTGTTCCTCGGCTGCATTCAGCGCGACCTGTTCGGACACGTGAACGCGGCCGCGGCTCGCACGCTGCGGGTCAACGGCTACACGCTCGAGGAGGCGCCCCGGCAAGGATGCTGCGGCGCCCTGCACGCGCACGCCGGACGGCTCGACGCCGCGCGGGCGCTCGCCCGCGAGAACGTCCGCGCTTTCGCCGAGTGTCCGGAAGCGCTGGTGGCCGCCACGGCCGCGGGCTGTGGGGCCATGCTGCGGGAGTATGGCTCACTGCTGGCGGACGACCCGCTGGCGGAGGAGGCCCGCCGTTTCTCCGCGCGCGTGCGCGACGTGACCGAGTTGCTGGCCGCCCAGGGCCCGGTACGGGGGGCGCCGGTGTCGCTCACCGTGGCCTACGACGCCCCGTGCCACCTGGCGCATGCGCAGCGTGTGACCGACGCTCCCCTCGCGGTGCTGGGAGCCGTGCCGCAACTCCGGCTCGCCCCGCACGAGGACGCGGACGCCTGCTGCGGCAGCGCCGGGCTGTACTCCCTGGTGCAGCGCGGGCTCGCGCGCGCGATCCTCGAGCGGAAGCTCAACGCGCTCGCCGCGGCGAATCCCGACGTCGTGGCAACCGGCAACCCGGGCTGCGCGATGCAGATCTCGGCCGGCCTGCGGGCCGCCGGCCGGCCTGCTCCGGTGGTTCATCCGGTGGAGCTGCTGGATGCCTCGTACGCCCGTGCGGGCCGCTACGCGGAGGATGCCGTAGATTCCCGGGGTCCATGACCGCCCCCGAGATCCCCAGCCCCCAGGTGCTCGGACCCTACGCGGTCCAGGCCGCCGATGCCGATGCCGTCCTGGACGGCGCGGCCGTGGCGGAGGCCGCGCTCTATCCGCTGGAGGTGGCGGGGGCCGGGGCGGTCAGCTGCATGCAGGGCCTCCTCACGGCCGACATCGAAACGCGGGGTGACGGCGGTTACGGCTACAGCGGCGTCCTCACGCCCAAGGGGATGATCGTCACGGATCTCTGGGTGGCACGGACCGCGGCCGGCGTGTCGCTCCGGGTGCCCCAGGAGGCGGCCCCGCAGCTGCTCGAGGTCCTGCACCGTTCCCTGCCTCCGCGGCTCGCGCGCGTGATTGATCTCTCCAGCGATCATCGGGTCCTGCGGGTCGTCGGTCCCGAAGCGTTGGCCGTGGCCACGAAGGCCGGCGTTGCGATCCCGGCCGAGGGGCGAATCGCGAGCGCCGTGGTGGGCGGGATGATGGCGCTCGTTGCCCGGCCCGGCGAGCAGGCGCCCTTTGCCATCGAGATCCTGACCTCGGCCGCGAACGCACCCGCCCTCCGCGGCCGGCTCCGTGAGGCGGGCGCCCACGACGGATCGATCCATACCCTCGAGTTGGCGCGGATCCTCCGCGGCTGGCCCCGCCTGGGGGCGGAGATTGACGACCGCACGCTTCCTCAGGAAGTGCGCTTCGACGAGCTGGGTGGGGTGTCGTACACCAAGGGGTGCTACGTCGGGCAGGAAACGGTGGCCCGCCTGCACTTTCGGGGACACGCCAACCGGATGCTGCGCGGGCTCGTGTGGGAGGAAACCCCCGACGCCGCCCAGCCGCTGGTGAGCCAGGACGAGAAGCCGCGCGGCCGCGTCACGAGCCTCGCCTGGGTCCACGGGCTGGACCGCTGGGTGGGTCTCGGCATCCTGCGTCGTGAGGTGGACCCCGAGCGCGCCGTGATGGCGGGCGGACAACCCGCTACCGTCAGTCCGCTCCCCTTCCCCATGGACGCGTGAGCCGGCCGGTTCGCCTCGGACCCGGCTTGATCGTTACCGCGGCGTTCATCGGGCCCGGCACGGTCACGACCGCCACCCTGGCGGGCGCGGGCTACGGAGCCGCGCTGCTCTGGTGTCTGGGATTCGCGACGGTCGCGACCATCGTGCTTCAGGAGATGAGCGCGCGCCTGGGCCTGGCCACCGGCGGGGGGCTCGGGCGGGCGCTGCACCAGATACCGGGCCCGTCATGGGCCGGACCCGCGCTCGCCGGCCTGGCCGTCGGCGCCGTGGTGCTGGGCGCCGCCGCCTACGAGGCCGGCAACCTGACCGGCGCCGGCCTCGGGCTCAGCGCCGCGCTGGGACTCTCGCCGAAGACGCTCGCGTTGATCGGGGCCGGCGTCGCGGGTGCGCTCCTCTGGACGGGGCGCTATCGCATCGTCGAACGGGTGCTGGTCGGCTGCGTCGCGGTCATGGGCATCACTTTCCTGCTGACCGCCGTGCTCGTGCTGCCGCGGGTGGACGGCGTGCTGGCCGGCCTCCTCGTCCCGCGGCTACCGGACGGCGCCGAGCTGACCGCGCTCGGGCTCGTCGGCACGACCATCGTGCCGTATAACCTGTTCCTCCATGCCGCGATCGTCTCCGAACGCTGGGGTGGCCCGGGCGACCTCACGGCCGCGCGCTGGGACCTGGTCCTCGCCATCGCCCTCGGCGGTGTCGTCTCCGCCGCGATCGTGATCACGGCGGCCGGGGCCCTGGGCGGCCAGGAGATCCGCTCGGCGGCGGCCATGGCGGCGCAACTCGAGCCGCTCCTCGGGCGCTGGGCCGCGCGGGCCTTCAGCGTGGGGTTCGCGGCCGCGGGCCTCTCCTCGGCCATTACGGCGCCGCTCGCGGCGGCCTACGCCCTCCAGGACACGGTCGGCCGAGGTCGGGACGTGCGCGTCCCGCTCGCCCGCGCGGTGATCGGCTCGACCCTGGCGGTGGGCGTGCTGGTCACCCTCATCGGGACGCGGCCGGTGGCCCTGATCCTCGTGGCCCAGGCGCTGAACGGGCTCATCCTGCCCATCGTGGCCGTCGTGCTCCTGCTCGCCATGAACGACCGCCGGCGCCTGGGCAACCAGGTGAACGGGTGGCGCGCCAATCTCGCGGGTGGCATCGTCGTCCTGCTGTGCGCCACGCTGGGGATCCGCGGCATGGTGGGAGCGTTCGCCGGACCGTGAGGGAACGCGCCGCCGGCTACCCCGGGATGCGGGCCGTATCGCGGACCATGATCGAGTCGCCGCGGAGGCTGTCCGTCACAGGCGGCGGCGACTCGATCGGCGCGGGCGCGGCCTCGGCCTCGGCCGGCGGCGGCGGTTCGCGGTCGCCGCACGCCGCGAGCCCCACGAGGATCCCGACGGTCAGGAGCCGGACGACGGTCGCGCGGGCCATGCAAGCAATCTCCGACCGGGCCGTCCCGAGGGCAAGCGACCGGTGAAGCGACGGGGATTCGTGACGGCCCTCGGGGCGGGACTCGCCGGCGCCTACCCCGGCCCGGCGGCTTCGCGTCGCGCGGTCACGGTGGACGCGGCGCCGACGCTGTTTCACGGGCACCCAGACGGCCTCACCACGCTCGTGCGGTTCACCGCGTCCGGGACCGATGCGCCCGCCGGGCGCCTGCGCGTGCACGATGTCCGAACGGGCGACCTGATCGGCACGGCCGGCATGATCCGCCGCGCCGACATGCTCACGGGCGAGCTGTGGCTGCCGCTCGCCGAGCGGCGGCGCGTGCGCAGCGACCTCGAGACACCGGGGCGCCAGGGACCGATGCGCTCGATCCACGAGCTGACGCCGACCTCTCGATGGACGGTCTACTGGCTCACGCTGGCCTCCCCGGACGGGATTCGCGCGGCGTTCGCGGACGTCCCCGACCTCATGCGCGGCGTCGAGGCGGCCTGGATGACCGCGGCGGGCATCCGGGTCAACCCGTGGCGCGCCCTTCCGGCCGGCGCGGACCACCTGGACCTGGTCCGCCTCACCGTCCCCGCCGCCATCGCGAGCCGTTCGACGGGGATCCCGCTGGCCCGCCTCGCGCTGCATGAGGGCCCTGTCCCGCCGCACCTGGAGCGGGCGCTGCGCGGCGCAGCCGTGCCGCTCGCGCTGCCGCGGACACGGGTGGTGGATCCGCGCGACCTGGACCTGTCCGCCGGACGCGCCGCGGCGGCGGGGCGGATCGAGGCGTGGCTCCGGGCCCGCACCACCGAGCCCCCGGAACGCTTGCCGATGGCCGTCGCCGTCGGCTCCGACCTGGCATTTGCCATCGCCGTCCAACCCCGCGTGGACGAGTGGAACGCCGCGTATGCGTTTCCCCGGTTCGTGGTCGGCGACGGCGACGAGGTGATCCGCGGGCTCGCGGCGGCCCCCACTCCCTCGGCGTCGGACGTGGCCGGCACCGTCGCGCCGCCGCCGCGTGCGTCGCCTCTCCCGGACGGGGACCCGTCACTGGCATTCCTGCCACTCGGCCGGGCCCTGGGGCTTGCCGAACCCACGCTCGAGGGCCTCGCCCGCCGGTTCGCGTTCCCCGTGGGCGGGCTTCTCGTGCTCAATTCCTCGCCGTTCGGCCGGAGCGACGTGGTGGTTGACGGCGGCGGCGGGGTACGCGTCGTGACCGACGTGCCGGGGCTGGGGTTCGCGTTCGTTCCCGACGGGCCCACGCCCACGGTGACGCGGCAGGAGGGTCGGACGGACGCGCGGGGCGGGCATTACCACGTGCGACTCGAGTCCGGTGGCGGCGGGATCGGGTCACTCGTGCACCGGGCGACGGGGACGGAGCTGATCCCCACCGGGCTGATCGCGAATGCCGTTCCCGACGCGGTCCTTGCGGCGGTGGGCGCGGAGACGCTGGAGGGCGTCGGCGCGCGGGTGGTGGCCCGCCGCGTCATCCCCGGCGACGTCATCATCACGACCGTGACGGTGTACGACGATCTGCCGTGGGTCGAGATCGAGAACCGGAGCGAATCCGGCGTCGCCGGACGCGTGCGGGACTGGGCGTTTCCGTTCGCGCCGGCCGTGGAGCGCATGGTGTGGGAAGTGCCGGGCGGGACGGCCGACGCCACGCCGCCGCACGAGCCGCTCACGCCCATCCGCTGGGTCACGCTCCGGGGCGAGGGCGGCAGCGTGCTCCTGGGCGCCGACCCGATCACGAGCGGCGCCGTGGACGACGCGGGACGACTCTCGCTGCGGGCGCCGGGTACCTGCCGGGTCCGCGTCGGCTACCATCGCGGCTACCTGCTTCCCGACGACCCCTGGCGCTTTGGATTCGGCATGCGGCCCCTCGTGGCGGTCCGGGCCGACGGCACGGGGGACCGTCGCCTCCCCAGCTTCGGCCGCATGCTCGACGTGGCGGACCCCACGGTGGCCGTGCTGGCAATCCGCCCCGCGGAGGACGGCCTCGGCGTGATGGTGTTTCTCCAGGAGCTGGGCGGCCCGAGCCGCGAGGTCGCCGTGCGCCCGGCGCTCCTCACGTTCGACGGCGCGCTCCTCACGGATCTCGCGGAACGCGACCTCCGCCCGGCCACCGACGCCCCGGGAAGCGGCGTTTTCGTGCCGATCGAATCGCTGGGGTATGCCGCCGTCCGGTTGCTGGGCGTGCGGCTGGCTGTTTAGGGAGGGATGCGGGTACCTTCTCAGGCACCGGAGCCATGACCAGGCCATCCACCCTCACCGATCTCCGCCAGACCGAGTGGGCCGATCCCGCCAAGCATCTGCGGTCGGTGAAGGACGAGTTGCGCCAGAATCTCGTGCGGGCGCTCGAGGCGGGCGGGCCGATCTTCCCGGGGATCGTGGGCTACGAGGATAGCGTCGTTCCCCAGGTGATCAACGCGGTGCTCGCGCGCCACAATTTCATTCTGCTCGGCCTCCGGGGCCAGGCGAAGAGCCGGATCCTGCGTCAGCTGGTGACGCTGCTCGACGCCGAAATCCCGATCATCGCCGGCAGCGAGATCAACGACAATCCGTTCGCACCCATCTCGAAGCACGGCCGGCAGCAGCTCGAGGAACATGGCGACCGCACGCCCATCGCCTGGGTGACCCGGGACTACCGCTACGTCGAGAAGCTGGCGACCCCGGACGTGACCATCGCGGACATCATCGGCGACGTGGATCCCATCAAGGCCGCCCGCGGCGGCCATCTGTTGTCGGACGAGCTGACCATCCACTATGGGCTCCTGCCGCGCAGCAACCGCGGGATCTTCGCGCTCAACGAGCTGCCGGACCTGGCCGGCAAGATCCAGGTCGGGTTGTTCAACATCATGCAGGAAGGCGACGTCCAGATCAAAGGCTATCCCATTCGCCTGGCCCTGGACGTGCTGCTCGTCTTCTCCGCGAACCCGGAGGATTACACGGCGCGCGGGAAGATCATCACGCCGCTCAAGGACCGGATCGGGAGCGAGATCCTGACACACTACCCCCGCGCGATTGACGACGGCATGGCCATCACCGCGCAGGAGGCCTGGCTCGAGCGCGCGGGGGTCCCGGTGCACGTCCCCGATTTCATGGCGGAGGTGGTCGAGCGGATCGCCTTCGAGGCGCGCGCGGACAAACGGATTGACCATCGCTCCGGCGTGAGCCAGCGGCTGCCGATCTCGGTGATCGAGAACGTGGTGTCGAGCGCGGAACGGCGCGCCATCGTGAACCGCGAGCCATCGGCGGTGCCGCGCATCGCCGATCTGTACGCCGCGCTCCCGTCCATCACGGGCAAGATCGAGCTGGAGTACGAGGGCGAGTTGCAGGGCGGCGCCGTCGTCGCCCGCGACCTGGTCCGGCGGGCCTGCCTCGCGACGTTCGAGGCCCGCGCCGGCGGCGCCGATTGCGAGGCCATTGTGGAGTGGTTCGACGGGGGCGGCGCCCTCAAGGTGGGCGGGGATGAGCGGGCCGACGCGCTCGTACGAGGGTTTGCGGCGGTCCCGGGGCTGCTCGATCTCGTGCAGCAGACGGGCCTGGCCGGCAAGAACGACCCGCCGCGACTGGTGGCCGCCAGCGAGCTGGTGCTCGAGGGGCTGGTGGCGCAGAAGCGGATTTCCCGCTCGGATGAGCTGGGGTACGCGCGGGCGCGGCCGGAGCGGCGGGGGCCGGGGATGGGGATGGGGCCGGATGCTCTCGTCTAGAACGACGGGAACGACGGGAACGACGGGAGGGACGTGGCGGTCATAACCATTTCCCGGCAGTACGCGTCGGGGGGATCGGATATCGCGAGGCTCGTGGCCCAGCGTCTTGGATGGACGCTGATTGACAACGAGTTCGTGGATCGCGTGGCGGCACGCGCCGGCTGCACGGTCGAGGAGGTGCAGCAGCAGGAGGAGCGCGTGCCGACCCTGATCGAGCGGCTGGCCCGCGCCCTGACCGTGTCCGCCCCCGAGATGTTCGCGGCCGCGGCCGATCCCCAGGTCACGCTGCCCCCGGAGGATCGCCTCGTACGGCTCACGGAAGCGGTCATCGCGGAGGCGGTGCAGCAAGGCGACGTGGTGATGGTGGGGCGCGGCGCGCAGTCGTACCTGGCGCAGCGCGAGCAGACGCTGCACGTGCTCGTGGCCGGACCCCGCGATCTCCGGCTCGCGGAAGCGATCCGCCGGCTCGGCGGCACCGCCGACGACGCCGCCAAGCGGCTCGACGACGTGGACGAAGGCCGGCGGCGCTACGTGAAGACACACTACAATCGAAACTGGGATGACCCCGCGGGGTACGATCTCGTGGTGAACACCGGACGATTCCCCTACGAGGTGGCCGCCGACCTGATCGTCGAAGCGGCCCGCGGGCGCGGGTTGATCCGGCCGGCCGCGCCCTGAGTCCCCTCGACGAGCCTGAGCGCGCTTCCTACCAGCCCACGCGGAGCCGGGTGACCGCATAGCGACCCAGCACGGGCGCGCCCACGAACTCGACGTGCCGGTCGTCGAACAGGTTCTGGACACTCACCGTGAGCGTCGCGGCGCGCCAGCCGGGGATCGCGAGGCCCAGGGCCACGTCCACGAGCGCGTAGGCGTCCACGTGACCCTGGTAGACGCCGTTCTTCACGGGGAAGCTCCGCACGTACCGGCCGCGGAGGCCGGCGGTCACCCCCAGCGACTCGCTTCGCAACTCGACGCGCGCCGACGCCTTGTCGCGGGGCGCGTTCAGGTACACCACGCCGAGGATCTCGACGTTGGGAATCGTATCGGCGCTCACCCAGGAATAGGTGCCGCCAATGGAGACCGCGCGGGTGAGCGCCACGTCGAGCCCCAGGTCGGCGCCCCACAGCGTGTAGGCGCCGCCGCGCGGGCTCACGGCAAGCAGGTCCGTATAGTGCGGGGTCTCTTCCGGCGAGATGGTGCCGGCGGGAATCCGCGCGATGATCTCCGCGAGCTCCGCCGCCTCGGCCGCGGACATGTACCCCGCGAGGTACGCCTCGAGCGATGCCCGGTCGTAGAACACCGACGGCGTGGCGATGTACTGCGAGCCCGCCACGTCCGACACGCGCGCCATCCAGAGATCCGCGGTCACCGCCACGCGCCCCGCGAAGAACCCCTTGTACCCCAGCTCCAGGGCGTTGGTGATCGTGCGCCCCTCGCCTTCGACGTCCGTGATGTCCGCCGGGTTCACGTCCACGAAGTCCGGGACGGGCGCCGTGATGTCGAGCCGCGCGATCCGGGTGCCTACCTGCGAGGCGTCGGGCGCGGGAATGGCCGAGAGGTCAATGCCCTGGGACTCTGCATAGGCGACGACCGCGGGCCACAGCACGGTGGCGTCCGCGGGGAGGTACTGGCCCGGGAGGGCACCGGCCGCGATGGCGAACGGGCTTCGCATGCACAGTCGCCCGCCGCAGTCGCGCCGGAAATGGAACCCGTCCTTCGGGACGCCGGTACCCCGGATGGCGTAGCCGAACCCGCCCGGCAGCGCGATCTCGCCGGCCACGATGTCGAGGAACAGGTCGTTGGCGTCGGGCGACGTGAAGGCGCGGTTGTAGGACGCCCGCAGCGCCTGC
This sequence comes from Gemmatimonadales bacterium, assembly GCA_036398175.1. Taxonomy (GTDB): domain Bacteria; phylum Gemmatimonadota; class Gemmatimonadetes; order Gemmatimonadales; family GWC2-71-9; genus JAOTWJ01. Next base: position 90,473 of record DASWHL010000037.1, read on the forward strand.
GAGGAGGCGGGCTTGAAGACGAGCGCCAGGCGCGGCGAGAACGCCAGATCGTTCAACGCCGTATGATGGTCCACGCGCAACGCACCGATGGCCTCGAGGCGCGGGGTCACGGCCCACGAGGCGTGGCCGTAGCCGCCGATTTCCGTCGTGTTGTCCCGGTCCTCGTTGACGCCGCTGATCGTGCCTTCGGTCCGCGGGCTGGTCCAGCGGACGTCGGCGCCGTACAGCAGGCGCACGGGCCCGGCCGTCGTCCCGTGCTGGACCTGTCCCACCAGCACCCGGGAATGATCCACGATCGGGTCGCCGGTCCGGAGCACGTAGGAGCCGCCGGCGTCGCTCCAGTTGTAGAACACGTTGGCGCTCAGCCGGTCGCGGGAAAGCCGGATCTGGCCGAACGAGTAGCGCCAGTCCCGCCCCTGGATTCCGCCGAACGGCGTCATGTCCACGGCGGCCAGCGCCTGCGCGGCACCCAGCGTGGTCACCACTTCCGTCCGGCCGTCGGGCCGCCAGTCGAGCCGCGCCTCGCCGCTCGCCCTGGCCAGGTCGAAGTCGCGCCGGCCGATGCGCAGCGTGTCGGCATCCGCGCCCGCCGCGATGGCCTCGCTCCGCAATGTCTGCTCCTGCGGGTCGGTCGCCTCCCAGTCGTCGCCCCGCAGGTAGGAGCCGGACACCTTGAGCGCGAGCCGCTGGCTCACGCGCTCCGCCACGCGCAGCTCGCCGCCGAGCGTGGACCGGCTACCGGCCGTGAGCGCCACGGCGCCGCCCCGGCTCTCGAACGGGGAGCGCGACACCAGGTGCAGCACGCCGCGCGGCGCGCCGGGTCCGTAGAGCGCCGAGGCCGGGCCGCGCACCAGCTCGATCCGATCGAGGTCTTCCGTACCCGCCGCGATCAGGTACGGGATGTTGAACGCCACCGACGGCAGGGCCGCGTAGCGGTGGTCGGTGAGCAGGAGCAGGGCGCCCGAGTTCGAGGTCGCTTCGCCGCGCACGCTGAAGGTGCGCTGGATCAGGCCCTTGGTGGCCATGTCCACGCCCGGCTCGTCCCGCACGACCTCGACCGGGGCCAGGAGCACCGCCCGCTCGATTTCGTCCCGGCCGACCACCGAGACGGCGGCCGGCGCGTCGAGGGCACTCTCGGGCGTGCGGGAGGCGGAAACGATGACCGGATCGAGCGGGACACCGACCGCGGCGAGCCGCACCGCGACGTCCACCGTGTCGCCGGCCACGACGGTGAGCGCGAGCACGGCCGGCCGGTATCCGATCCGCGTGACGCGGACCGACGCGACCCCCGCGGCGATGCCACGCACACGGAACCGGCCCTGGTCGTCGGTCGCCGTCACCGATCCGACGCCGCCGCTCTGGATCTCCACCCGCACCAGCGGGAGGGGGGCGTCGGTGGTCGAATCCACGACCGTGCCCCGCACCGCGCCGGTCTGGGCGAGCGCTGCCGATGCTCCGAGTGCCCAGAGCACGCCGGCGAGCACGAGGTCGCGGACCATGGAACGAGAAGATGGATCGGGTTGGGCGGGTCGGCAAGCGGATGACGGTCGAGAACCAGCACCCGTTCGATCGGGGGAGGCCCGCCCTGAAGGGTGGGCTCTCCACTCGGGGCGTCCTTCAGGACGCGGTTCTCGGCCGAGCTCGGGCTTCAGCCCGAGACCCATCCCTGACGCCGGGCCGCTAGCGGGCCGCTTGCAGCTCCCGGGAGCGGAGCAGCAGACCACCGGCCGCGGCAATCGTGAGCAGCCCGCCCACGCCGAGGGTGGCGGCAACGCCGAACCGCTCCGCGGCGGCGCCGCCGAGGAAGGCGCCGATGGGCGCCATGCCCACGAACGAGAACGTATAGACGGACACGACGCGGCCGCGCAGGCCGTCGGGGACGAGCGTCTGGAGCAGCATGTTGGAGAGCGCGGTCGTCGTGATCATGGCGAGGCCGAGGACGGTGAGGATCACCAGGGCCACGAGCACCGACCCCGAGAAACCGAGCGCGGCCACGGAGGCGCCGAAGAGCGCCGCGGCCCATCCCACCACGCGTCCCTTGGGGATCCGGTTGGCGACCGTGGCGACCGTGAGCGCGCCGATCAGGGCGCCGCCGCCGACGGCGGACATCATCCAGCCGTACTCGCGCGCCCCCTGGCCCAACTCGAGCCGGGCCAGCACCGGCAGAAGCGTGAGCGCCGGCAGACCGCAGATGGACATGACCGCCACGTTAAGGAGGAGCACGCGGGTGCGCGCCTCGCCGGCCACGTAGCGCAGCCCTTCGAGGATGTTGGACCACGCGGATCGCGGCGGGATGACCCTATGACGGGATGACGGGATGCGCATGGCGAGCAGGGCGGCGAGCACCGCTACGTAGCTCAACCCGTTGAGCAGAAAACAGGCCGCGACGCCGACCACGCCGATCAGCATGCCGGCAATGGCGGGTCCGAGGACGCGGGTCGCGTTGAAGGCCGACGCATTCAGGGCGATGGCGCTCGCCAGGTCCTCCTTGCCGACGATCTCCACGAAGAACGATTGGCGAGCCGGGATGTCGAAGGCCGTCGCCACGCCGAGCAGCGCGGCCAGCACGGCAATGGCCCCGATGGTCGCGAGGTCGAGCCACACCATGACCGCGAACCCGAAGGCGACGACCATGGCAAAGGCCTGCGTGGCCACCACCATGCGGTGCTTCGAGACCCGGTCGGCCACGGCGCCCGCGTACAGCGTGAACAGCAGCACCGGCACGGTGCCCAGCGCCTCGATCAGGCCCACGTAGAACGCCGAGCCCGTGAGATCGAGCACGAGCCACGACTGCGCGACCCGTTGCATCCAGATGCCGGTGAGCGAGACGACGTAGCCGCCGTAGAAGATGCGGAAGTTGCGGTGACGGAAGGCGGCGAAGGTGGGGAGGGAGCGCAAACGGCCGGGCATGGAGCGAAGATAATGCCGACGGGAACGACGGGAACGACGGGAACGACGGGAACGACGGGAACGACGGGAACGACCCGGAAGCTGATCTCGGGGTCAAGGGCTCATGGATCGATACAGGCGCCAGAGGAGGAGACCTCCACGCTCCTCCAGCGGGACGAGTTCCGACCAGTCCTTTTCGTTCCGGTAGCCCAGATCTCTGGCTGAGCGCAGCAGGCACCGCAGCTCAGCGAGCGATCCCAGTGCGATGTCGAGAAAGCGTCGGAACTCCCTCTTCCCACGCTTCGCCGATCCCTCGGCGATGTTGGCGGTGATTGAAATGGCCGCCCGTCGGAGTTGCGAGGTGAGACCATACCGCTCGTCTTTCGGAAAGCACCTCGTGGCACGGTAGACGGCGAGTACGACTTCGTGACAGGCCTTCCAAGCGTCCAGACGCTCGTATGGTTTCATCCAAGATGAGTGCTGTGATGGTGCCGTGGCAGCATAACCATCCTGCCGCACAACGAGGCCGGATTGTCCCCGTCCCGTCGCTCCCGTCGTTCCCGTCGTTCCCGTCGATTTGCCAGGAACCCCACCCCGAGTACGTTGTAGAAACAGCCATGCGCTTCACCACCTACGGCAAGTACATCCCGCAACTCGCCGATGCGGTCAACCTCCAGGACCTCCTGGATCAGTTGAGCGATTTCCTGTTGCAGTCGGGGTTTGCCGGCGGGCCGTCGTGGCATCCGTACTGGGGCGAGTTCGGGGACGAGGATACCCGCTCGATGGACGCGCTCAAGGAGGCCATCCTCAAGGCGCTCGCGGAGTCCGGACAGCTCACGCCGGACATGCTCAAGGTGCTGCGCGGGGAATCCACCGGAGACGAGCAGCGCGACGCCCAGATCAAGCAGGAGCTGGCAGAGCTGATTGACCAGGTGGTGCAGCGGCTGATTGACGAGGGCTATCTCAACGTCCAGCAGGCGCCGCAGATGCCGCAGGGGCACCAGCCCATGCTCGGCCCGGGCGGCCAGGCGCGGTCGGCGGCGCAGCAAGTCGAATTCAACCTCACCGGCAAGGGCATTGACTTCCTGGGCTACCGGTCGCTGCGCCACCTGCTCGGCAGCGTCGGCAAGTCGAGCTTCGGGAGCCACGACACCGCGTATCTCGCGACCGGCATCGAGGCCGAGGCGGTGTCGAAGGAGTACGAGTTCGGGGATACGATGAATCTCGACGTGCCCGGGACTCTCCGGCGTGCGATTGCGAGGACATGGCGGGAGACCGACGGGAACGACGGGAGCGACGGGAACGACGGGAGTCGGAGCCTGGATGGCTCCTCTCCCGTCGCTCCCGTCGTTCCCGTCGTGGATCTCGACTACCCCGACCTCATGGTCCACCAGTCCGAGTACCGCTCCAGCGCCGCCACGGTGCTCATGCTCGACTGCTCGCACTCCATGATTCTCTACGGGGAGGACCGGTTCACGCCGGCCAAGAAGGTAGCGCTGGCGCTCACGCATCTCATCCGCACGCAGTTCCCCGGTGATTCACTCAGTGTCGTGCTGTTTCACGATTCGGCCGAGGAGATTCCGCTCAAGCGGCTGTCGGAGGCGCAGGTGGGGCCGTATCACACGAATACGGCCGAGGGGCTGAAGCTCGCACGGCGGTTGCTGTTGGCGCAGGGGAAGGACATGCGTCAGATCATCATGATCACGGATGGGAAGCCCTCGGCGCTCACGTTGCCGGACGGGCGGATCTACATCAACTCGGCGGGGCTCGATCCCAAGATCCTCAAGGCGACGTTCCGGGAGGTGTCGGCGTGCCGCCGGAGCGGGATCATGATCAACACGTTCATGCTGGCGCGGGAGCGGTCGCTGGTGGAGTTCGTGAAGCGGGTGTGTGAGATTTCGAAGGGGAAGGCGTATTTCACCAATACGATGACCTTGGGGCAGTACATCTTGATGGATTTCATGCGGCGGAAGACGCGGCGGGTGGGCTGAGCCTGTTTCTCCGCAAGGCCAACCTGCCAGGTGACCGCGCCGCGCGTCCGGGCCATGGCCAGCGGGGGCGCGAGGACGGCAGGCCTACCTCGCCCGTCGCCCTCGCGCACCTGCAACCGCTCGCTTCTCTTCGCTGCCGCACTTGATCATACCACCGGCCGGCCTCCGAGGGTCCCTCAGAGCATTGCGCTGCGCAGTCAGAACGTTGCAGGGTCTCAGGTTACGCGCTCCGCGGCGTGCAGGCAAATCCCTCCTCCCAGGTGTCGCAGGACCCGGCTCACCCGGAACCCCACCCCTTCGAGCAGCTGCCGGAACCCGGGCGGCGTCACCCAGCGGTCGAGGGAGCGGGCGAGGTAGCCGTAGGCCTCCGGCTCCCCGTGCCACCACGCGCCCACGGCCCGTCCGGCTCCGCGCAGATACCACCGGAACACCCGGCGCCACGCCGGGCTCTCCGGCAGGAAGAAGTCGAGGTCGAACAGCCACCCGCCCGGGCGAACCACCCTGGCCACCTCGTCCAGGGCCGCAGCGGCGTCCGGCACGTTCCGGAAGCCGTACGCCACCGTGGCCGCGGCGACCGCACCGTGGGCCAGCGGGAGGGACATGAGATCCGCCCGGAGGAGGACCGGGGCCGCGGGGCGTCCGGGCTCCCGGGACGCCCGGGCTCCGCTCAGGCGATCCCGCGCGGTGCGGAGCATGGCCGCATTGGGATCCAACCCAACCACCCGCCGATCCCTCGATCCACCGATCGCCCGGTCAATCGCCCGTGCGACGTCACCCGTCCCGCACGCCAGATCCGCCACCACGTCCCCCGGCCGCACGACGTCGGCAACCCAGCGCGCGAGTTGGCGCTTCCAACCCGCGTCCATGCCGGCCGAGAAGAGCCGCGTAAAGCGGTCGTACGATGGGGCGACGGTATCGAACACGGCGGTGACGTAGCGCTGTCTCCGCGCGGGGTCGCGCAGGTGAAGGTCGGGATCGAGATCGCGCAGGGACATGGCCCGTAACGTCGCCCGTAACCTCCTCCCGAGCAACGGATTCCGGCGGACCCGCTATCTTTCCGTCGTCGTCGCGAGCACCGTGGACGGGCCCCCAGCAGCGCGCCCGCTCCACGGGTTTCCGCTCCTGGTGGACCGCCGGCAGGACGAGCAACCGTGTTCGAGAACATCTTCGAGACCGTGAACTCCGGATTCGCCCAGGCCCTCTACGAGGATTACCTGCGCGACCCGACGTCCGTCCCGCCCGAGTGGCGGGAGTTGTTCGACAACGGCGTGAAGGGCGAACCGCCCGGGGCCAATGGCGGGACCGCGACGCCGGGCAGCCAGCAGCGGGCAGCGGGGCAGCGAGGCAGCGAGGCAGCGTCTTCGGGAGCGGGCGTGTCGGCGGATTCCGCATCTGCCACGCTGCCCCGCTCCGGCGCTGCCCCGGAACCCATCGTCGGCCCCGCCCTGCGCCTACTCCAGAACATGCAGGCGTCGCTCACGGTGCCGACGGCCACGTCGTTCCGCGACGTGGACGTGTCGGCCCTGTGGGAGTTCCGCGCGGCGCTGAACCGCGGGCTGGCCGCGCGTGGGAAGAAGCTCTCGTTCACGCACGTGATCGGCTGGGCCATCGTGCGGGCGTGCGAGCAGTACCCGTCTCTGTGTGAGGCGGTGGTGGACGTGAACGGCGCGCCGCACCGGCTGTCACCCGGGGACGTCAACCTCGGGCTCGCGGTGGACGTCGAGCGCAAGGACGGCAGCCGCGGGCTGCTCGTCCCGATCATCCGGAACGCGGCACGCCTGTCGTTCTCGGAGTACCACGCCGAATACGAGCGGCTGGTGGCGGGGGCCCGGGGCGGGAAACTGCTCCCGGACGCCTACATGGGCGGCACGATCACGCTCACCAATCCCGGAACGCTCGGCACGGTGGCGTCCGTCCCGCGGCTCATGAAGGGCCAGGGCTCCATCATCGCGACGGGCGCCATCCGCGATGTGGCGGGACGGCGGCTGATGACGGTCACGAGCACCTACGACCACCGGATCATCCAGGGCGCCGAGTCGGGTCTGTTCCTGCAACACGTGGACGAGCTGCTGCGGGGCGAGCACCGGTTCTTCGCCGAGATCGCCGAGGAGCTGGGCGTGGCGTGGGACGCCCGGACGGCCGCGGTCGCCGCCGCGCCGGCCACGGCCGGCGGCGTCGGGCTGGATTTCCTCACTCACGTCGCGGCGGCCATGCAGCTCGTGGGCGCGTTCCGCACCCATGGCTACCTTGCGGCCCAGCTCGACCCGCTGGGCTCCGCGCCCACGGGCGAGCCCGGACTGGATCCCGCCAACGTCGGCCTCACGGACGAGGTGATGCGGCGGATTCCGATCGGCGTGCTCAACACGTACGTCGGCGGCGAGACGCTGGCCGACGCCGTGCCGCGGCTCCGCGAGACGTACTGCGGCACGATCGCCTACGAGATCGAGCACATCGCCAATCCCGACGAGCGGACCTGGCTGCGCCGCGTGATCGAGTCCGGCGAGCATTTCCTGCCCCTCTCCGACGACGACCGCCGCCAGCTGCTCACCGACCTCACGCGGGTCGAGACGTTGGAGTCGTTCCTCCACAAGTCCTATCTGGGCAGCAAGCGCTTCGGCATCGAGGGGCTCGACACGCTGGTGCCGATGCTCCGCCGCGCCATCGAGCTGTCCTACGAGCAGGGCACTCGCGCCGCCATCATGGGCATGGCGCACCGCGGCCGGCTCAACGTGCTGTCGCACATTCTCGGACTCAGCTACGAGGTGCTGCTGGCGGAGTTCGAGGGCGGGCGCGCGGTCGAGGAGACCCTCACGCCGCGCGGCGGCACCGGCGACGTGAAGTACCACCATGGGGCGGCGGGAACCTTCACGACGGCACGGGGCGACTCGCTGGCCGTCACGCTGATGCCCAATCCCAGCCACCTCGAGGCGGTGAACCCCGTGGTGGAGGGCTACGCGCGCGCCCATCAGACCGACCGGACCGGCGCCGACGCCCTGCACGAGCCCTGCTGCGTGCTGCCCATCCTGATGCACGGCGACGCCGCGTTCGCGGCGCAGGGCGTGGTGGCGGAGACGCTCAACCTGGCCAAGCTCGCGGGCTACGGGACGGGCGGCACCCTGCACGTGATCATGAACAACCAGGTGGGCTTCACCACGGACGCGCGCGACGCGCGGTCCACGGATTTCGCGAGCGATCTAGCCAAGGGATTCGACATCCCGATCATCCACGTGAACGCGGACGACGCCGAGGCCTGCATCGCGGCCGTGAACCTGGCGATGATGTTCCGCCGGAAGTTCGCCAACGACGTGGTCATCAACCTCGTGGGCTACCGGCGCCACGGCCACAACGAGGGTGACGAGCCGCGCTACACGCAGCCCGTCATGTATCAGCGGATTGACGCACACCCGACGGTCCGCGAGCTGTACGCGCGGCGCCTGGTGGCGCTCGGCGTGGTGTCGCAGGACCACGCGGACGCGGAAGCGGAGCGCGCCAACCAGACGCTCGTCACCACCCTGGAGGAGCTGCGCGCGGACCTGGCGGACGGTGAATGGGACGGCGCGGAGCCGGACCGCGTGACCGGCATGTTCGTGGCGGTGACCGAACCGGAGACGGCCGTGGCCGAGCCGGTGCTCGAGGAGGTGAACGCCGACCTGCACCGCGTGCCCGACGGCTTCCACCTCAACCGGAAGCTCGTGAAGCAGTTCCGGCAGCGGTCCGCGCTCACGCCCGATCTGGCCATTGACTGGGCGCACGCGGAAGCGCTGGCGCTCGGGACGCTGCGGACTGACGGCGTCCCGATCCGCCTCACGGGACAGGACACGCGGCGCGGGACGTTCAGCCAGCGGCATCTCGTGCTGCACGACGCGGAATCCGGCGCGGAGTTCGCACCCGTCCAGCACGTGTCCCGCGCCACGGCGCCGATCGAGCTGCACAACTCGCCGCTGTCGGAATACGGCGCCCTCGGCTTCGAGTACGGGTACGGGATCGCCGACACGCGCACGCTGGTGCTGTGGGAGGCGCAGTTCGGCGACTTCGCCAACGGGGCGGAGATCATCATTGACCAGTTCATCATCGCGGGGCTCGCCAAGTGGGGGCAGACCTCCCGCCTGACGATGCTCCTCCCGCATGGCTACGAGGGCCAGGGTCCGGAGCACTCGAGCGCGCGGGTGGAGCGGTACCTGGCGCTCGCGGTGGAGGGCAACATCCGCGTCGCGAACTGTTCGACGCCCGCGCAGTATTTCCACCTGCTGCGCCGCCAGGGGCTGCATCGCGAGGTGCGCCCGCTCGTCGTGTTCACGCCCAAGAGCCTGCTCCGGCACCCGCGCGCCGTGTCCACGGTCGCGGACTTCACCGGGGGCCGGTTCGCGCCCGCGCTGGACGACCCGGCGCTCCCCGGCCCCCGGAGCGAGGTGACGCGCCTGGTGTTGTGCACCGGGAAGGCCTACTACGACGTGATCACCGACGACCGGCGTCGGGACGCACACACCGTGGCCGTGGGACGGGTCGAGCTGCTCTACCCCTTCCCGACCGAGGAGATCCGCGCGCTGCTCGACGCCTACCCGAGCCTTCGCGAGGTGGTGTGGCTCCAGGAGGAGCCCGCCAACATGGGGCCGCGGAAGTGGGTGGTGCCTCAGCTCGAGGAACTGGCCCCGGACGGGCTGACGGTGCGGTACGTGTCGCGACCGGAGCGGTCGAGCCCGGCGGAAGGCTACCCCGCGGCGCATAAGATCGAGCAGCACCGCCTGGTAACCGAGGCCCTGGGCTGACGCGGGTTTACCCGCGCACCTCACCCATCGGAATCTGCCGGAGCTGCCGGCGCAGGGCCGGGTGGAGCCAGAGCAGGTAGCCGCCCATCGTCATGGCGGCCGCGATGCTCGCCACGGCGATCGGGAGCCAGGCGCCGGATCCCATGAGGGGCGAGGCGAAGAAGTACACGGCCCCGAACAGGTGGAACCCTACGAAGACCAACGCCACCAGCACGGCATAATGGCTGATCGGGTACTTTTCGCTCTTGGCCACCAGCCATGAGGCGACGAATCCGACCGCGAGCATGACCAGGGCGTGCACCATGTTGAAGGTCAGCACCGCGGCCGGCGTGATCACGAGTGGGGATGGGTCCTTCAGCCCGAAGAACAGCGCGGCGCCGAGCAGCGCCGCCGTCTCGAACGGCGAGTGGCCGCCGACGAGGTTGACCAGCACGAAGAACAGCACGATCGTGAGATACCCGATGAGGCCGGCGAACAGGCCGCCCTGGAGGATGATCTCGGTTTCCTTCCGCATACCCACCTCGCATCAGACGCCTGTCGCAACGTACGGGTTGCTCGCGACGCCGTCCGATGAACACCGGATGAAGGTTCGTTCACGCTGACCATGCCCGTTTACGAAGCCCTCCGTCTTGCCGTGCTCGTCATCGCCGTAGCCGCCCTCCTGGTGTCGGTGGGGAGCTGGGCCGTCACGACGCGCCGCATCAGCCCCTTCAGCGGGCTCGCGCAACTGATCCGCGGCGTGAGCGATCCCGTCCTGCGCCCGGTGGAACGCTGGCTCGTGACCCGCGGGCGCAACCCGCAGGATGCGCCGTGGTGGCTGCTCGGCGGCGTCGTCGTGGGCGGCATCCTCGCGCTCACGCTCGTCCAGTGGCTGGGGGGGACCGTGGCGAATCTGGTCGCCGCGGGCCGGTCGGGGCCACGCAGCACCATCCGGCTCGTGATCTACCTGGGGTTCCAGCTGGTGCTGTTCGCGCTGATCGCGCGTGTGGTGGGCTCGTGGTTCGGCGCGGGCCGCTTCAACCGGTGGCTGCGTCCCGCCTACCTCGTCACCGACTGGGTCGTGGAGCCGCTGCGCCGGTTCATCCCGCCCATGGGGATGCTGGACATCACGCCCCTCGCGGCCTGGCTGCTGCTTCAGATCCTGCTGAGCATCATCCTCGGCCTGATCTGACCGGACCGGTCCCGCTCAGGACCGGAGCTCGTACCGCGGGGGCGCCGTCGTGCCCCGCCGATCCCGCAGCAGGGCCCGCAGCCGTTCGCTCACCGGAAAGACCGTGATGCCCGGCTCCCACCGGACGGGCGTACCGGACTCCGCGTCCACAACCCGTCCCGCCGCGAGCGCGGCTTCGGCCTTCGCCAGCGGCAGCCCGGCCAGCAGCGCGTGCAACGCCGCGAACCGCGCCGCGACGTCACCGTCCAGGAACTGAACGTGGTGGCGGCCCTGGACCGCCATGTAGTACTGCGACGGCGCGGACACGAGCCCGTCCAGCGTGAGCCGTTCGCAGAGCAGGACGATCCACGCCACGACTTCCCGCAGCAGGCCCAGGCCCGGATACGTCTGCCCGGGCAGCCGGGGCTCGACCGCCGAAAAGCCGCGCCGCGGATCCTGGAGCTGGAGCCACTCGACGTACAACACTTCCAACCCGGGCACGATGCGCCGGTTACGGCTGATCCGAAGCTCCATCAGCAACAGCGTCTGGTCCGCGTCCCCGTAGAGCCGGATCAGCTCGCCGGTGCCGCTGCCGAAGGCAATCTCCACGCTGGGATCGGCGTAGCCGCGTCGTCGCACGAGGTCCAGGATCCCGACTTCCTCGAGCGATACTTCGATGGCGTGGCGCGAGAACGCCCCCAGCACGCGCGTGCCCGGCCCGGCGCCCGGAACGACGGCGAACAGATCCTCCTGCGTGAGCCCCCAGTCCGCGGACTCCTCCCTGGGGAGGGAGGTGCGGCGGTACCGCCGCACCGTCAGCTCCAGGTCGTCGGGCGGCTCGATCGCACCGCCGCCGGCCAGCCACGCCAGGAACCGCGCGGAGTAGCGCCAGGTTCGGCGGCCGTATCCGCCTGCCAGCACCACTGCGACCGGGAGCATCCGGTCGTACGCGCGGATCGTGTCCATCACGAATCGGTCCCGCGCGATCATGCCCGCCGCCGTCACGCACCAGTCGCCCATCCGGTCGTCCTCGGCCGGATCCGTCCCCGCGACGTAGATGACCAGCTGCGGGCGGTGCGACGCGACCACGTCGGGCAGCGACGACCGCAGCGCGTCCATCAGCGCGGCATCGCCGACGCCCGTCCCGAGCGCCAGGGACGTTGCGGCCACTCCCCCCTGCGGCTCCCAATGCTGGTTGTGAATGCTGAATTTGTGGACCGTGGGATCGTCGGAGAACGCGGCCCGGGTCCCGTTTCCGTCGTGCAGGTCGAGATCCACGATCAGGACGCGCCCGCCGAACCCGTGCTCCCTGGCGTGGGCCACCGCGATCGCCAGGTCGTTGATGAGGCAGAAGCCCATCCCCTGCGACGGCGTCGCGTGATGGAGACCACCGCCAAGGTTCACGGCCGGAAGCCCGGTGCGCAGCGCCAGCTGGACGGCCCGGACGGTCCCGCCCGTGACGAGGCGCTGCTGGTCCAGGGCCCGCTGGCGCTCGACGTCGGTGAGGGGCACGCCCACCGCCTGGGAAACGACGTCGGCCCGGTCCAGGGACACGACGTAGTCGGCGGTATGGACCCGGAGGATCCCGCGCATGCTCACCGGCCGCGGCCGTACCACCGCCCCGAGCCCAACCAGCCCCTCCTCCCGCAGGAACGCCGCGATCCGCTCCCCCCGCTCGGGGTCGAGCGGGATGCGCGGAATGGTCTGCGTGTAGCCCGGATGGTGGACCAGCCAGATCCGATTCGGTCGCAGGCGCCGGAGGGCACGCCAGAGGAGGCGCATGGGGGGAAGGTAGGGGGAGGGACGGTAGGGAGGCAGGAGGGCAGTAAGGGCAGTAAGGGCAGTAAGGGCAGTAAGGCAGGGAGGGCAGGCCGGCGGGGCCGAGGTAGGACCGGACTGGATCACGCGGGCGTTGCCGGGTTAGATAGACTGCACCCCAGCCCCCGTCGAGTTACCAATGAGACAGCCACCCCGATTTCGCGTTCCTTCCGTCCCGACTGCCCTCACCGCCGTCGCCGCCCTCATGGCCCTGGGTCCCGGTCCTCTCGCCGCCCAGAGCATCACAGTCTTCGAAAACGTCAACGTCATCCCCATGGACCGGGAACGGGTCCTCGAGAACCAGACCGTCGTGGTGCGGGACGGGCGCGTCGCGGCGATGGGCCCGGCCGGTTCCGTGACGATGCCCGCGGGCGCGGTGCGCGTGGCGGCCGGCGGCCGATTCCTGCTGCCGGGGCTCGCCGAGATGCACGCACACATTCCGGCCCCCGGGGCCGCCAATACCCGCGGGGCGGACTACACGGAGAACGTGCTGTTCCTGTACGTCGCGGGAGGTGTGACCACCATCCGCGGCATGCTCGGCCACCCGTCCCATCTCGAGCTGCGGCGCCGGGTGGAGGCCGGCGAGGTCGTTGGACCGCGGATCTGGACCTCCGGTCCGTCGGTGAACGGGAACAGCGTGCCGACGCCGGCCGCCGCCGTCACGGCCGCCCGCGAACAGCGGGCCGGGGGGTACGACTTCATCAAGATCCATCCCGGCGTGCGGCGTGAGGTGTTCGACTCGCTCGATGCCGCGGCCGACCGCGAGGGAATCCGGTTTGCCGGCCACGTCCCGGTGGAGGTGGGGATCGAGCGGGCGCTCGAGGCCGGCTACTGGTCCATAGACCATCTCGACGGCTACGTCGAAGCCCTCGCCGGCCGCAGCGGCCAGCAGGCGCTGTGGTTCGGCGCCCAACTGGGCCCCGCGGTGGACTTCGCCAGGATCCCCGACCTGGCCGCGCGCACGCGCGCCGCCGGTGTCTGGAATGTCCCGACGCAGACCTTGATGGAGAGCTTCGCCACCGCCGAGTCGGCGGCCCAACTCGCGGAGCGGCCGGAAATGCGGTACGTGCCCCCCGTGGACCGCCAGGGGTGGATTGCCTGGAAGAACACGCAGGACGCCCGCAACATTCCCCGCGCAGATCTGGACCGGTGGATCGAGGCGCGGCGCCGGTTGATCAAGGCCCTCGACGACGCCGGCGCGGGTCTGCTGCTGGGATCGGACGCGCCGCAGGTGTGGAACGTGCCCGGGTTCTCGGTGCACCGCGAGCTGGAAGCCCTCGTGGCGGCGGGCCTCACGCCCTACGAGGCGCTGGTAACGGGCACCCGCAACGTGGCCGTGTATCTGGGCACCGCGGATCGCGCCGGGACGATCGAGGTGGGAAGGCAGGCCGACTTCCTCCTGCTCGAGGCCAACCCGCTGACGGACATCCGCAACACCACGCGCCGCGCGGGGGTCATGATCCGTGGTGTCTGGCATCCGCAGGCGGAGATCGAGGCGCGATTGGCGGGGATTGCGGAGGGGTATGGGGGGTAGGGGGAGCACCATCGTCCTTGCGGTCCACGTGCAGCCGCGGGCCGCGCGGACCGAGGTCGTGGGGATGCACGGGGGCGCGGTGAAGATCCGGCTCAAGGCGCCGCCGGTGGACGGCGCGGCGAACGACGAGCTGGTGCGGTTCCTCGCGGCGCGGCTGGGCGTGCGTCGGCAGGACGTGGAGATCGTGGGCGGCGCAACGGCCCGCGCCAAGCGCGTGCGAGTGAGCGGCACGGCCTCGAGCGAACAGGACCTCGTGCGACGGCTGTGCGGGGGAGCGCCGTGACGGCGACGCTCCGGTTCCCCGAGGTCAGAAGACCAGGTCCACCGCCAGATTGAGGACGCTCAGCAGGACGCTGCCGACGAGCGCGGATCCGAATCCCCGCACCTTGAACCCGTCCACGAGCGCCGCGGCCAGCATGAGCATCACGGCGTTCACGACGAACAGAAACAGCCCCAGCGTGATGATCGTGAGCGGGAGCGTGAGCAACACGAGCACGGGGCGCACGATGGCGTTCGCGATGCCCAGCACCAGCGCACCCCAGAGCGCGGCCTTCGCGTCGCGGACGTCGATGCCCGAGACGATCTTGCCGACCACGAACAACAGGATGGCGGTCACGACGAGGTGGAGCAGGAACTGAAGCATGGCGCACCCTCAGGCGAGAGACGGAGCGGACGGTTCCAAGGTCATGTTTGGGCGGGCGCGAAGCGGCGTGGAGGCGGTCGGTGCCACCGACCGTTGCCGAGCCGCGGGTTCACCCGCGCATCCGGCGGACGGTACCGGATTCCGATCGAGGGACCAATCACGGCACCCGGCGCGCACCCGTTCACGAGGCGCCGGAGCCGGGCGGCTTCCCGCCCCCGAGACGGCTGGGCCAGCCGCGACGACATCCGCCATCTCACAGTCACCGGATACCCGCCTCGGCCTTCACCGGCGGCCCAGGAGCCAGCCGAACAGGAGGCGAAACTGCCAGGACCGCTGGGTGGCGTCGGTGACATCGAACACGTTCGTCACGCCCAGGACGTATCGCACGTCGAGCCCGGCCAGTTCTCCGCGCGTCAACACCTTGACCACCGAGAGCCCGAAGGGCACGGACCAGACCGTGCGCCGGGCAAGGTCGCATGCCGACGTCGGATCGGCCCGGCACCCGAACCGGACGCTGAGGCCGATGCCGCCGTAGGGCCGGACGAACACGTCGCGACTCGCGGCGAGGAGGCCTCCCAGCATGAGGGGGACGTTCACGTAATCGAGGCGGATGCGGCCGCCGCCCATCTGTGTCCAGGCGGGCGCTAGCTCGAGATATGCGTGATCGAACGTCACGAGGCCGGCCTGCACCCCCGCCGTACCTCCCCACCGCCATCCGAGATTGTCCAGGTAATCGGTCAGGTCGTTGTGCGTGGCGCCCACGGACAACGCGATGTAGTGCCTCGCGAACTGCGCGGCGGCGGGCGACGGCGCGAGCGGCGCGAACAGGACGACCGCGACGCGCCACGGGATCCGTGTCCCTCTCACCGGCATGCGTGGTCCCTCATGGATCGGCGACCCGGCCGCCGGGGGAGCCGCGCCCCGCGCGGGGGCGCCATCCCCACCGGTCCAGCGCCACGCAATCGCCGTCGAACACGACGCCCTCGGCCTCGAGCCGCGCGCGCTGCATCAGGGCCGAGTGACCCTCGGGGGGGAGGCTGATGGCACCGCGGGCGTTGACCACGCGATGCCAGGGCACCGCGGTGTCCACCTCCAGTGCGGCGAGGGCGTACCCCACCAGTCGCGCCTGTCCCCGCAGTCCGGCCAGCTCCGCGATCCTCCCATAGGTCGTGACCCGTCCCCGCGGAATCCGGCGGACCACGGCGTAGATCCGCCGGCGCCGCGCGTCCGCCGTCACCGGCGTTGGGGGACCCGGCGCATGCGGTCGCCGTCCCCGAGCGACCCGGGCCGATCGGCGAACGCGGCGATGAAGGCGCGGAGTGCCGCCGTCTCGGCCGTGAGCAGGAGGTTCCCCTGCACGGTCGCGTGCGCGACCACCGACGGGTCCCGGCCGACCAGGGCCTTGAGCGAGTCGTAGACCAGGGTCGCGGCCACGAGCAGTGAGTCCACGCGCTGGAGCGCCCAGAACTGGTGGGTGGCCAGAAACGCATCCCGGTATTCCGCGCTCCATGCATCCGGGAGGTCCGCCGGCTCGACGTCGAGCCAGCGACGCCCCGCGAGCGTGGTCACCCGACCGATCCACATGCTGGCATCGCCGTCCTGGTTGACCAGCGCGAGTCCGTAGGTCGTGCTGTCCCGCGCGGTCACGACCAGCACGTCGCCGGATTGCCCGACCCACGTTCCGACGAGGGCCGGCTCCGACACGAGCGTCGCGCTGGTGTACAGCGGGTTCACGGATGGCACGCACGCGCCGAGAGCAAACGGCAGCAGAAGCGCAGCCAGACTGGGTCTCATGAGTCCCTCCCGTGGGTGGTCACACCTCGGCCGCCAGCCGGTCCCGGACCGCTTCGGCCACCTTCACCCGGGCCCAGTGCTTGTCGTTCCCCTCTACCAGGGTCCAGGGCGCCACCGAGGTGCTGGTCCGCTCGATCATGTCGCAGGCGGCGGCCTCGTATCCATCCCACTTCTTCCGGTTCCGCCAATCCTCCTCCGTGATCTTATACTGCTTGAACGGGGTGTGCTGGCGGTCCTTGAAGCGGCGCAGTTGTTCCTCCGGCGTGATCGCGATCCAGAATTTCATCACGATCACCCCGCCTTCGGTCAGCTGCTCCTCGAAGTCGTTGATCTCCGTATACGCCCGTTGCCACTCCGCCGCCTGCGCGAAACCCTCGAGCCGCTCCACCAGGACGCGCCCGTACCAGCTGCGATCGTAGATCGTGACCCGGCCGCGCCGTGGCAGGTGCCGCCAGAACCGCCACAGGTACGGGTGCGCCCGCTCCTCGTCCGTGGGCGCCGCGATCCCGGTCACGCGGTACAGGTACGGGCTCATGGCCGCGGTCAGGCGGCGGATGGTGCCGCCCTTGCCCGCCGCGTCGGGGCCCTCGAAGACCGCCAGGAGCGAGCGTTCGGCGCCGTCCAGCCCCCGCGTGAGGCGCCCGAGATCCGCCTGGGCGGCGCCCAGGCGCTTGGTGTACGGCTTATTCCCGAGCGCCCGGTCCATCTTCAGCTTGCGCAGGACGTTCCGTCGCTTGGGCCTGGGGAGGGCGGCCGGCCTTCTGGACGAGGACGAGCGGGCCTTCGCCTTCGCCTCGGCGCGGTCGGCGGCCTCCGCGAGCGCCCGCAGCAGCGACTTGGCCACCGTCATGTTCCGGAACTCGGTGTCGGCCGCTTCCACGACCGTCCACGGCGCGAAGTCCATGCTGGTCAGCCGGAGCATCTCCTCCGTCACCTCGCGGAAGTCGTCGTACCGCTTGAAGAACTTCCGCGCGTTCTCGTGCACGCGCCAGCGTGTGGCGGGATCGGACAGCAACTCCTTCAACCGCCTCTTCTCGACCTTCTTGGACAGGTGCAGATGGTACTTGAGCACCGGGTAGGACTCCGCCGCGAGCATGCGCTCGAACCCGCGCACCCGCCCCATGCACCGCTCGAATTCCGCGCTGTCAATGTGACCGACGGCGTGCGCGACGATGGGCTGGGTGTACCAGGACCCGAAGAAGATCCCGATCTTCCCCCGGGGGGGCAGCATGCGCCAGAAGCGCCAGTACTCGGGCCGCTCGCGCTCCTCGTCGTTGGGCTCCCAGAGCACGTTGGTTTCCAGCCCGCGGACATCCATCCATTCATGGAGCAGCGCGACGGTCTCGCTCTTGCCGGCACCTTCCGCGCCGGCAATCACGATCACGGGGGCGAGGCTGGTCCGCGCGATGCGCTCCTGGACGGCGAGCAGTCCCGTCCGGACGGCCGGCGCCTCCTTCTTGTACGTGTCCTTGTCGAGCCTGTTGCCGACTTCCGCCGCCTCGAGCATCTGCCCCTCCCCTGCCACGTGCCCGGAAACCCGCCCTGCGGTCCCCTTGAGACTGCGGCGCGGTCCCGCAAAAGTGAAGAGCAGCCTCCTCCCCCCGAAAGCTGGCGCATTTGACCCGAGCCCGTTAGCTTCGAACTACAATTGCTTTCGTGGTGATTTGCGGCCGATTGCAGCCACGTTAAACAAGTCGCTAAAACGCCGGACCCCCGGGACCGTTTGGCGACCCGGGGTTTTTTGCGTGACATCTGGGAAGGGCGAGATGGGGAATCGTGCAGCGTCCAGCGTGCAGCGCGCAGCGGCCCCGCCCCGCGCGGGTAGGCACGCTGCACCCTGCACCCTGCACGCTGCACGGTCGTCAGGACCCCGCCCGTGACGTCGCTGCGCGACCTGATGGCCGACCGGATCCTCGTGCTCGACGGCGCCATGGGCACGATGATCCAGTCCTATGGGCTCGACGAGGACGACTTCCGTGGCCCGCTCCTCCGCGAGCATGGCTCCGAGCTGCGCGGGAACAACGACATCCTGTCGCTCACCCGCCCCGATGTCATCGAGGCCATCCACCGGGCGTATCTCGAGGCCGGCGCGGACCTGCTCGAGACCAACACGTTCAACGCGCAGGCCATCTCGCAGGCGGACTACGGCACGACGCACCTCGTCCGAGACATGAACCTGGCCGCCGCCCGTCTGGCCCGTAACGCGGCGGACGAGTGCACGCGCCGGACCCCGGACCGGCCGCGCTTCGTGATCGGCGTGCTCGGCCCCACCAACCGTACGGGATCGCTCTCGCCGGACGTGAACGACCCCGGGTTCCGCGCCGCCACGTTCGAGCAGATCGCCGACGCCTATGCCGAGCAGGCGAGGGCGCTGCTCGAGGGCGGCGTGGACGCGCTCATGGTGGAGACGGTGTTCGACACGTTGAACTGCAAGGCGGCGCTGTTCGCGATCCGCGGGCTGTTCGACGACCTCGGGCGCGACGTCCCGCTCATGGTGTCGGGCACCATCACCGACGCCAGCGGCCGCACCCTGTCGGGCCAGACCGTGGAGGCCTTCTGGCACTCGATCCGGCACGGCGGTCTCTTCAGCGTCGGGCTCAACTGCGCCCTGGGCGCGACACAGCTGCGGCCGTATCTGGAGGACCTGGCCGGCATCGCCGACACCGCCGTGAGCTGCCACCCGAACGCGGGACTCCCGAACGCGTTCGGCGGCTACGACCAGACGCCGGCCGAGATGGCGGGGCTGGTGCGGGAGTTCGCCACGTCCGGCTTCGTCAACATCGTCGGGGGATGCTGCGGCACCACACCCGAGCACATCCGCGCCGTGGTCGAGGCGGTGGCGGGTCTCCCGCCGCGCACCATCCCGACCCGCCCGGCCGTGTGCCGCCTGAGCGGGCTCGAGCCGTTCATGATTCGTCCGGACTCGCTGTTCGTGAACGTGGGCGAGCGGACCAACGTCACGGGCTCGGCGCGCTTCGCGACGCTGATCGTGGCCGGCGACTACGAGGCGGCGCTCGAGGTCGCCCGCCACCAGGTGGAGAACGGGGCGCAGATCCTCGACGTGAACATGGACGAGGGGATGCTGGATTCGCGCGCCGCCATGGAGCGGTTTCTGCGCCTGGTGGCCGCGGAGCCCGACATCGCGCGGGTGCCGGTGATGGTGGACTCCTCGCGCTGGGAGGTGCTCGAGACCGGGCTCCGGAACCTCCAGGGTAAGGGCATCGTCAACTCGATCAGTCTCAAGGAGGGCGAGGCCGACTTCCTGGCCAAGGCCCGCCTGGTGCGCCGGTACGGCGCGGCCGTGATCGTGATGGCGTTCGACGAGCAGGGGCAGGCCGACACGGTGGATCGCAAGGTGGCCATCTGCGTCCGGGCCTACCGCCTGCTCACCGAGCGGATCGGATTCCCGGGCGAAGACATCATCTTCGACCCGAACATCTTCGCCGTGGGCACCGGGATCGAGGAGCACAACCGGTACGCGATCGCGTATCTCGAGGCCACGCGCGCCATCAAACGGACCCTGCCGGGCGCGCTCGTGAGCGGCGGCGTGAGCAACCTCTCCTTCGCGTTTCGCGGGAGCCCCGCGATCCGGGAAGCCATGCACTCGGCGTTCCTCTACCACGCGATCCAGGCCGGGATGGACATGGGGATCGTCAACGCCGGCCAGCTGGCGGTCTACCAGGACATCCCCGCGGATCTGCTGACCGCCGTCGAGGACCTGCTGTTCGACCGGCGCGCCGACGCCACGGAACGGCTGCTGGTGCTGGCCGAACGGTATCAGGGGGGAACGGCACGCGCGAAGACCGATCTCGCGTGGCGCCAGCTCCCCGTGGCCGACCGGCTGAAGCACGCGCTGATCGAGGGGATCCTCGACCACATCGAGGAGGACACCGAAGAGGCGCGCGCCCATTTGGGGCGCCCCATCGCGGTGATCGAGGGGCCGCTGATGGACGGCATGAACGTGGTGGGCGATCTCTTCGGGGCCGGGAAGATGTTCCTGCCGCAGGTGGTGAAGAGCGCCCGCGTCATGAAGAAGGCGGTGGCCTACCTGACGCCGTTCCTCGAGGCCGAGCGCGGCGCGAACGCCGCGCCGCAGCGTGCGGGGACCATCGTGCTGGCCACCGTGAAGGGCGACGTCCACGACATCGGCAAGAACATCGTGGGCGTGGTCCTCGGCTGCAACGACTATGAGATCGTGGACCTGGGCGTGATGGTGCCCGCGCAGCGCATCCTCGACGAGGCGGAGCGCCTGGGCGCCGACGCGGTCGGGCTCTCCGGCCTCATCACCCCGTCATTGGACGAGATGGTGCACGTGGCGCGCGAGATGACGCGGCGGAACTTCACGGTCCCGCTGCTGATCGGCGGCGCGACGACGTCACGGGCGCACACCGCCGTGAAGATCGCGCCTGCGTATGCCGGCGCCACGGTCCACGTGCTGGACGCCTCCCGCAGCGTCGCGGTGATGAGCCAGCTGCTGAGCGGCGGCCGCCGCGACGCGTTCGTGGACGAGGTCCGGGCCGACTACGCGAAGATCCGCGCGCGATACGAGGACCGCGCCGGCGGGACGGTGCTCCTCCCGCTCGAGGAGGCCCGCCGGCGGCGCGCGTCCATTGACTGGTCCGCGTACGCGCCCCCCGCCCCCTGCCGGCCGGGGATCACGGTCTACGAGGACTACCCGTTGGCCGATCTCGTCCCGGTCATTGACTGGACCCCGTTCCTCCGCACGTGGGAGCTGGCGGGCAGCTTTCCGACGATCCTCGACGACCCGACGGTGGGCACGCAGGCGCGCAGCCTGCTGGTGGACGCGCAGGCGCTGCTGGACCGCATCGTGCGGGAGCGCCTGCTGGCGGCGCGCGCCGTGGTGGGGCTGTTCGCGGCCAACGCGGTGGGCGACGACGTGGAGCTGTATGCCGACGGCGACCGCGGCACGCTGCGGGCGGTGATGCCCGGGCTCCGGCAGCAGTTCGAGAAGCCGCCCGGCCGGCCCAACCTCTGTCTCGCGGACTTCGTCGCGCCCAGGGAATCGGGTCTCGCGGACTTCGCGGGCGCGTTCGCGGTGACCGCCGGCATCGGCCTGGACGCGCTGTGCGCGGCCTTCGAGGCCGATCACGACGACTACGGCAGCATCATGGCCAAGGCGCTGGCGGACCGGCTGGCCGAGGCGCTCGCCGAGCACGTGCACCAGCGGGTCCGGCGCGAGCTATGGGGCTACGCGCCCGACGAGTCGCTCGAGAACGCCGCGCTCATTGCCGAGCGATACCGCGGCATCCGACCCGCGCCGGGCTACCCGGCCTGTCCGGACCACACCACCAAGGGGGCGCTGTTCGACCTCCTGGCCGTTCCCGAAACGGCGGGGATCAGCCTGACGGAGTCGTACGCCATGCTGCCCACCGCCTCGGTGAGCGGCTGGTACC
This sequence comes from Gemmatimonadales bacterium, assembly GCA_036398175.1. Lineage (GTDB taxonomy): Bacteria > Gemmatimonadota > Gemmatimonadetes > Gemmatimonadales > GWC2-71-9 > JAOTWJ01. Next base: position 112,472 of record DASWHL010000037.1, read on the forward strand.
TGGCCCATCCGGAGGCGCACTACTTCGGGCTCGGCCGGATCGGGCGGGACCAGGTGGAGGACTACGCGCGCCGCCGCAACCTGCCGGCGGCCGAGGTGGAGCGCTGGCTGAGTCCCAACCTGGCCTACGACCCCGGGGGCTCGCGATGACGCGACCGCTGGCGGACCGTATTGCCGACGGGCGGGTTCACGTGGTGGACGGCGCCATGGGCACCATGCTCTACGGGCGGGGCGTTTTCGTCCACGTGTGCTACGACGAGCTGAACGTCATCCAGCCCGACCTGGTCCGCGAAATCCACGAGGCCTACGCCGCGGCCGGCGCCGACATTCTCGAGACCAACACGTTCGGCGCCAACCCCGTCAAGCTCTCGAGCTTCGGGCTCGAGGCGGACACGGAGACGATCAACACCGCGGCGGCGCGGCTCGCGCGTGAGGCCGCCGGCGAGCGGCTGAGCGTCGTGGGCGCCATCGGGCCGCTCGGCATCCGCATCGAGCCGTTCGGGCCCACGGCCCGCGACGAGGCGGAGTCGCTTTTCGGGCGGCAGGTGGACGGGCTGCTGGCCGGCGCGGTGGACGGCTTCATCCTGGAGACGTTCACCGACGTGGACGAGCTGGCGGCGGCGCTACGCGCCATCCGGGCCCGGTGTCCGCTCCCGGTGATCGCGCAGATGACGATCGGCGAGACCGGCACCACGGCCTACGGCACGGACATCGAGAGCGTGGCGCGGCGGCTCACGGATCTCGGCGCGGACGTCGTGGGGCTCAACTGCGCGGTGGGACCGGCGGCCATGCTCGACGCGATCGAGCGGATGGCCGCGGTGACGGACCGCCCGCTTGCCGCCCAGCCCAACGCGGGCGTGCCCCGGGAGGTCGGCGACCGCAAGATGTACCTCGCGAGCCCCGAGTACATGGCCCGCTACGCGCGACGGTTCATCGAGGCGGGCGCGCGGTTCGTGGGCGGGTGCTGCGGCACGACGCCGGATCACATCCGGCGCATCCGGGACCAGGTGGCGACGGTCCAGCCGCGCCGCTCGACGGCGGTCTTCGCTCGGGCGGAGGTCCAGGCGCCGACCGGCGTCGCGCCCGTACCGGTGGCGCACCGCTCCCGGTGGGGCGCCGCGCTGGCCAACGGCAGCTTTGCCGTGAGCGTCCAGACGCTGCCGCCGCGCGGGTGGCAGGCCGACGATCTGATCCGGGCGGCGCGGGACCTCCAGGCTGTGGGGGTGGACGCCTTGAGCCTCCTGGACACGCCTCGCGCCGAGGGCCGCATGAGCGTGCTGCCCACCGCGATGCTGGTGCAGCGGGACGTGGGGCTCGAGGCGCTGGTCCATTACACCTGCCGCGACCGCAACATGCTCGGCATGCTCGCGGACCTGCTGGGCGCCGCGGCCATGGGACTCCGCAACCTCCTGCTGGTCACCGGCGACGCGCCGCGCATGGGCCCCTATCCCGACTCCACCGCCGTCTTCGACATTGACAGCATCGGCCTCACCAACATCGTGTACCGCCTGAACCACGGGCTCGATCCGGGCGGCAACCCGATCGGCCCGCCCACCCGCTTCGTGATCGGGGTGGCCGCGAATCACGCCGCCACCGACCTCGAGCGGGAGGCGGGCCGCTTTTTCTGGAAGGTGGACGCCGGGGCCGAGTTCGCGGTGACGCAGCCCGTCTTCGACGCGGCGCCGCTGGCGGCGTTCCTGGAGCGCGTGCGGGACTTCCGGGTGCCCGTGGTCGCGTCGCTGTGGCCGCTCACCTCGCTGCGGAACGCGGAGGCGCTGGCCAACGAGATCCCCGGAGTACACGTGCCCGCCGCCGTGATCGAGCGGATGCGGGGTGCGGAGACCCACGGATCGGGCGCGGCCGCGGCCGAAGGGCTCGCGATCGCCCGGGAGCTGCTCGCCGCGATCCGGCCGCTCGTCCAGGGAGTGCAGATCGTGGCGCCCGGGGGCGACATGGCTCCGGCGTTGGCGCTCGCCCGGGACGCGGTCGCCGGACGGTCCTAGGCCGTGCGAATTCCCCGACCGGCGCAACGCGGACCGCGCCGGAGCGCGTGAGACTGCGCCGCCTCACCCCCGTCACCGCCTGACCCGGAGGGTACATGCGGCTCCATCCATGGATCGTCCTGCTGGGCGGTGCCTGCGCCGTTACCGCCGACCTCAGCGCGCAGGGCGCCGCCCCCATCTTCGACCGGCTTCAGGGAGAGTGGGTGGGAACGGGCACCCTGCTGAACCGGGCGGCCCGGTTCAGCATGCAGTGGCGGCACCAGGACGGGTTCGCGGTGCTGATCTTTGCCAACGGGTTTGCCGACACGAGCGGCGCGGTGACGCCGGTGCTCAACGCGGCCGCCGTGTACCGGACCGGGCCGGCCAGGCCCGAGGGCGTGTGGCTGGACTCGCGGGGCACGCGGGTTGAGCTCCAGTGGGAGTCATCGGACTCGCTCCTGGCGGTGACCTGGACGGCCCCGACCGAGCGAGGTCGCACCACCTATCGCGTTCGGTCGGCCGACGAGGTGGACGTGCTCGACGAAGTGCTGAGCAATGGCGAGTGGCGTACGTTCGGGACGGCACGGTACCGCCGCACGCCGGCTCCGCACTAGGCGAGCCCCGCTGGTCGAGCGCGGCCCGGGCACGCTCGCTAGACGCCCGCGGCGTCCAGGATCCGCTCGTAGCGCTCGGCGGCTCCCCGAACTCCGAGATTGCTCAAGTAGATCCGTTCGGCACCCACCTGCCGCAGGCGCCGGACCGTCTCGCCGCAGATGGACTCGGCGCTCCGACCCGCGCCGAACTCCCGGGTGAGGCCGTCGGCGGGAACCGGCAGGAAGTCTCCCAGTCGCGCGAGCGTCGTCGGGTTGGCGCTGCGGTAGTAGAAGACGCCGAACAGGCCGGGCAGCGCCAGCCCGCGCCGGCTGGCCTCGTTCAGGAAGGCCTCGACGGCGGACAGATCGTGGTGCGACACGATCTGCGTCAGGTAGAACTCGGCCGTGAAGTCGCCCCGGAGCAAGAGCTCCACCTGCTGCCCCGGATCGCGGTGGGGATTGGCCCAGCCACCGAGCGTGAGCGCCGGCATCCGTTCCCGGAGGATCCGCCGCAGCTCGAACGCGTGTGGGACGCACCGCGGCGCGCCGACCCGCGTGTCGCCGCCGAGCACGGTCAGCGCCTCGTACCCGCGCGCCGCGGCGCGAGCGGCGTAGAGCAGGCAGTAGTCGAGCGTGTGTTTGGACGTGAGGAACGGCACCACCCGTTCCGGGCTGGTCGCTTCGGCCAGGTTGCCGGCCAGGTGCCGGAGATTCTCCTCCTCCGCGGCCCCCACGGCGTTGTCCGTCAGGAAAAGCACCGTATCCCAGCGCATGAGGCGGCGGACCTCGTGCGCCATGTCTATCCAGACGTCCATGGCGTCCCGTCCGGCAAGGCCGGTGGGCGGGGGACGCATCTCGACCGAGACCAGCGGCCCCGGCGCCCGGACGCGCGCGAGCGCCCCCCCGCCCGGCGCCGACGGTGGTAGATTCATCAGGAACGCCCCGGAGCCCGGCGGGGATCACCGCCGCCGCCGAGCTCGCTCCGCACGGGAAAGGCGCTCATGACCAAGGTCTTCAAGCTCCTGTTGATCCTCGCCGCCGTCGGCGGTCTGCTCACCGCCGGATCCTATGCGGGCGCGCGGTTCACCGCCGGAAAGGTCACCGGCAACAAGCCCCCGCTGTCCAATCGCACGATCGTCTTCCAGGGCTGGCGCCCCCCGAGGTTCGAAGGGGTGCCCGACCTGCCCGGCAAGCCGAGAGCGTGGGTGATCCGTTACGCGCGCACCCGGCTCCCCGGCATTCCGCGGGCCACGATCTACGTGTCCCCCACCGGGAAGCTCATCGCCACGGTCCCGCGCGACCTCGAACAGCGCATCGAAGCCTGGGAGCGGGCGCAGGAACCGGGTCCGTAGCCCGCGCGGGCCGGCTGGGCTCCGCCGGCCCCGCACTTCACCGCGAGGAAGATACGCCATGACTGCCCCGCTCCGCTCGGTGCTGGTGACCGGCGCCGCGCGTGGGATCGGACACGCCTGTACCCGCGCGCTCGAGGCCCGTGGGTTCCGGGTGTTTGCCGCAGTCCGCCGCGCGGCGGACGGCACCGCCCTTCGCGCCGCGACCGACGGCCGGATCGTGCCGATCGTCTGTGACGTCACCGACGCCGACTCGGTCGCGTCGGCCGCGCGCGAGGTGGCGGACGCGGTCGGACCGGCCGGCCTGTGGGGCCTGGTGAACAACGCGGGCACCGTCTGCGCGGGCCCGCTCGAGTTCCTGCCGGTGGACGCGATCCGGGAACAGTTCGAGGTGAACGTGTTCGGCTTGATGGCGCTCACCCAGGCCTGCCTCCCGCTGTTGCGGACGGCGCGCGGACGGGTGGTGAACGTGAGCTCCGTGAGCGGCCGTCTCGTGAGCCCCTTCTCGGGCGCCTACGCCGCCTCCAAGTTCGCGCTCGAGGCGCTGTCGGACGGGCTGCGGATGGAACTGTCGCGGTCGGGGGTCCGCGTGGTGGTGGTGCAGCCGGGCGCGGTCCAGACCTCCATCTGGGGCACGTCGCGGGACCAGGGCGTGGCGCTCGCCGCCGGATACCCGGCCGACGCGCGCCGCTACTACGGCCGCGTGCTGGAACGCCTGGCGGACGTGCGGGTGCCTTCACGGGCCATCCCGGCCGAGCGCGTGGCGGTGGTGGTGGCACGGGCGCTCACGCGCCGGTGGCCGCGAACGCGGTATCGGGTCGGGTGGGACGCCCGGGTGGGCACCATGCTGGCCCGCCTGCTCCCGGGACGGCTGCTCGACGCACTGCTGCTGGCCCGGCGCCGCCGGCAGTCAGCGGGGTGAATGCCCGCCCGCCGGCACTGTCCGTCGCGACGGGGGGCTTCGTGGCAGCGGGCATCGCCGGCCCTCGGGCCGAGGGACGGTACGCGCTCGTGGCGGTGCGCCTGTCGAGCGACGCGGCCGGTGTGACGCTCCGGAGCGGCCGCCTCGGGACCACCCTGCGCGGCGCCGGACGGACGGAGTATCGGCGCGCGCGTCGGGCGGAACGCGCCCTCGCTGCGGCCGGGATTCCCGCGGGCCTGCCGAACGTCCCGCTCCCGGCGGGCGTCGCCACCCGTTCTACGATCGTCTTCGACATCCCCGTGGACGCGGCCCTGCTGCGCCTCCGGATCCGGGACGCCCATCCGCTGGCGGCGGCGACCGAGCTGTTCCTGATCGGCGACGAAGACAGCTTCCCGCACGCGCGGACGTGGTTCGTGCTCGATCCGCCGGCCGACCTCGCGGTGTCCTCCATCGTGCGCCTGGCCTTCAACCTGCCCGACGACGTGGCGGCACCCCAGCTCGTGCTCCGGAAGGCGGGCGCGCTCAATCGGCCGGCGGAACCGCCGGGGCCACGGACCGGAGGTGCAGGTCCCGCTGCGGAAACGGGATCTCGATCCCGGCCCGCGTGAGGGCCTCGTACGTCGCGACGAGCACGTCGCTTCGCACCGCGGGCCAGTCGTCGGCGCTGGTCCACAAGCGGATCTCGAAGTCGAGCGAACTCTCGCCGAACCCGCTGAACAGGACGGTCGGCGCGGGCCGCTCGAGGACCTTGGCGTGTTTGCCCACCGTGTCGGTGAGGAGGGTGATGACCTCGGGGGGGTTCGTCCCGTAGGCCACGCCCACCGGGATCTCGACGCGCCGCGTCTGATCGGACAGGGTCCAGTTCACGACGCGGCCGGCGATGAAGTCCTGGTTCGGCACGATGACGTCCGCGCCCTGGAAGGTCCGCACGATGCTGGCGCGCATGCCGATGGACTGGACGACGCCGCGGAGGCCGTCGAACTCGACCGTGTCGCCGGGCTTCACCGGGCGTTCGAACAGCAGGATCAGCCCGGAGATGAAATTGGCGACGATGGTCTGCAGGCCGAATCCGATGCCGACGCCGAGCGCGCCGGCGACCAGGGCCAGGCGGCTCAGGTCGAGGCCCGCCGCGCCGGCCGCAAACACGAACCCCAGCGTCAGCACCAGGTAGTAGGCGATCCCCGCCGCGGCGTCCGGCACGCCGCGCCCCAGGTGCATGCGAGCCAGCACGTCGTCGCGCAGCACGGCGCGAAGCCCGCGCGCGATCATCGTGGCCACGACCAGAGCGACGCCGAAGGCGACGATGTCGCCGACCGTGAAATTCCACGACCCGACCGTGATGGGGGCGGCGATCAGCGCGCCGATCGCGTCGAGCGTCGGATCGAGGATCCGGAACTGGCGCATCGCCACCGAGATCCAGAGCAGGAGTCCCGTGAATCGCACGAGCGGCGTCACCCGGCGGGTGAGGGCCGCCCGGTTGCGCCGGACCATGTCGAGGCGGCTGATCGGCGTGGCGAGCAGCCCCACGAGGACCGCCCCGACGACGACGTCCACCAGGGCCAGCACCGCCAGCGCGGCCAGGCCGCTCACGAGCGTGGCCGACACCAGCAGCGCGGTGAGCGTGACGAACCCGACGACGTTGGCGGCCACCGCGCCGCCGAGCAGCCCCGCCCCGCCCAGCGCCAGCACGCGGCCCGCGCGCCACGCGCCGCGCTTCCGTGCCGGCACCCGGGCCGCGCGCCACGCGAACCACCCGAAGGCCGCGGCGCCGAACACGGCGGCTCCCAGCAGCGCCACCCGGGTCGCCACCTGGCCCGTCAGGAACGTGTCCGCGAGCACCCGCACGGAGTAGACCGCCACCAGCAGGTGGGCGGGCGCCCGGAGCGTGGGGGCCAGGAGATGTCGCAACAGGATGACCAGTGCCGGCAACGCCACGAGGAAGCCGATGGCGAACAGGCCCTGCGGCGCACCCGGATACACCGATCGCATCACGGCAACGGCAAGCAGGGCGGCGGCGGCGATCGGATGCGCCAGGATGCTGGCGGGCCAGTGAATGGCGAACTCCGCCGTGGCCCATCGCTCACGCCGTCGGCCCAGCCAGGCGAAGAGCGCCGCGAACAGGACGGCCAGGGCCCCGTGCGCCCCCAGGCGTCCGGGTTGCGCTCCCAGGTACTCGACGGCCTGCGCGAACTTGTCCGGCGCGTCCACCGCCGGAGCGGACTCCCGCGCCGCGCCGGGCAGGTGCCAGAGCGCGGGGCCGTCCCGCCGCACGATCTGCCGTCGCGCCCGGGATTGCGCCGCGCGCAGCGTTTCGAGATACGCGGCGACCTGCGCGTCGAGGCCCCCGGCCTCGCTCTGGAGGTGCAACAGCCGGTCGCGCACGGGGGCAACGCGCGCGCTCAGCGAGTCCACCGCGCCCAGGACGTCGCCCACCCGGGCGCGCGGCGTGGCGGGCAACTCGCTGCGGGGGAGCCGCCGGGTGAGGTCCCAGACGGTCCGCAGACCGGTCGCCGTGTCGCGAATGGCGTCCACTCGCGTCGTGAGGGCGCCGGCCCGGTTCTGCCAGGAAATCAGTCGTCGCCCAAGATCGCTCCACCGGCGCTCGAGATCCGCCAGGTCCTCGAAGTAGAGGGCGGCCAGCTGCGCGTCCGCGAGCCCGCCCCCCTCGGCCCCGATCGCCTGGCGGAGCACGTCCAGGTCCCGCGCGAGGCGCGCGAGCGCGGATTCACCCGGGATGCGCCCGGCCAGCGCGGCCAGGTTCGCAACGTCGGCGCGGGCACGGCTGGGAATCGCGGCCACCGCCACCGGGCTCGGCTCCCGGCCCGTCGGGTCCCGCGGCTGGGCCATGGCGGGCGACGCCAGCACCAGCCAGAGCGCCAGGACCGCTGCCGGGCGGGCGGATCCGCCACCCGGCGTATCAGTCGCCATAGGGAATCCAGATGTTCTTGATCTGCGTCGCGGCCCGCAGAAACCGCTCGCCCGTGGCGACCGTATCGTCGAACCAGTCGCCCAGCCGCTCCAGGTCCGCCCACGTGCGCTTGAGGTTCCCGGCCGACAACCGCTCCACCGCCGTCTCGCCGTCCGCCGAGCCCGCGTACCAGACGGCGTCCACGTCGTCGTGTGCCGCCAGCACTTCGGCCAGCTCGTCGCGCCGGCCGGTCACGATGTTCACGACGCCGGCGGGGACGTCGGACGTGTCGAGAATCTGGTAGAAGTCGGTAGCCGCGAGCGGGTGCGGCTCCGACGGTACGGCCACGACCGTATTCCCCATGGCGACGGCCGGGGCCACCAGCGAGACGAACCCCAGCAGCGGCACAGTCGCCGGACACACGATGCCGATCACGCCGATCGGTTCGGGCATGGCGAGCGTGACGTTGCGATACGGCGTGTGGTGGACCCGACCGTCCCACTTGTCCGCCCAGGCCGCCCACGTGAACAGCCGGCCGACGGCCGCCGCCACTTCGCGCGGACCGGCGTCCACCCCCGTCATGGCGTCGAGCCGGGCGGCGATCTCTCCGGCCCGGGCGTCGAGGTTCTCCGCGAGATAGTAGAGAACCTGGGCGCGCGTGTGCGCCGTAGCGCGGCCCCAGGACGCCGCCGCGTGCGCCGCCTCCACCGCGTTCCGGATGTCCTTGCGGTTGCCGAGCCCGACCTCGCCCATCCGCGTGCCATCGCGCGCGGTCACCGCCAGGCTGTAGCCGCCGTCGGGGCGCACCTGCTTGCCGCCGATGTAGAGCTTGGCGGTCCGGTCAATCGGCGGAGCCGCGGGCGAGCCGGCCGTCAGGGCGGGGGGCGGTGACCGCGGCACCGCCACGTCCTCGGCCTGCCTGCCCGCCCGACCACCGCTCCACCGTACGTATTCCCAGAGCCCTTCGACGCCACCCTCGCGCCCGAAACCGCTCTCGCGATAGCCGCCGAAGCCCGCCGCGGCGTCGAAGACGTTCGTGCAGTTGATCCAGATGGTCCCCGCCTTGACCTTGGGGGCCACATCCAGGGCCAGGTTGATGTTCTCCGTCCACACGCTCGCCGCGAGCCCGTAGCGCGTGTTGTTGGCCAGCTCGACCGCCTCCGCGGGCGTGCGGAACGTCATCAGCACCACGACGGGCCCGAAGATCTCTTCCTGGACAATGGTCGCGGCCGGCGTCACGTCCGTGCAGAGCGTGGGCGGGAAAAACCACCCGTCGCGGGGCAGGCTCCACGACGGCTGCCACACGGTGGCCCCCTCCGCGCGTCCCTGATCCACGAGCCGCGTGATGCGCTCGAGCTGGACCGGCGCGATGATGGCGCCGATGTCCACGGCCTTGTCCAGCGGGTCGCCGACGCGCAGCGTCTCCATCCGCGCGCGCAGCTTGGCCACGAGCGCGTCCGCGAGGCCTTCCTGCACGAGGATCCGCGACCCCGCGCAGCAGACCTGCCCCTGGTTGAACCAGATGGCGTCCACGACGCCTTCCACCACGCTGTCTAGGTCGGCATCCTCGAAGACCAGGAACGGCGATTTGCCGCCCAGTTCGAGCGACAGCTTCTTGCCGCTTCCCGCCGTGGCCGTGCGGATCAGGCGACCGACGTCCGTGGACCCGGTGAAGGCGATCTTGTCCACGCCGGGGTGGCGGACCAGCGCCTCGCCGGTGCGCCCGTCGCCCGTGATCACGTTGAGGACGCCGGCCGGCAGGCCGATCTCGGCGCACAGCTCCGCGAACCTGAGTGCCGTGAGCGACGTGAACTCCGCCGGCTTGAGGACCACGGTGTTCCCGGCGCACAGGGCGGGTGCCACCTTCCACGCCAGCATCAGCAGCGGGAAGTTCCACGGGATGATCTGGCCCACGACGCCCACGGGCTCGGCGCCCGGCAGGGCCGTGGGCAGGAGCGTGGCCCAGCCCGCGTGGTGGTAGAAGTGGCGCGCCACCAGCGGCACGTCAATGTCGCGCGACTCCCGGATGGGCTTGCCGTTGTCGAGCGTCTCCAGGACCGCGAACAGGCGGGTGTGCTTCTGGACGTGGCGCGCCATGGCGTAGAGGAACCGTGCGCGGCCGGCCGGCCCGAGGCCCGCCCAGCCCGGCTGGGCCGCGCGGGCGGCTGCGACCGCGCGCTCGACGTCGTCCGGGCCGCCCTGGGCGACCTCGGCCAGCGGCGTGGCGGTGGCCGGATTGAGCGTGGGAAACCGTGCTCCGTCCGCCGACGGCTGCCAGGCTCCGCCGATGAAATGCCCGAAGCGGCGGCCGTGCGCCTCCAGCCACGCGACCGCCGGGCCGGCGGCCTCCGGGGCGGGGCCGTACTCCATGGACTCGAAGATCTCGCTGACCTTGCGCATGGCTCAGGGAACCGGATGGCGGTGGGCGGCCGAGTAGCGGCCGGTCACGAGGTGCTCGAGCTGGCGCTCGATGTCGGTCAGGAGTCCGCTGGCACCGAGCCGGAACAGCGCCGGCCGCAGCCAGGGCGTCCCCAGCTCATCCTTCATCAGGAGCAGCCAGTCCAGCGCCTGCTTCGCGGCCCGGATGCCACCGGCCGGCTTCAACCCCGCCCGGTGTCCGGTCCGCTCGTAATAGGCGCGGAGGGTGCGTGCCATCACCAGGCCCACGGGCAGGGTGGCGTTCGTGCTCTCCTTGCCCGTGGACGTCTTGATGAAGTCGGCGCCGGCCATCAGGCACACGGCGCCGGCCCGCGCCACGTTCCGCAGCGGGCCCAGCTCCCCGGTGGCCAGAATCGTTTTCAGATGCGCGGCCCCGCACGCCTCACGAAAGGCGCGGACCTCGTCGTAGAGCGCCTCCCACGCGCCGGTGAGCACGTGCGCGCGGGTGATGACCACGTCAATCTCGGCCGCTCCGTCGGCTATGGACGCCCGGATTTCTCCCAGGCGTTCCCGCATCGGGCTCAGGCCGTGGGGGAACCCGGTGGCGACGGCGGCCACCGGGATGCCGGAGCCGGCCAGCGCCTCCACGGCGGTGGCCACCATGGCGTGGTACACACAGACCGCCGCCACCCGGATGGGAAGGCCGTCGGCTCCCAAGGCGGCCAGGAGGGCGGCCCGGACCGGCCGTTGTGCCTTCCCGCACAGTCGCCGGACGCGGGCGGGGGTGTCGTCGCCCGACAGCGTCGTGAGGTCCATACACGTCACGGCTCGGAGCAGCCAGGCGGCCTGCCACTCGCGCTTGACGGTTCGGCGCCGGGGGAGGGTGTCCGCCCGCCGTTCCACGGCGCTCCGGTTCACGCGCAGGGATCGGACCCACGCCAGGTCGAGCGGCACACCCGTGTTGCGCCCCGCGTCTCGCGGGCGCACCGACGCGAGCTGGGATACCTGCCCCTCGCGGAGTCTCACCCCGTCTCCCCCTTTCTCGTGGGCATCGAGCCGGCGACCGCAGCGCTCCAAAATAGTGTCGAGGCCGGCGAGGGGATACCTGGGCGTCGGACGCGCGGGCGGCCGCCGGGCACGGGGCATCGGGACGGCGCGGATTGTGCTAGGTTTTGCTGATGTGCATGGGCCCGCGCCGGACCGATGGGTACACCATCATCGAGCTCCTGCTGGTGATGATCATCATCGGGGTGCTCGCCGGCATTACGTACGTACGGATGGCACCCACGTTGGAGGGTGCCCGCGTACGCGGGGCCGCGAGCCTGCTCGCGGGGGACCTCCAGTACGCGCAGGTGCTCGCCGCCCGGCGGCGCCTGCCGGTCGTCGTCTCAGTGAATTCGGCAGCGCAGGTGTACCAACTCGTGGACCGGCTCGGAACCGTTGTTCGGACCCGGGAGTTCGGAGCGACCGGCGACTTCGGGCTCACGGAGCTCTCGGCGACGCCGACCTCCCTCGAGATCTTTCCCAACGGGGCGGCTGCCGTGAGCGCCACGTTCACACTGGGAATCGGCACGAACCGGCAGCGCGTAACCTTTTCTCGAGCGGGACAGATCCGTGTCACGAAGCTCCCCTGAGGTCCGGTCGCGGCGTGGCGTCTCGCTGATGGAGGTCGTGGTGGCGCTCACCCTCCTCAGCGTGGTGCTGCTCGCACTGACCGGGATCATGTGGCAGATGGGCCGTCACACGCGCACGGCCAGTCTGGTGGGCGCTCGGGGTGCCGCGCTCGAGAGCGCGGCGTCCCTGGCCGAATCGGTACAGTGGGACAGTCTCACGGCCCTCGTTGGCTGCGTCAGCGACACGTCCGCCCAGTTCGTCTATACGCGGTGCTTCGAGGTCACGGCGACCATGGGCGGGGTACGGCAGGTGCGCGCCATCGTGACGCCGGCTGGCGGCGCGCTGCCGCCGGAGACCCTCACCGTGAGCCGGACGCGCCCGCGGTCGCGCTCACCGCTCTACGTCCCATGACGCGCCGGGGCATCACACTCGTCGAGCTGTTGATCACGCTCGCCGTCTTCGGGCTGCTCGGTACGGCGCTGGCGCGGCTGATGATCAGCAACTCGCGGTACGTCTCCCGGCAGGATACCCTCCTGGAGGCGCGGCAGACGGCCCGCGCGGCCATGAACGTGATGATCCCGGAACTCCGGATGGTGTCGGACGGCGGGCTGATCGCGGCGGCGCCCGACAGCGTGACGGTGCGCGTTCCGTACGCGTTCGGCGTGCTGTGTCAGGGGGAGTATGCGATTCTGGCGCCCCACGATTCGATCGTCATGGCCGACGCCGATCTGGACGGGATCGCGTACCAGACGACCGGGACCACCTACACGTTCGACCCGACGATCGGCATGATCGGGACCACGACCCAGACATCGCCGTGTGATGCGGACAGCATCCGGGTGATGCCCGCCGGCGCACGGATCGTCCTGACGGCACCGATCGGTTGGTCGGGACGCGTGTTCTATTTTTATCAGACGGTCACCTACAGGTTTGCCGCCTCAGATGCGCTGCCGGGCCGTTGGGCCCTGTGGCGCCAAGCGGGCGCCGTGCCCGAGGAACTGCTCGCGCCGTTCGACACGGCGGCGCGGTTCCGGTTCCTCGTTGGATCCCGACTGACGCCGCAGACGGCGGTGCCGACGCCGCTGTCGAACGTCCGGGGCCTCGAGCTGCGGTTGGTTGGGGCGAGTGTCCAGCCCGCCCAGGGAGCGAGCCAGCCCACTCTCTTCGCCGTCCAGCCTCGGGTGCGATTTGGCAACATGCTGGTACCATGACCGCCGGAATGTGCACCAATCGGCGGGGCTTCGCGCTGCCCGCCGTGATCCTCCTCGTGGCCCTGCTCACCGTCCTGCTGACGAGCGGCCTCACCCGCGCGCGGGTCGAACATCAGCTTGCGGAGGCCAGCGACGAAACCGCGGCCGCGCTGGCCATCGCGCAAAGCGGGCTGCAGACGTATTTCGGCACGGTCGTGACGCTGCCCGCCGACGGCGACTCGACGCGCATCAACGTGACCGGCGGCTTCGCGAACGTCATCACCCACCTGGTGCGCCGACCGGCCGACACGACGCAACGGATCCTCTACCTGGTGCGCTCGACCGGCATCGTGATCAATCCCGGGGTCGGCCCCACCCCGCAGGCTCAGCGCACGGTGGCACAGTTCGCGGAGTGGGAATACGGGTACATCCTCCGGCGGGGCGTGTTGACGGCCGCGAACGGTCAGCGCCACTTGAACAACAACTCCGACCCGGCGCGTCTCGAAGTGAACGGCAACGACCAGTGCGGCGTGGACGCCCCCATTCCGGGCATCCGCACGCCGGACCTCGCGTGGGCCGGCCCGGCGGACCCCGATACGAGCATCGTCGGTGCCCCGGGAATCATCGTGGCGGGCACCGGGCCGACGACCGCCGCCGAAACCCTGATCGACTGGGCGGGAGCCCTTGGCGGAAGCCTGACGCCGGACTACTCGTCGTTTCAGAACGGCAGCACCGCGTACTCCATCCAGCGGATCGCCGGCGCACTCACGCTGTCAGGAACCAACTCCGGGACCGGGCTGCTCGTGGTGGGGGACAGCCTCGTGGTCCGCGGCGCCTCCTTCACGTTCGATGGCATCGTGCTCGTGGGCGGGAGGATTCTGTTCGAGGCGGACTACCAGCGGATCAACGGCCTCGTGGTGACGGGCCTCAACGAGCAGCTCGGTGTGGATCCGGCACGCACCCATACCGGAGGCGCCCCGCCGCAAAACCGCCGCGATGTGTACCTGTACTATGACGCCTGCAAGGTTGACTCGGCCCTTGCGGCGGTGAGCGGCCTGGCCCCCGTCCGGAACGCCTGGCTCGACACCTGGGCCACCTACTGACGGCGCGCCGCCGAATCGGCCGGCCTCGCTCCGGCCGGGCACTCCACATAGACTTCCGCCGTTGACCGCGTGCGAGCCTCGCTCGCCTACGCCGCCCTTCGATCAACCGGCGTCCCTGGTGACGCCTTCGAGGCACCATGACGTCCGACACCCGCATACCGGCTCTCACGCAGCTGAGCGACGACGAGCAGATGTTCCGCGATGCCGTCCGCGACTTCGCGGAGGCCGAAGTGCGGCCGCTCGTGCACGACATGGACCAGCGGGCCGAGTTCGACCGGGGCCTGCTGCCCAAGTTCCTCGAGCTGGGGCTCATGGGCATTGACATCCCCGAGCAGTACGGGGGGGCCGGTGGCTCGTTCTTCATGAGCATTCTCGCCGTGGAGGAGCTGGCCCGCGTGGACGCGAGCGCCGCCGTCGTGGTGGACGTGCACAACACGCTCGCGGTGGTTGCCATCAAGCAGTTCGGCGACGACGCGCTTCGCGCCAAGTACCTGCCGCGGCTCGCCGCCGGCGAGGTGGGCGCCTACGCCCTTTCCGAGGCGAACTCCGGCTCGGATGCGTTCGGGCTCGAGTGCCGGGCGGACGCGCGGGACGGCGGCTGGGCCCTGAACGGCCAGAAGCTGTGGATCACCAACGGCAACGAGGCCGACATCTTCGTCGTCTTTGCCACGGTGGATCCGGGCAAGGGCTACAAGGGCATCACGGGCTTCGTGGTGGAGCGTGGGTTTCCCGGGTTCACGGTGGGCAAGAAGGAGGACAAGCTCGGCCTCCGGGCGTCGAGCACCACGGAGCTGATCTTCGAGGCATGCCCGGTGCCCGCCGAAAACCTGATCGGGGAGGTCGGGAAGGGCTACAAGGTGGCCATCGAGACGCTGAACGCGGGCCGGATCGGCATCGGGGCGCAGATGGTGGGGGTCGCCCAGGGCGCGCTCGACGCCACCAGACAGTACGTCCAGGAACGCAGGCAGTTCGGCAAGGCCATCGGGGAGTTCCAGGGCGTCCAGTTCCAGCTGGCACAGGCCTACACGGAGCTGGAAGCGTCGCGGCTCCTGGTCTACAACGCGGCCCGCCTGCGGGACGCGGGTGAACAGCACATGACCGAGGGCGCCATGGCCAAGCTGTACGCGTCGGAGGCGGCGGGGCGGATCACGAGCCTCTGCGTGGATCTCTTCGGCGGCTACGGGTTCACCAAGGAGTACCCCGTGGAGAAGTTCTACCGCGACGCCAAGATCGGGACGATCTACGAGGGCACGAGCAACATGCAGCTGCAGACGATCGCCAAGGCGCGGCTCAAGGACTCGTAGCGAGCCGCGCCAGCGCGGCCGTCAGCAACCGGTAGAACCGCTCCACCGAGGGAATGTGCACGCGCTCGTCCGGCGAGTGCGGCGCCTCGATCTGCGGCCCGAACGAGATCATGTCGGTGCCCGGGATCTTCTCCCCGATCACGCCGCACTCGAGCCCGGCGTGGACGGCGCGCACCTCTGGCGCGCTGCCGAGCACGTCGCGGTGCAGCTCCCGCATCATCACGAGCAGCGGTGACGCCATGTCGGGCCGCCACCCGGGATACGCCGGCGGCTGCGCCGCGGTCGCACCCGCCAGCTCGGCGACCGCCCGGACCCGATCCCGGGCCGCGGCGAGCGCGCTGCCCACCGAGGATCGCTGGCTCGTGACGACCTCGACGCCGCCATCCCGTCCTCGCACCACCGCTACGTTGCTGCTGGTCTCGACCAGGCCCCGCAGGTCGAGGCTCATCGCGAGGACGCCGTTCGGCAGGGCCAGGAGCATCCGCAGCAGCGTCGCCCCCGAGGCAGGGGCCCAGGCGGCCGACGGCATGGCCGCCGGCTCCACCCCAATCGCGGCCTCCGGATCCGCCGCCCGATGCTCGGCCTTCGCCTTCGCGAACTCGTCCTCGATCGCGCGGGTGAAGACGCTCCGCCGGCCGGAGGCGACGGTCACCGTGGCGGCGGCGTCCCGGGGGATCGCGTTCCGCGCTCCGCCGCCCTCCAGGGCGCTCAGGCGCCACTCATCCCCGGCCGCCACCCCGCCCGCGCGCAGGGCGCGGGCCAGCAGGAGGAGGGCATTGCCGCGCTGGAGCACGATGTCCATGCCGGAATGCCCGCCGCGCAGTCCCTGCACGGCAATGCGCAGGGCGACATGCCCCGGCGGCACGGGCTCGGTCGCGGTCGGGAGGGTGAGCACCGAGTCGCCGCCGCCGGCGCAACCCACGTAGAGGAACCCGTCCTCCTCGGAATCGAGGCTCAGCAGCGTGCGCCCGGTGAGCAGCGCGGGATCGAGCTTGCCCGCCCCCGTGAGCCCGCGTTCCTCGTCCACCGTGAACACCAGCTCGAGCGGCGGGTGCGTCATCTCCGTGGCCTCGAGCACGGCCAGCATGGCGGCGACCCCCATCCCGTTGTCCGCCCCGAGCGTCGTCCCGGTGGCGTGGAGGTAGTCGCCCTCGCGGCGCGGGACGATGGGGTCGCGGGAGAAGTCGTGACGCACGTCCGGCCGCTTCTCCGGCACCATGTCGAGGTGCGACTGCAGGATCACGGTCCGCGCGCTGGCCGCGCCCGCCGATGCCGGTTTGCGTACCACGACGTTGCCGGCCACGTCCGCAACCACCTCGCGGCCGGCCCGGCGTGCCACGTCCACCACGTAGTGCCGCGCCCCTTCCTCGTGCCCCGAGGCTCGCGGGATGGCCAGCAGGCGGTCGAAGTGCGACCAGAGGTTTCGGGGTTCCAGCTCGGCGACGAACGTCATGCGAAGTTCCGATGGGGGCGTTGAATACTAGCCGTTTGACATCCCGCCGCGCCGCGCGCTAGAATCGTCGCTCCTCCTCTCGCCTCACGGATCCTTCCATGGCCGATCAGCCCTTCAAGCCGTTCGTTCCCGCCGCGTCCAGCATGGCCGAGCTGTCGGCCAAGGCGCTCGTGCTCGGCGTCATCATGGCGGTGGCCCTCGGCGCGGCCAACGCGTATGTGGGCATGCGGGCGGGCCTCACGGTGGCCGCGACGTTCCCGGCCGCGGTCGTGGCCATGGCCGTGCTGCGGGCGTTCCGGGGCACCATTCTCGAGGAGAACATCGCCCGAACCACGGCCTCCGTGGGGGAGGCGCTCGTGGCCGGCGCGATCTTCACGATTCCCGCGTTCGTCATCAGCGGCGCGTGGGACGAGCTGCACTACTTCCAGAGCATGGCGATCATGCTGATCGGCGGAGTCCTGGGCGTGCTGTTCGTGGTCGTCCTCAGGCGCACGCTCGTCGTCGAGGCCGACCTGCCCTACCCCGAGTCGGTGGCCGCCGCGGAGATCGTGAAGGCCGGCCAGGGCGGGCAGACGGGGGCCAGCTATCTCTTTGGCGCCATGGGGCTCGCCGCGTTCTGGGAGCTGCTCAAGAACGCCAACGGTATCCGGTACGTCGAGGAAAGCGCCGCGCGCTTCTTCGCGTTCGGCCGGTCCACCGTGGACATCCTCGGCCAGCGGGTGGACTACGCGGGGGGCATGCTGCTCGCATCACCCGCGGTCTCGCCGATGCTGATGGGCGTGGGGTTCATCGTCGGCACGCGGATCTCGGCGGTGCTCTTTGCCGGAGCGGTCCTGGGCTGGCTGCTCCTCGTGCCGCTGGCCGTGTTCCTGAACCCGGCGCTCCCCGCCCTGCTCGGCGCGGAGCAGTCCATGGGCGACCTCGCGACCGAAGTGTGGAGCCGGCAGATCCGGCCGCTCGCGGTGGGGGCCATGATCGTCGCGGCCTTCTACACGCTGTACAACCTGCGCGGCTCGCTCGTGGCGGGCATCGGGAAGGCGCTCGGCAACATCGGGCTCGCGGGCGGCGGCGGCGCCGACCGCACCGACATTGATCTGGACTTCAAGAAGATCTTCGCCGGGATCGCCGTGGCGGCGGTGGCGACGTTCTTCCTCTATCTCCACTTCTCCGAGAACGTCGTGGGCGCCACGGTGCTCACGGTGGTCATGGTCGTCCTGGGCTTTCTGTTCGCGGCCGTGGCCGGCTACCTGGTGGCGCTGATTGGCAGCTCGAACAACCCCATCTCCGGACTCACGCTGAGTGCCCTGCTCATCGCCGCGATCCTGATGGTGTTTCTCGGTGTCACCGACGTGCACGGTGTGGCGGGCGTGCTGGGCGTGGCGGGCGTCGTGTGCTGCGCGGCGGGCGTCGCGGGCGACATGATGCAGGACCTCAAGGTCGGCCACCTGCTGGGCGGCACGCCCTGGCGGATGGAGCTGGCCGAGATCGTGGGCGTGATCTTCGCCGCCCTCGCCCTGCCGTTCGCGCTGATGCTGCTCAACCGCGCCTACGTGATCGGGTCGGCCGAGCTGCCCGCGCCCCAGGCGGGGCTCATGGCCCTCATGGCCAACGGTATCGTGGCCGGCCAGATGGCCTGGCCGCTCGTGATCGCCGGCATGTTCATGGCGCTCGGCCTGATCCTGATCAAGGCGCCGGCGCCCATGCTGATCGCGGTCGGCATGTATCTGCCGTTCCCGTCCACCGCCGCGATCTTCGTGGGCGGTGTGATCAAGTGGATCTTCGACCGCGTGCTGGCGCGCCGGCGGGCGAGCGACGAAGAGCGGAGCCGCGCGGAGAACGTCGGCATTCTCGTCTCCAGCGGGTTCATCGCGGGCGAGTCGCTAATGGCGGTGCTGCTGGCCCTGGTCGTGATTGCCGCCGACCGGTGGGAGTCCATCACCGGCTTCCAGAACCTGACGTTCGGGTTCGGCGGGAGCCCGTGGCTCGGCCTGCTCATCTATCCGGTGGTGCTGTATCTGCTCGTCCGGTTGCCGCTCTCGCGGATGGCCGACGCGCGGCTCGCGGCCACGAAGGTGGCCGAGTGACCGATCGGCGGCCAGCGGCGAATGCCGCCTCTCACCCGGGAGGCGGTTTTCGTTTCCGGCGCGCGGGGCGGTAGTGCGCCGCGCGGACCTGGGAACGGTGAACGTCCTGGACGTCGTACCGGTGCGGCTCGGGGACTGGGAGGACGCCGGTGACCACGTCGTCGTCGTCCGGCCACCCCCGCGCGCGGCGTGGTACTTTCTTCCCGTCGAGTGGCTGCGCTGGGCGCTGGCCGTTCGCCGCATCCGGCTCGACGCCGTGGGCAGCGCCGCCTGGCGGGCCTGTGACGGGACCCGCAGGACAGGGGACATCGTCCCGCTTATCCGTTCGGCGTTCGGCGCCGATGCCGAGCCGATCGAAGACCGGTTGGGCCAGCTGATCCGCCGGCTGCGGCGAGAGGGGCTGCTCGCGTACCGCGATCACGATACCATGCGCGGCGCCCCCGGGCGCGTGCTCGCACCGCCGAAACCCTAGGAGTGCGTTTCGATGCAACCTGCCTCCCTGACGTTCCTGCACCGCCTGCTCGACGCCCCCGGCCCGTCCGGGTTCGAGACCGCGCCCGCGAAGATCTGGCGGGCGGAGGCCGCGACGTTCGCGGACGACGTGTCGGTGGACGTGTCCGGCAACTCCACGGCCGTGCTCAACGCGGGGGGCGCGCCGCGCGTCATGTTCGCCGGCCACATTGACGAGATCGGGCTCATGGTCTCCCACGTGGACGACGAGGGATTCCTCGCGTTCCAGGGGATCGGCGGGTGGGACCCGCAGGTGCTCGTGGGCCAGCGGATCGTGATCGCGGCGCGCGGCGGCCCGGTGGCGGGCGTGATCGGCCGGAAACCCATCCACCTGCTCAAGCCGGACGAGAAGGACAAGGCCATCAAGATCGCCGACCTCTGGATTGACATCGGTGCCAGGAACGGGAAGGACGCGCTGCGGCGTGTGCGGGTGGGCGATCCCGCGGTGGTGGCCGCGTCCGCGCTCACGCTGCCGAACGGCCGGCTCGCGTCGCGGTCCATTGACAACCGGATCGGCGCCTTCGTGGTGCTCGAGGCGTTGCGGCTGCTGCGGCGCCCGCGCCCCAGGGCCGCGGTCCACGCCGTGGCCACGGCACAGGAGGAGATCGGCTGGTTCGGCGGCGGGGCGCGGACCAGCGCCACCGGGCTCGAGCCCGCGGCGGCCATTGTCGTGGACGTCACCCACGCCACCGACCACCCGGGTGCCGACAAGAAGGAGGTGGGCGACGTGAAGCTGGGCGGCGGCCCGGTGTTGTCCCGCGGCTCGTCGGTGAACCCGGTCGTGTTCGAGCTGCTGGCGGAGGCGGCGGAGCGGGAGAAGATCCCGTATCAGCTTCAGGCGGCGCCGCGGGACACGGGTACGGACGCGGACGCCATTGCCACGGCGCACCGCGGGGTGGCCACCGGCCTCGTGTCCGTGCCCAACCGTTACATGCACAGCCCCAACGAGACGGTGGATCTGGGCGACCTCGAGCGGGCGGCGGCGCTACTGGCGGCGTTCGCGCGGCGGGTGACGGTGAAGACGGACTTCACCCCCAGGTAGCGACCGAGCCGTTCAGGGCGTCCCGGCGGGCCGCCGACGTCACGCCCTGGCTGCGCCCGCCTGCGCCCGCTCGAGCGCGGCACCGGCCACCGCGCGCACGTCGCCCGACCGGCCCTGCGCCAGCTCCCTGAGCACCGCCACGGCGGAGGGCCCGCCGGCAATACCCAGGCCCTCGATGGCCGCGAGCCGCGGGCCCATGGGCTTCCGCGACAGCAGGCCGCCGCCCTCCTGGGCCGCCTTCACGAGGGCGGCCACCGCTTCCGGCGTCCCGATCCGCCCCAGCGCGCGGTAGTACTCCGCCAGCACGTCCGGGTCGAGCTCGGTGCTGGCCGCGCTGACCAGCGGCATGCCGAGTCCCGCCAGCGCCCGTCCACCAACCTCCTTCACCACGGAGAGCCGGACCTGCGGGTCGGCGTCGGTCACGAGCTTCCGGAGCGGCAGGGCGGTCTCCGCCGTCCCGATGCGCGCGAGCGCGATGCCGATGGCCCGGCGGACCCGTGGCTCGGCATTCTGGGCCGCGCGTGCCAAGGCCGGCACGGCCTCGGCGATGCGCATCTCTCCCACGAGGTCGGCCGCGTTCCGCACCACGAACCACTCGTGGTGACTCAGCAGGCTCGCGATGACGTCCGCCCCCTCCTCGGACTGCCGCAGGGCCTTGAGATACGCGAGCCGCTCCGCCTGGCTTGGCGCCTCGATCAGGAGATCGAGCAGGATCTTGGTGCCCTGTTTGCCCGCCCGCCGCATCAGCAGCGCGATGTCGTCGTGGTAGACCTCGTCGAACACCAGCGGCGCGAACTTCTTCAGGTACTCCGACGTGAGCAGCCGCCGCAACGTGATCCCGTACTGCCGCTGCGTGTCCGGGTCGCCGGCCTCGGCTTCCTGGCGGACCAGCTTCAGGATGGCCTCGAGCGCCGGCGTCAGATCGTTCGCGGTGATCGCCCGGACGATCAGCGCCCCGATGTTGTCGAGCCGCGTGAGCAGCGGCGTGGTGTCCGCGCCGTCCTGGAGGCGATCCACCAGGCTCGCGAGCGTCGGGGCGCCGGAACGGGCGGCCCGCGAGACGTCCATGCGGGTGGCGCGCTTGGCGGGCGGGGTCTGCGTCGCCTTGAGGGCCGCGCTGGCCCGCATCGCGCCCCGGGTCGCCGCGCCCGCCGCCGCCTCCCGCGACACGACGGACACGCTCACGACGTTGGCGAGGCCTAGGCGGTCCGCGAGGGCGCGGGCGGGGCGGCCCGGCGCCGGCGAGGCCACGAGTCCCCGCAACAACTCGACGACGTCCACCGTGGACGCGCCGTGCGCGAGATGCAGCCGTGCGACGCCGTGCAGGGCCAACCGGTCGCGCAGCACCGACACGAAGGGCGTATCGTCCGGGATGTCCTCGCCCTCCACGGCAATCCGCTCGTTCTCGACCACCAGCGACGCGCTGCGGCGGCCGAGGAACTCGACCAGCGCCCCCAGGGTCGTGCGGTGGTCGTCTGAGATCTCGGGGGACCGCATCATCAGGTCGAGCAGGCGACCCAGCAGAACGGCGAGCTTCGTTTCATCGCGCATGGGATGGACGAAACTACGGGCGGCGGGCCGGGGCGGCAATCGAGAGGTCCTCGACCGCCTCGACCGCGGCCCGGCGCACCGCGGGCTCCGCGTCCCGGGACAGGCCTTCGAGGATGCGCACGGCCTCCGGCCCCGCGGCAATCCGCAGGCCCTCCACGGCCGCGATACGCGCCGCCGTGCGCCGACTCCAGAACCGCCACCCAGGCGGGGCCGCCCACCTGGCCAGGACGTCCACCGCCTGGCCGGTCCCGATGCGGCCCAGCGCATGGGCGAGCGTCCCAAGGGTCCGGGCGTCACGGATCCGGCGGCCCGCGTCGGCCAGGCGGGGGACCAGGGGTCCGAGCGCGGGCCCCGCCAACGCATCCACCACCACGCCCAGCCCGTCGGGCCCGGCATCGTCGAGCAGTTCCCCCAGCAACTCGACGGCCTGCGGCGTCGCCAGCCGCGCCAGGGCGGCGGTGGCCGCCGCCCGCACGGTCGGGTCGTCGTGACGCACTACGCGGGTAAGGGCCGGCACCGCCTCGCGCACGCCGAGCGTCCCCAGGACCGACGCCGCGCGACAGATGATCCCGCGATCGCCGTGCTGGAGCAGGAGGATGAGCGAGCGCAGCCCTTCCGGCTGTTCCCGCAGGAGAAGGAGGGTCCGCCGGGCCACAACCTCGTCCGGCTCCGTCATCAATCGTGCTCGCAGCAGCGCCGTGGCCGCAGGGCCGCCGCGTTGGAGCACTCGGACGGCAGCCTCGCGGGTGCCCGCGGCCCCGGCACACTCCATGGCTCCGCGGAACGCCTCGTCGGTGAGCAGCGGCTCGATGGCTTCGCTCAGCACCTGCTGGACTTCGCCGGCCGGGGCGTTGCCCTCCAGCTGAATCAGCTGGGCCAGCGCCCGCACGGCGCCGGAGGCGCGTCCGTGGTCCAGTTCCTCGCGGATCCGGACCGCCGCGGTTTCCAGATGTCCCGGCACCTCGGCCGCCTGGGGATCGAGGACGACCGCGGCCACGGCCGCTTCCGGCCGCGAGAGGCGGCGCCCGTCCCGCACGGCGGCGTCCACGGCCATCTGCTCGGTGGTGGCGTCCGGCCCGGCGACCGGACGGTCCGGGAGTGGGGGAAGGTCGGGGGGAGGCCGCACCAGCCGAACTTCGACATCATGGACGCCCGCGGCGCGCAGCCGCGCCGCCAGGTCCACCGCGGGCCGCCGCGCGCCCAGAGGCTCGGCGAGCCCGCGCAGGAGTTCCAGCAGCGAGGCCGGTGAGGTCGCCTGCCGGATCCGGATCTCCGCCACATCGTGACCCTCGAGCTGCGCGAGGAGCACGGCGACCCCGGGCAGGGCCGGCGCCACGACGCCGCCGCCGACGCGCAGCTCGCCGGTCCCCACCTCGACCACGACCTCCGCGAGGCGCGACAGCCCGGCCAGGGCGCGAAGGGCCACCTTCTGTTCGGGAACCGCGTCGCGCCCGCGGCGGAAGACGTCAACCGCCCGGCCAAGCGTGATGGCGTAGTTGTCGTAGTTGAGCATGTAACGTGTGCGAAGATACGGACCGGGCCGGCCGTGCGGCAGAGCATGCGCCCTGGGCCCGGGACCCAGGCCCGGCAGGCGCCACCCGGAGTGGAGGGCGATCCGGCATACCGTTACCTTTCGCCGAGGAGCGGTACGCACCCTCCACGCAACCATCAACGCGACAACAGGTTGCGGCACCAATTCAACAGGGTCACCTCCATGCGATCTGCTGGTTTCCTTCCCGTCCTCGTGGCCTGGGGCTGCTTTACGACGAGCGCGGTCGCCCAGCCCGGCTCCACTCGCCGCGTGAACGCCGACGTCGTCTACCTCGCATCCGACGCCCGGGAAGGACGGGGCGTGGGCACCGCCGGGCTCGATGCCGCCGCGGAGTACATCGCGCGGGAGTTCGCCCGGATCGGACTGAGCCAGCCGTGGGAGCACGGCTACTTCCAGCATTTCACGATTGACTCCACGGCACCGGCCGCCGCGCACGCGAACATCGGCGGCGCGGCCGTGAGGAACGTCGTCGGTGTCCTGCCGGGGCGCGGCCCGCTGGCCGGCCAGGTCCTGGTGCTGGGCGCGCACTACGACCACCTGGGCCGGGGCGGCGCCGGGATGGGCAGCCTCGATCCCGACAGCGTTGACGTGATTCACAACGGTGCCGACGACAACGCGTCCGGGACCGCCGCGCTGCTCGAAGCCGCCCGCCTGTTGCGCGGACGCCTGCAAGGCAACCGCCGCACGATCGTGTTCGTGGCGTTCACGGCGGAAGAGTCCGGGTTGATCGGATCCGGATGGTATGTGCAGCACCCGCTGCACCCCACGGACTCGACGGTGGCCATGATCAACTTCGACATGGTGGGCCGGCTGCGCGATGGGCGCCTGCTCGCGCTCGGCGCGGGCACGGCGCCGGAGTTCCCGGCGCTGCTGGATTCCCTGAATGCGAAACACGGATTCGATCTCCAGGCGTCAGGCGATGGATGGGGCCGGAGCGACCACGCCTCGTTCTACGCCGTGCGGATCCCGGTCCTCCACTTCTTCACCGACCTGCACGACCACTACCACCGCGTCAGCGACGATCCGGAAACGATCAACGCGAAAGGGATCGCGCAGGTGGCGGCCTACGCGGCGGACCTCACGATCGCGCTCGCTACCCGGGCGGAGCGCCCGACATACGTGAGCATTCCGCGTCCGGTGATCGCGAGCGGGACCCGTGCCTCCCTGGGGACCATTCCCGACATGAGCAGCTCGCCGGGCGGCGTGCGGCTCACCGGGGTGCGCGAGGGCAGCCCCGCCGACGTCGCCGGGATTCGGGGGGGCGACATCGTCATCCGGATCGGCGACCACGCGATCAAGGATCTGAACGACATGCAGAACGCCCTCACGAGCCACAAAGCCGGTGACGTCGTCACCGTCGTGGTCCGCCGGGGCGACGCCGAGCAGTCATACACGGTCACGCTGGGCGGCCGGAGTGAATAGGACGGCGCTGGACGCGGAGGCGGTCGTGCGCGCGCTCCAGGGAGCGTTCGCGCGCGACGTGGGCCGCCAGGGCCTGCTCGACCTCGTGGCCACGCGGCTCCGGGCCGCCGGATCGCCGTACACCGGCGTCTACCTGTACATGCTCCACGGCGACGTGCTCGTCCTGGAGGCGTTCGATGGCCGCCCCACGCACCACACCCAGATCCCGGTAGGGGACGGGATCTGCGGGCGGGCGGTGGCCGAGCGCCGGGACCTCAACGTGCCGGACGTCGCGCAGGCCGAGGGCTACCTCGCGTGCAGCATCGAGACCCGCTCCGAGCTGGTCGTGCTGATCCGCCGTCACGACGAGATCCTCGGACAGATAGACATTGACAGCGATGTCGTGGACGGGTTCGACGACGAGGAGCAGGCGGCGGTGCGCACGGTGGCGGATGCGCTGGCCGCGCTCCTCTAGCGAACCGGCGCCGGAGGCCCTCGTGTCGGTGAACGGCGTCACCCTGTTCACCCGGGAGATCGGGAACGGGCCCACAACGGTTGTCCTGCACGGCGGGCCGGGCGCGCACCACGACTACCTCCTCCCCCAGTACGACCTGCTGGCCACCCGGCGCTCGCTGCTCTACTACGACCAGCGGGGGGGCGGGCGCTCGCCGGTCGGGCGCGACGTGCCGGTGGACTGGCGCGCGCACGTGGCCGACCTGCACGCCCTGGTGGCAGCACGCGGCCTCGCGCCTGTGTCGCTGCTCGGCTACTCGTGGGGCGGGCTCCTGGCCCTGCTCTACACCATCGAGCACACCGATTCAGTGACGCACCTCGCGCTCGTATGCCCGGCGCCCGCCACGGCCGCCGCGCGGCGACGCTTCGAGGCGGCCTTCGCCGAGCGGTCCCGCGCGCGTTCCATCGTGGAGGCGCGCGAGGCCCTCCAGGCGTCCGACCTCAGGACCCGCGATCCCGACGCGTACCGCCGGCGGCTCTTCGAGCTGTCGGTCACCGGCTATTTCCACGATCCGGGGAAGGTCCGCGACCTGACGCCCTTCCGGCTCACGGGCCGCACCCAGCAAGCGGTGTGGGAGAGCCTGGGCGAGTACGACATCCTCGCGGCGCTCGGGCGGGTCGAGGTCGGCGCGGTCGTCCTCGCCGGCCGGCATGATCCCATCCCGCTCGACGCGCCGCGGGACCTCGCGGCGCGCCTGGGTGGCCCCCTGTGGATCCTCGAGTCGTCCGGCCACTGCCCGCACGTCGAGGAGCCCGAGCGGTTCACCGAGCTGCTCGACTCCTGGCTTCCCGCCTCGTGACGCGACCCACGCCGTTCGACCTCGTCTTCGCGCCCGTCGCGAACCGGCTATCGGGCCTCACGGCCGCCGCGGCGGCGGCCGGACGGAGCCCCGGGGAGCGGCACGAGTTTGCGCTGGTGCCCGAGGTGCAGCGCCTGCTGGCCGAGCTGGAGGTGCCGGACGTCGTCGAGCGGCGGCCCGAGGCGGCCGAGGAGTACCTGACGCTGCTGCACGCCGCGTACCGCTTCGATGCCGCGGGCCGGCGGACCGTGGTGACCACGCGGGCGCAGCTGGGGCCGTGGCTCGCCCGCCTGGCCCCCGCGGCGGCGCCGCCCATTCCGGGCGGCGCCTGCTACGTGCAGCTCCCCACCCCGTGGTTCTGGGCGCAGGGCGACGACGACGGGCCGCACGAGCCCCTCGACGGGATGTTCGCGGTCGCGTCGCCGCGCGGCGACGAAGTCACGGTGCTCGCCTTGCTGGGCGTGCGGCCTGAGCGCGGGGGGTTCACGCAGGTCACGATCCGCGCGCGGCCGGCCGACTTCGCGGCCGCGCGGGGTGTCCGGCGCGCGCCGCCGTTCGCGCCGCTCATGGAGGGCGGCGCGACCGCGGGATTCCGGTCGGTGGCGTCCGGCGGCGAGCTGCTGACGCTGCTCCACCTCGCGCTCCTCTCGACCGGGGGCTAGGTTCGCCGAGCGATGGATCGCGAACAAGTCGCACAGGCACTGTCGGAAATCGCCGCGCTGCTGGAGCTGACCGGCGAGAGCCCGTACCGCGTCCGCGCCTATCAGGCCGCGGCCCGCAGCATCGCGGACTACCCGGGCGATCTTCGGCACGCCCGGGCCAGCGGAGCGCTGGCCCGCCTCAAGGGCATCGGCCCCGCCACCATCGAGATCGTGGCGGACCTGCTGGACTCGGGACACAGCCAGGTGCTCGAGGTTCTGCGGGACCAGGTCCCGCCGGGTCTTGCCGACCTCCTGAAGATCGGCGGCCTGGGTGTCGCACGGGTCCGCACGATTCACGAGAGCCTGCACGTGGATTCGCTGGAGGAGCTGGAAAGCGCCGCGCGCGACGGGCGGCTGGCCAGGCTCCCGCGCTTCGGGCCCAGGACCGCGGAGCGGGTGCTGCGTGGCATCGCCTTCCTGCGGCAGCAGGCGGGCATGCTGCTCGTGCACCACGCGCGGCGGGACGTCGAGGCGGTCGGCGGAGCGCTCGCCGACGTTGCGGGGGTGGACCACGTCGCGGTGGCGGGGAGCATGCGCCGCCGCTGCGAGCTGGTGGGGGACCTCGATTTCGTGCTGGTGACCACGGCGCCCACCGACCTGGTGCTCGACGCGGTCCGCCGGCTCCCCGGCGTCGCCGAGGCGGTGCGGGCCGCTCCGGACGCCCTCCGGCTCCGCCTCGAGAGCGGTGCGGCGGCGGATGCGTATCTCACCCCGCCCGAGCGCTTCGGCCTCGCCCTGGTGCACGCGACCGGGAGCGCCGCCCATCTCGAGCAGCTGGCGGCACGCGCGGAGCGGCGCGGGCTCCACTGGTCCCGGACCGATCTTGCGGGCGCGGAGGCGCCCGCCCAGCTGGCCCACGAATCGGACATCTACCGCGCGCTGGGCCTGCCGTGGATCCCGCCCGAGCTGCGCGAGGGGATGGGCGAACTGGAGGCCGCGGACGCCGGCCGGCTGCCGACGCTCGTCGAGCCCGGTGACCTGCGTGGGTTTCTCCACTGCCATTCCGACTACTCGGACGGCGCGAGCACCGTGGCGGAGTGGGCCGCGGCGGCCAGAGCGGCAGGCTACGGGTACCTGGGAATCACCGATCACTCGCCGGCCACCGCGTTCGGCGGCGGGTTGCACCCTGACGATATCGGCCGGCAGCATGCCGAGATTGACGCCGAGAACGCGAGTGGCACGGGATTGCGGCTGCTCAAGGGAGTCGAGGCCGACATCCTGGCCGATGGGTCGCTCGACTACACCGCCGACCTGCGCCGCCGCTTCGACTTCATCATTGCCTCCGTGCACAGCCGGCACGGCATGTCCGCCGACGAGATGACCGCGCGGATGCTCAAGGCCATGGACGATCCCACGATGACCATCCTCGGCCATCCGACGGGCCGCCTGCTGCTGTCGCGGGATCCCTACCCGCTGGATCTCGACGCCGTGTTCTCGGGGGCGGCGGCGCGCGGCGTCGCCATCGAGATCAACGCGGACCCGCAGCGGCTCGACCTCGACTGGCGGATCCTGCGGCGGGCCCGGGACGCCGGCGTGACCATCTCCATCGGGGCGGACGCGCATGGCGCCGCGCAGCTGCATCACATGGAGTTCGGCATCGGGATCGCGCGCAAGGGGTGGCTGGGCGCCGACGCCGTGATCAACACGCGGAGCCTCGAGGAGTTCCTTGCCTTCGCGGCGCGTGGAACCCCATGACCACCCGCAAGACCGCGCGGCCTGCCGCGACGCCGGAGCGCATGGAGACCATCCTCGAGCGCCTCGAGGCGCGGTTTCCGGACGCCCGCTGTTCGCTGGACTTCGAGAACCCGCTCCAGCTGCTGGTGGCGACGATTTTGAGCGCGCAGTGCACGGATGAACGCGTGAACATGGTGACCCCGACGCTGTTCGCGCGATTCCGGACGGCGCAGGACTTCGCGGACGCGGATCCCGACGCGCTCGAGGCGATCATCCGGCCGACCGGGTTCTACCGCAACAAGACGCGGTCGCTGATCGGGATGGGACGGGCGCTCGCGGAGCGGCACGGCGGCGAGGTGCCGCGGACCATGGAGGCGCTCACGCAGGTGCCGGGCGCCGGCCGCAAGACCGCCAACGTGGTGCTGGGCAACGCGTTCGGCGTCGAGGAAGGGATCGTCGTGGACACGCACGTGTCGCGTATCAGTCAGCGCCTGGGGCTCACCCGGCACACCGATCCCGTGCGGATCGAGCAGGACCTCCTGACGCTCGTGCCCCGGGGCCGGTGGACGCTCTTCCCGCACCTGATGATTCACCACGGTCGGGCCATCTGCCGGGCGCGCACGCCGCAATGCGAAGCCTGTCCCCTGAACGACGTGTGTCCGTTTCCCGCGCGGCCGGCGGCGTGACAGCGGCGACCGGATACCGGTACGACGCCTCGTGGCGCGAGGAGGCCACGCTCGGCGACGGCACGGCGGTGACGCTGCGCCTCGGCGCCGTGGCGCGGCGGCCTTGCCGCCCGAAGGTCCGAAGCGCAGTCTCTGAACGGAGAAGGACCATGGATCGCATGTGGACGAAGCACGACGATCCGCGCGTACCCGCGGACCTCGTGTTCACCCCTCGCACGCTCGTGGACCTGGTCGAAACCACGTGCCGGGAGTTCGCCGGCCGGCCGGCTCCCGGGGAGCCGGCGACCGCCGAGGAGATCCTCGAGTACTGCCGCCGGGAGCCGGCGGGCCGACCATGACCGTGGACTTCGCGGTCGCCTGCGACTACGCGATCATTGACCAGCATGGGAAGCTGTCGGTGCTGGGGATCTTCCAGCATATCTGGGCATCCCACTTCCCCACCGTGCACCCGCGTCTCCATCTGGTGGTCCGGCTCCGCGGGCGCCGCACCGAGGTCGGCGAACACCGGCTCCGCATCCGGCTGCTCGACGAGCAGGACGCCGAGGTCCTGGCCGGCGACGGCACGGTGACGTTCAACGAGCCGCCGGCCGGCGTGACCGAGCTCGAGGCGGGAGCCGTGCTGGCGTTCGACGTGCCGTTCCAGCAGCCGGGTCGCTACCGCTTCGAGATCACCGTCAACGGCGCAGCGCAGGCGGTAGTCCCCATCGGCGTCTCGCAGGCGCCCCAGGGCGGGCCCGTGGCTCCGTCGTCCCAGCGACCCCTGCACTAGCCGATCCGCGTGGCGTGGCGACGGCCGGCCCTGGTGGCCGGCGTACTGGCTCTGGCCGGGCTCACCTGGAATCTCGGCGGCTACGCGCTGCTCGAGCCGGACGAAGGCCGGAACGCCGAGGTCATGCGCGAGATGGCCGGCGGCGGCTCGTGGTGGCTGCCGCGCCTCAACGGCCTGCCCTACGTGGACAAGCCGTTCGTCCACTTCGCGGCGGGGGCCGCCGCCGTGCGCGCCTTCGGTGCGAACGAGACGGCGGCGCGCCTGCCGTCGCTGCTGTTCACGCTGGGGACGCTGCTCGTGGTCGGCGGCTTCGCGCGCCGGACGATCGGCGCCGACGCGGGATGGCACGCCGCGGTGGTCACGGCCGCCACCCCGTTCACCCTCGCGTACGCGCGGACCGTGATCTTCGACGCCACGCTCACCTTTTTCGTCACGGCGGCGCTCGCGGCGTTCTACCTGGCGGTGGACGCGGCGGAGCGCGGCGGGCCCGCCGGGCGCTGGAGCCTCTGGGGATGGGCCGCGGTGGCGCTGGGCGTGCTGACCAAGGGACCCGTGGCGCTCGCGGTCCCGGTGCTGGTGGCCCTGCCCTACGCGGCCTGGCGCCGCCGGCTGGGCAGCGTGCTCGATCCGCGCGGGCTGCTGGTCCTGCTGGCGCTCGTCCTGCCGTGGCTGTTCGCGATGACCGCGGTCGTCCCGGATTTTCTCCGCTACGTGCTGTTCGTCGAGACCGCCCAGCGCATGGGGACCGACGTGCTGGGCCGCACCGAGCCGTGGTGGTATTTCCTGCCCGTGCTGATCGGCGCGGCGCTGCCGTGGAGCCTGCTGCTGCCGGCAGCCCTGCCGGACGCCGTGCGTGCCCTGCGTGAGCGCCGCCTCGATCCGCGGGTGGTGTTTGCCGTCCTCTGGATGGTGCTGCCGCTGCTGCTCTTCTCGCTCTCCCGCTCGAAACGGCCGCAGTACGTGCTGCCGCTGCTCCCCCCCATGGCGCTGCTCGTGGCGCTGTGGTGGCGCACGCGGCCGGACCGGCTGGCCGGCGCGCGCGTGGCCGGCGCGGCGGTGGCGCTGCTCGGCCTTGGGCTCGTGGCCCTCGCTCCCGTCGTGCCGGGCTGGTTCGATACCCGGACGGCCGTGAGTGACGCCATCGCACCGACGGCGCTCCGGCTCGGGGTGGTCGCGGCCGTGGGGGGCGCGGCGGCGGTGGTCGCGGCGGCACGGGGCGCCTGGGCCCTCCCGGCGCTGGTGCTGCCCGTGGCGGCCATCCCATTCGTGTCCACGACCCTCATGGACGCCATCGGCGAGGATCGGTCCAGCCGGGCGGTCGCGCTGGCCGTGCGTCCCTTCCTCACGGCGGAGACCGAAGTCGTGGCGATCGGGACGTACCCGCTATCGCTCCCGTTCTACCTGGGTCGCACGCTCGTGCTCGTGACCACGGATGGGCGCGAGCTGACCAGCAACTACATCGTGCGCCGGCACGAGCGCCTGCGGCGGCTGCCGGGCTCGACGCTGCGGCCGCCGGACTGGTGGGCGGGCGCGCTCGCCGCGTGCGACCGGCCGCGCGTGTTCGTCGTACCGACGGCGGCGACCGACACGCGCGAGCGGCTGGCCGGAAGCCTGGCGGTGCTGGGCGTCACGCGGAAGTTCGCGATGTACGGGCCGTGCGGCGGCGGCCTGCTCGCCCGGGGTCCCTGACGTGTGCGGCATCTACGGGATGGTGGCGCGACGGGGCACCGCGCTCAGCTGCCCGGCCGCCGCGGACGCGATGGCGCGCGCCCTGCGCCACCGCGGCCCCGACGGGCACGGGCGCCGGACGTGGGAGGACGCGCTGCTGGGCGTCACGCGTCTCCGGGTCGTGGATCTCGATCCCCGCGCGGACCAGCCGTTCACGGATCCGACGGGGCAGGTGACCCTCGCCTGCAACGGCGAGATCTACAACGCACCGGCGCTACGGCGCCGCTATGCCGACTTTCCCTATCGCACGGGGTCGGACGTCGAGGTCGTACTGCCGCTGTTCCTCGACCGGGGCGCGGAC
Organism: Gemmatimonadales bacterium; assembly: GCA_036398175.1. GTDB lineage: Bacteria > Gemmatimonadota > Gemmatimonadetes > Gemmatimonadales > GWC2-71-9 > JAOTWJ01. The sequence continues at coordinate 144,580 of DASWHL010000037.1, forward strand.
GGCCTGGCCGAGTTGGACGGAATGTTCGCGCTGGCGGTGCTCGACCGCCGGGCGGGGCGGCTCGTCCTGGCGCGCGACCGCGCGGGCGAAAAGCCGCTGTTCACGGCCACCGTGGGTGGCGAGTGCTGGTTCGCGTCCGAGCTGTGCGCGCTGCTCGACACGGGCGTGGTGAACCGCGCGCTGGACGTGGGGGCGCTGCGTGCGTTTCTGCGGCACGGCTACGTGGGCGAGCCGCGGACGCCGTTCGCCGCCATCCGGAAGGTGCCGGCGGGGACCATCGTCACCGTGGACGACCACGGCGCCGAGGTGCGGCGCTACTGGGACGCCGACGCGTCGCCGGCCGAGCCCCCGGCACCCCTCGCGACGCTGCTGCACGACGCCGTGGCGCGCCAGGTGCGGGCCGACGTTCCCGTGGGCGTGTTCACGAGCGGCGGGCTCGACTCGTCGCTGCTCGCCGCGCTCGCGGCCGAGGTGGTGGGGCCCGGGCGGATCCGGACGTTCGCCGTGGGATTCCCCGACCGCTCCTACGACGAGCGCCGGTTCGCGGAGCGGTTCGCGCGGGTGCTGGGAGTGCCGTACGAGGCCGCCGTGGTCCACGACGACCAGGTGCCCGAGGCGCTCGACGCGCTGGCGGCCACTGGCGAGCCGGTCGGCGATCCGGCGGCGGTGCCGACGCTGGTGCTGGCGCGCGTGGCCAGGGCCTCGGTCACCGTCGTGCTGAGTGGGGAGGGCGCGGACGAGCTGTTCGGGGGCTACCCGACGTACGTGGGGCACCGGCTGGCCCCGTACTGGGTACGCCTCCCGGCGTCCGTGCGCGCCGGCGCGCGGCGCGCGATCGGGGCGCTGCCCGCATCCGGCCGCCGGGTGCCGCTGCCGTTTCTGCTCGGCCGGTTTGCCGCGGCGGCAAACCAGCCGTGGCCCGAGCGCCACCTCTCCTGGTTCACCAACGGCCTCCCCGAGGAGACGATCGGCGCGGCCGCCTGGGCCGAGCCGGCCCCCGGGGGGCGGTTCGGGGAGGACCCGGTGTCCGGCGCGCTGCGGCTCGACTACGCCGGACCGCTCCGGGAGCGCCTCCTTGTGAAGATGGATCGGGCAACCATGCGGGCGTCGCTCGAGGCCCGGGCGCCGTTTCTCGACCCGGCCGTGACGCGCGCGGCTCGGGCGGCGGGGAGCGAGCACGTCCGCGGCCTCCACGGCAAGCGGCTCCTGCGGGAGGTGGCCCGCCCGATCCTGCCGCGGTTTATTCTCCGGAGGGGGAAGCGGGGTCTCTCGGTCCCCCTCTACCGCTGGCTCAATGGCCCCCTGGCCGCGGCCGCCGATCGGCTGCCGGCCTGTGGAAGACTGGCGGCGACCGGTCTGGTGGATCCCGGGCGGGTGGCCTCCCTGCTCGCCGCCCACCGGGCGGGACGCGCCGACCACGGACGTGCCCTCTGGACGCTGCTCGTGGTCCAGCACTGGTTGTCGTACTGGAATCTGGAGATCGAACCATGACGCGGGACGAAGCGCTGGCCCTGATGCACGAGCACACGGCGTCGGATGCGCTGCGCAAGCACATGTACGCCGTGGACGCGGCGATGCGGGCGTACGCCCGCAAGTTCGGCGAGGACGAGACCGCGTGGGGTATCGTGGGTCTGCTCCACGACTTCGACTACGAGCGCTTCCCGAACGACGCGCATTCGCCCACCAAGGAGCATCCGTCGTGGGGCGTGCGCCTGCTGAAGGAGCGCGGCCTCGACGACGCGAGCTGTCAGGCCATTCTCGGGCATGCTCCGTATACCGGCGTTCCGCGCGACTCGCTCCTCGCGAAGACCCTGTTCGCGGTGGACGAACTGTGCGGCTTCCTGGTGGCGTGCGCCCTCGTGCGACCCTCCCGGAGCTTCGCCGACCTCGAGGTCAGGAGCGTCCGGAAGAAGCTCAAGGACAAGGCGTTTGCGCGGGGCGTGAGCCGGCCGGACATTGCGCAGGGCACCGAGGAGCTGGGTGTGCCGCTCGACGACCACATTGCCTTCCTGCTCGAGTCGCTCCGACCCGAGGAAGCCCGCCTGGGGCTTGGCACCGGCTGACCCCCGACCCAAGTGTGATATGGGTAACACCCCTTCCGCCTGGACTGTCCTTCCCGGCGAGAGACTCAACGGTCCGTGACCCCGATGCGTAACGATAGGGTGTCGGAAGGCGAGATCGCCGCGCTGGCGCACGCCGGAGACGCGGAGGCGTTCGGAGAGCTGGTGGCCCGGTACGCGGCTCAGGCCCGGCGACTCGCCCGCACGATCCTGCTCGATCCGGATGATGCGGACGACGCCGCCCAGGATGGGTTCCTGGCGGCCTGGCGGCACCTGGGACGGTACGATCCGGGCCGCCCGTTCGGGCCCTGGCTGCTGCGGATCGTGGCCAATGCCGCGGCGGACCGGCGGCGGCGGCGGCGGGTGCGCCAGACGGAAGAACTGTCGCCGGCCGCGGCCACCCGGAGCCCGGGACCGGCGGCCGACGCGGATCGGAGCGCGCTCAGGGGCGCCTTTGCGGCGGCCCTCCGCGAACTCCCGGAACGGCAACGAACCGCCATCGTGCTGTTCGACGTGGAGGGATACAGCCACGCCGAGATCGCGGCGGTCCTGCGGGTGCCCGAGGGAACGGTGCGGTCCGACGTGTTTCACGCGCGACGGGCGCTGCGGGAGCCGCTCGCGGCGTGGCGAGGATGGAAGGAGAACGAGGGATGACCGAGCATTCGCCGTTTGACCACACGCCGGACCCGGTGCTGGCCGAGGCCCTGCGCCAGGCGTTCCCGGTGGGGGACGAGGCGGGGTTCGTGCGCCACGTGCTCGAGCGGATCCGCGCGGTCGAGCCGTGGTGGCAGATCCTCGGCGATTGGGCCCGCCCGGGCGTCGCGGCCGCCATGATCCTGACCGCGGTCGGCGGGTTCCTGCTCGGACGGCTGGTCGGGCCGGAGCGTGCCGGCCTGGCGGCGGGCGAGCCGGGGCCGGGGATCGGACTGGAAGTGACGGTCTTGCTCACCGAAGGCGGGCCACCCGACGTCGAGACGATTCTCGGCGACGGTTCACAATAGCGGCAGGGATCTGCTCATGATGTTGCACCGCTCGAAGCTCTACGCCGCCGGCCTGCTGGTGGTCACGTTCGCCGCGGGGGTCGCGGTCGGGACGGGCGTGTCCGCCGCGGCGAACGACCGTCCACGGCACGAGAACGGCCCCGAGCGCCGCGCCCGGCAGAGCTACGCCGACCGGCTTGGACGGGAGCTGCAGCTCACGCCCGTGCAGCGGGACAGCGTGGCACGGATCGTGGCGGGCTACCAGGACTCGATGACCGCCATCTGGCAGGCCCTGCAACCCCGCACCGACTCGATCCGTACGGCCATTCGCCGGAACATCGCCAATCTGCTCGACTCCGCTCAGCAGGAGCGGTACCGGTCCTATATCCACCGCACCGACTCGGCGCGGGCGGCACGGGAAGCGAGGGAGCGTCATGGCTCGCGGTAGGTGGTTTTTGGTGTGGGCCGTGGCCCTGTTGGGGATTCCGCGTTCGCTCGTGGGACAGACGCCCACGGTCACGCTGGAGGATGCCATCACGCTGGGGCTGCGGGTGCAGCCGGCGGTCGTGCAGGCGCGGGGCGCCCTGCGGTCCGCGGGCGCGAGCAATCGCGAAGTCCTCGGCTCATGGCTCCCGCGCGTGAACGCCAACGGCTCGTGGGCGCGCAACCAGACCACGACCCGGGTCAACACCGAGGGCATCGAGTTCTCGAGTCCGGCCAACAACTACAGCGCGGGCTGGAATGCGTCCATTGACATCTTCGACGGGTTTCGCCGGTTCGCGCAGAACCGCGCGGCCGACGCGGACTACGAAAGCGCGGACGCCAACCTCACGAATCAGCAGTTCCAGGTGACGCTCCAGGTCAAGCAGGCGTTCTTCAACGCGCTGGCCGCCGACGAGCTGGTGCGCGTGTCGGACACGCGGATCCGCCGGGCGGAGGAGCAGCTCAAGGTCGCGAAGGAGAAACTCACGGCCGGGAGCGCCACGCGATCCGACACGCTGCGGAGCGCCGTCGAGTTGGGGAACGCGCGGCTCCAGTATCTGAACGCCCAGACCTCGCAGGCGTCCACGCGCGCGGCGCTGTCGCGGCTGATCGGGTACGACGGCCCGGTGCAGCCCGTCGGCGACTCCGCGCTGTACCTGCTGCCGCCGCTCGACACCGCCGCCCTCCGGGGCGAACTCCTGCGGTCCGCGCCGGCCATCATCGCGGCCGAGGCCAACGCCAAGGCGGCGGCGGCGTCCGTCGCCGTGGCCCGGGCCACGTATTTCCCCACGTTGACCGGGTCGTTCTCCCAGAACTGGTCCGGCACGGACGTCGGCGCCCTCGACGATGCCTGGAGCGCGCGCCTGTCGCTGAACTGGAGCCTCTTCAACGGGTTCACCCGGGAGGCCAACCTCACGCGCAGCGCGGTGAGTCGCGAGTCCGCGGAAGCCCAGGCCGACGACGCCCGGCGCCAGGCATCGGCGCAACTCACGCAGCAACTCGCGGTTCTGGAGTCCTCGCGGGCGCAGATCGCCATTGCGGAAGCCACGCTGGCCGCCTCCCAGGAAGACCTTCGCGTGGTGCAGGAACGGTACCGCCTGGGGGCCGCCACGATCGTGGATGTGCTCACGTCGCAGGTGACGCTGGATCAGGCGGAGGTGGATTCCATCCGCGCCCGGCTCGATTTCCTCGTGGCCCGGGCCCAGCTCGAGGCGCTGCTCGGGAGGACGCTATGACCACCGCGCACATGGATTTCAGCACGGGCGACGCCCCGCTCCCCGACATCATCATCCTGACCCACAAGCTGTCGCGGGATTACCAGCTGGGCTCGGAGACGGTGAAGGCCCTGCGCGGCGTGAACCTCCAGATCAAGCGCAACGAGTTCACGGCCATCATGGGCCCGTCCGGGTCGGGCAAGTCCACCCTGATGAACCTGATCGGCTGCCTCGATACGCCCACGGCGGGCGAATACTGGCTCAACGGCCAGAAGGTGAGCGAGTTGGACGACGACAGCCTGGCGCGCATTCGCAACAAGGAGATCGGGTTCGTCTTCCAGACGTTCAACCTGCTGCCGCGGGCCAGCGCATTGCACAACACCGAGCTGCCGCTCATCTACGCGGGCATCCCGGCGCGGGAGCGGAAAGAACGCGCAGCCGGGGCACTGGAGCGAGTAGGCCTCGGCGACCGGATGCACCACCGTCCCAACGAGCTGTCGGGCGGCCAGCGGCAGCGCGTCGCCATCGCCCGCGCGCTCGTGAACGAGCCGAGCATCGTCCTCGCGGACGAGCCCACCGGGAACCTCGACAGCGCCACGAGTTCGGAGATCATGGCCGTGTTCGACCAGCTCCATGGCGCCGGGCAGACCATTGTCCTCATCACCCATGAACGCGACATCGCGGCTCACGCCCACCGCGCCATCCACCTGATGGACGGGCAGGTCGAGCTGGATGAGATCACGAGAAAGACGGCCTGACCATCATGACCGCACCCCCCCGTTTCCCCTCCCCCGCCTTCGCCCTCGCGGCCGCTCTGGCCGCCTGGGGGTGTGAGGAGGAGGTACCGCCGCCGGTGTATCAGCTGGTGCCGGTCGTCACGCGCGACATCGTGGTGTCCGCGAGCGCCGCCGGCGCGGTCGAGCCGATCACGACGGTCGAAGTGAAGTCCAAGGCGTCGGGCGAGATCATCCAGGTCCTGGTCGAAACGGGCGACGCGGTGACCCCCGGGAGGCGGTTGATCCAGGTGGATCAGCGCGTCCCGCAGAACGCGCTGGTGCAGGCCGAGGCCGACCTCGAGGTGGCTCAGGCCGAGCTGACGAACTCCCAGTCGCAGCTGCGGCGGTCGGAAGAGCTGTTCAAGACGCAGTCCATCACCGAGCAGGAGTACGACAACGCCCGCCTGGCGGCGGCCAACGCCCGTGCGCGTCAGGTGCGCGCCGAGCGGTCGCTCGAGGATGCGAAGATCGCCTGGGAAGACACCGACGTGCGCGCGCCGATTGCCGGCGTGGTGATCGAGCGCAACGTCGAGGTGGGGACGGTCATCTCGTCCGCCACGAGCAACGTGGGCGGTGGAACGGTCCTGCTGCGCATGGCGAACCTGGACACGGTTCAGGTCCGGGCCATGGTGGACGAGACGGACATCGGCAAGATCCAGCCCGGCATGGCGGTCTCGATCCTGGTGGACGCGTACCCCAACCGGCCGTTCGACGGCCAGGTGCTGAAGATCGAGCCGCAGGCCATCACGCAGCAGAACGTGACGATGTTCCCGGTGCTGGTCCGCATCGCGAACCGCCAGGGGCTGCTCAAGCCCGGGATGAACGCGGAAGTGGAGATGCACGTGGGGCGGCGGGAGAACGTGCTGGCGGTGCCCAACGCCGCGCTCCGCACCACGCGGGACGTGGCGTCCGCGGCGGGCGTGCTGGGCCTGGACCAGGAGACCGTGGATCGGCAGCTCGCGGAGGCCCGCGAGGCGGGCGGCGGGCAGGCCTCCCTCGGCGGGACGACGGCCGTGGACTCGCCGCCGTCCAACGTCTACCGCACGCGGGACGGGCGCGAGATCACGTTGCCCGACGGCATCACGGCGCCGCAGGTGGATGCCCTGTTCGCCAGGATGCGGAGCGGGGGCGGACCCGGCGGGCTGTCCGCCGCGGAGCAGGCCGTGTTTCAGCGGATCCGGAGCGCCGTGGGGGGCGGCGCCGGCGGCGGCCAGCGATCGTCCGCGGCGAGCGGCGCGTTCGGCGGCGACTACATCGTGTTCGTGATGCGCAACGGGACACCCACCGCGGTACCGATCCGCACCGGCCTCACGGATCTCGACTATTCCGAGGTCACCCAGGGCCTCACGGCGGACGACACGGTGCTCATCCTGCCCAGTGCCAGCCTCGTACGGGCCCAGCAGGCGATGCGCGACCGGATGAACCGGATGGGCGGCGCGGTCCCCGGCATGACGCGCTCCTCCACGACCGCCACCCCGGGTCCGGGCCGCGGGGGCCGCTGATGCTGATCGGCGAGATCATCCTGGTGGCGCTCGGCGCCATCCGGGCGAACAAGCTGCGCTCGCTGCTCACCATGCTCGGCATCGTGATCGGCGTCGGCGCGGTCATCACGATGGTCGCCCTGGGCTCGGGCGCCCAGAAGGCCGTCCAGGACCAGATCGAGCGGCTGGGCACGAACCTGCTCACGATCTACCCCGGCCAGTCGTTCATGCACGGCGTCGCCAGCGGCGAACGCGTGAGCCTCACGATGGACGACGCCAAGGCGCTCGAGAACACGAGCCCCGTCATCGCCAACGTGGTGCCCGAGATTGCCGGCAACCAGCAGGTGAAGTACGGCAACCAGAACATCAACGTGAACGTGAACGGCACGACGCCCAACTTCCTGCGCGTGCAGAACTACGCGCTGATCGCGGGCCGCATGTTCACGACGGGGGACGACGAGGCGCGCCGCCGGGTGGCGGTGCTGGGCGGCGGCGTTCCCGAGATGCTCGGCAGCAACGGCCCGGCCATGATCGGCCAGACCATTCAGATCAGGGGCATCCCGTTCGAGATCATCGGCCTGCTGGCCGAGAAGGGCATGTCGAGCGGGTTCGGGGGCAACCCGGACGAGCAGATCCTGATCCCGCTCCAGACGGCGCGGTATCGGGTGGTGGGCCGCGACCGGCTGCGGTCGTTGACCGTCGAGGTCAGCCATCCGGATTCGGTGAACGTCGCCATGCTCGAGATCGAGCAGGCCCTGCGCAGCGCGCACGGAATCCGGCCCGGCGGCGACAACGATTTCCAGATCCGGAACCGCAGCGAGTTCCTCTCCACGTTCGAGGAGACCACCCGGACGTTCACGTTCCTGCTCGCGGGCATCGCGGCCGTGAGTCTCCTCGTGGGCGGGATCGGCATCATGAACATCATGCTCGTCTCCGTCACCGAGCGCACGCGGGAGATCGGGGTCCGGAAGGCGTTGGGCGCCACGCGGCGGAGCATCCTGTTCCAGTTCGTGGTGGAGGCCCTCGTGCTGTGCCTGATGGGCGGCGTGATCGGCATCCTGGTGGGCGCGGGCGGGGCCCTGGCGCTCTCCCGGCTCGCCAACTGGAACACGCTGATCTCGCCGGGCGCCGTGGTGCTGGCCATCGCGTTCAGCGCTGGCGTCGGGCTGTTCTTCGGCATCTGGCCGGCGCAGCGCGCGGCGCGGCTGGATCCCATCCAGGCGCTGCGGTACGAGTAGGGCGGACCCGCTCCCGCCACCTCACGGCCGCCGGCGGTCCCCCGCCCCCTGCCACACCACACGGCGGACGCCCTCCATCCTGCCCTGCCACCCGGCGGGCGGGGCGGGCGGTGCTGATTCGGTTGCGTCTCCCCCGGACTGGCTCCCGGTGCCTGCTCACTTGACCCGACCGCCCCCCGAATCGAGCTTCCAGGGAGAGTGCCTCCATGCCACCGAAGGGGTGAGTCAGGGATCCCTGTGTCGTTCGACCGCTTCGTTCGACAACGCGTTCGGCTCACACTCACGGCGCTGGCTGGTGCCGCGGCGGGGTTGACGTGTGCCGAGAGCGTCGCCCCCGATCTCGTCGTTCCCATTCAGATCGTGGCGACACCGGACCGTGACACACTCCGGCTCGCCGACTCGCTCGTCCTTGTCGTTCGCAGCGACAGCCTGACGCCGCTCGGCGTCCTCTGGATCATCGAGCCGCGCGCGGACTCGATCCGCGGCGACACGCTGGTGTACCGCCCCTCGGCGGCCGGCACGGAGTACGTGCGTGCACTCGCGAGGTTCCCCGGCGAGCGATTCGGCAGCACGGCGCGCCGCGTCGTGGTCCTGCCCAACGCCGCCCCGATCATCGCCATTCAGGTGTCCGGCGGCGCTGTGGCGCGCGTGCCGCTGGGCGACACGATCGAGCTCATCGCGGAGGTTGCGGACCCCGACGGCCAAGTCGTCAGCGCGGAGGCACGCCGGTGGTATCTCGAGGATCCCACCGATGGCGCCTCCGAAGCACTCATCGGTACCGGTGATACGTTGCGATTCCCCGTGACCGCGGTCAGGGTCTTGCGGTTTCACCTGATCGTGACGGACGCAGCCGGCGCGCGCACCCACGCATGGTACTCGTGCGAGGGGTACGATCCGGTGACGCCGTGGCGCTGGCGCACGCGTGTCTCCAGCTCGTGGGTGACCTGGGTCGCCAGGCACCCCGCCGGTCTGCTTCTCGCCCTTGCTCCTTACTCCGGCCTGGGCCACACGGTGGTGGCGTTGACCGACAGCGGTATCAGACTATGGGCCTTGGGCACCCAACTCACCGGAACGCCGGTGGCGGTTGGAGATGACGCCGGCATCTACCAGAGCGGCACGAGTACGACCGGCACCGGGCAACCCGAGACGAGAGCCATCAAGATCGATGCTGACGGATCCGAGATGTGGACCCTCCCTGGCGCCAGGGCTGTCGAGGGCCCCGCGCTCCTCCATGACGGTGGTGTCGCGATACCCAGGCTCCACGGTGTGCTCGTGGTCGAGCCGAACGGAAGTGAACGGTGGTCCGCCGCCATAGACTCGATTGGCGAAATCAGGGGTCTGAGCGTAGGTGGCGACTCGACGCTCTATGTCTTTGGATATACGGCACCCACGCCGCGTGCGAGCGTCTCCGCGTATACGCCGGCAGGAGCCTTGCGGTGGCGTTCGCTGCTCGGGACCGGCCTGACAACCAAGACCGCGATACCTGCCGATGACTCAACCCTGCTGGTGGGAGCGGACTCGCTCCACGCACTGCGTGCCGATGGTTCCGTGCGCTGGTCGCGACCGGGCCGGTTCTCGCACCCGGCAATCGGGAACGGTCGCCTGTACTACGCGCTGGGCACCGACCTCGTTGCCGTCGCGCTGGCCACCGGCATGGAGGACTGGCGGATCACGCTGCCGGGGGGAGCCGGATACCCCATTCTCACGCTCGGGGGGGACGTCATCGTGCCGGTGGGAGCCACAATCATGGGATTCGACGTAGCCTCAGGGAACGAGCGCTGGCGCCACGTGCTGGCCGGGCACCATACAGCTGCTCTGCTCCTGACCGATGGGGGCGACCTGATAGCGGGCGACGAGTTCGGATTCGTCGAGGCGATCCCCGCCGGTGCCGGTCCGCTCGCATCGGCATGGCCCATGCCATGGGCCGACGAGCGACGCACCGGCAGAGCACGGCGCCCATGAGGCGGCTTTCGCGCCTTCTCGCCGTTTCGGTGCTGGCGTGCACCGATGCCACGGAGCCGGTTCCCCCTCCCGTCGAAGTCGCGATTCTGGCGCCCAGCCCCGACGAGGGCTACTACGAACTTGACCCCATCGTGCTCATCGGAGAGGCCGGCGCTTCCGACCTCGGGCCCCTCCCGGACGATTCCCTCCTATGGACCTACGGCATCCAGGCGCTGGGCACGGGACGGCGGGTCGTGACGCGGGCCCGCGCCGGCCGTGAGCCCATCCTGCTCACCGCGCGGTATGGCCCGCGCACCACCCGCGCGACCCTCCTGATTGACGCCGCGCCCGACGGCCTCGGCCGGCTCCTGTGGACGGTGCCGCTGGACACGAATCAGGCCGACGCGCTGGCGTTGGATCCGACGTCGGGCACCCTGTACGCGCACGATCGGGACGGCGAGGTCGCGGTGGCCGTGGCGCTGGACGGCTCCGTGCGTTGGCGAAGCGAGCTGGGCATCTACGCGCAGCGCTCCCCGCCGGCCGTGGGCCCGGACGGCGCGCTGTTCTACGGGTACTGGGTGGGCCCTGCCGGTGGACCGAACAACAAGCCGGGCGGCGTACTTGCGCTCAACCCCGACGGCACGCGCCGATGGGTGTTCATCGCCGCCGAACACGGACCGGTGGGCAGCACGTACTACCACTCGCACGGTGGTGTAGCGCTCGACGCCTCCGGGAACGTCTACTTGGCGACGGAAGAGAACGACTCACCGCTCTACGGGATCGCTCCGGATGGTTCGCTGCGGTGGCGGACCGCCACGCACACAACCGGCTACCTGTCGAGGTTCTGGAGCTACGCCACCCTGCTCACCGACTCGCTCGTCGGGTCGCCCCGCGTCGGCGATTCGCTGCCGGTCGTCGGAACGGAGGCCGGCGTCCAGCGATGGAGCGCGGCGATGGGGCCCAGCTACTTCTGCCTGCTCGCCCCCGCTGTCGGCGCCGACGGCGCGGTCTACGTGTCAAAATGGCAAGACCCGGCGACCTTCGCCCCGGGGGTCGCTGCCTACAATCCGAGCGGCACCGTGCGCTGGACCCAACCGCTCCCCGTCCAGCCTCGCTCCGGAAGCCCCGTCGTCGGGGGTGATCGCCTGTACTTCGCCGCGCCGAATGGCGGGGTACTCGTGCTCACGATCAGCGGACTCACCGAGGCCACGTGGGGACCGCCTCTCGCGGCATACTTCCACGACGGGATCACCTTGGCGGGCAAGGACGTCCTCTACGTAGCCGCGAACGACACCCTTCTGAGCTATGATCGCGCCGGGACCCGGCGGTTCGCAGTCCCCATTCCTCATCGCGTGTCTTCCGGCTGCTACGAGGCACAAGGCGGCCCGGTCGTAGGCCGAGACGGGACCATATACGTGCGGGCCTCCGACGGCGGCGTGATGGCCTTCCGCGATACCGTGGGCCCCGCGACGAGCGCCCCCTGGCCCACGCTCCAGGGCGACTTCACACGTCGCGGCCGACGGGCCACCGATGGGGCGAGCGGGCCGGCCGCGCTCACCGAGGCCACCGGACACGTCCTCTCAGCTCCCCGTGCCCCGGCGCTACATTTCGGCCGCCATGCGCCGCCTCCCCTTTTGCCTCGCACTGCTGACGGGCTGGACAGCAGCCCTCACCGCCCAGCCGGCCGTGTACCACGGCCGCACCGGTGACCGGGCCGTCGCCATCCCCCGCCTCGACGCCGCCGTAACCATCGACGGCAGCCTCGACGAGTCGGTCTGGCGCTCGGCGGCCCTGCTCACCGGCTTCTCCCAGTACCAGCCCGTAGACGGCCGCCCCGCCGAGGACTCGACCGAGGTCCTCGTCTGGTACACCGCGCACGCCATCTACTTCGGGATCCGCGCCCACGAGCGCCACGGCGACATCCGCGCGACGCTCGCCGACCGCGACAAGATTGACACCGACGACTACGTGCAGATCCTGCTCGACACCTTCAACGACCGGCGCCGTGCCTACGTCGTTGGCGTGAACCCGCTCGGCGTCCAGGCCGACGGCATCCGCACCGAAGGCGGCTTCGGGAGCGCCGGCGGCCGTGGCGGCGACTTCAGCGGCCGGTTCGAGAACGTGGACATGAACCCCGATTTCACGTTCGAGTCGCGCGGCCGCATCACGCCTACGGGCTACGAGGTGGAGGTACGGATCCCCTTCCGGAGCCTGCGCTTTCCCGGCACGGATCCCCAGGCCTGGTCCATCAACATCATCCGCAAAGTCCAGCACTCGGCCTATCAGGACACCTGGACGCCCGCCGTCCGCGCGAGCGCGTCCTTCCTGACCCAATCCGGCACGCTGGAAGGGCTGACCGGCTTGAGCCGTGGCCTCGTGCTGAGCCTGAACCCGTTCACCACCGGGCGCCTGGAGGGCACCCCCGACTCGCTGGGCACCTGGGCGTACGACGCGACGCCCGAGGTGGGCCTCAACGCCTCGTGGGGCATCACCTCGAACCTCACCCTCGACGCGACCGTCAATCCGGACTTCTCGCAGGTCGAGGCGGACGTGGCCCAGGTCACCGTGAACGAGCGGTTCGCCCTCTTCTTTCCCGAGAAGCGACCGTTCTTCCTCGAGGGGATCGAGCTGTTCAACACGCCCAACTCGCTCATCTACACGCGGCGGATCGCGGAGCCGCTGGGCGGCCTCAAGCTCACCGGCAAGGTGGCCGGAACGAGCGTGGCCCTGCTCTCCGCCGTGGACGACAAGCGGGTCTCGGCCACAGGGGAGGATTACCCCGTCGTCAACGCGCTGCGGCTCCGCCGCGACCTCGGGGACCAGTCCACCGTAGGGCTCGCGTACACGGATCGGATCGAGAACGGCGCGTTCAACCGGGTGATCGGGGGCGACGTGCGTATCGTGTTCGCCCGGCTCTACTACCTCGAAGTGCAGGGCGCCAACAGCTGGACCGGCGGGGACGGCACGGTAGCCGCGCCGCTGTGGGAGGCGACGGTGGATCGCACGGGCCGCTCGTTCGGCTTCCACTATCGGATTCAAGGCATCGCGCCGGGGTTCCGGACGGACGTGGGCTTCGTGCCGCGCACCGACGTCGTGACGCCGAGCATCACGAACCGATTCTCGTTCTACGGCGGGCCGGGGGCCCTCATCGAGCAGTGGACCAATTTCGTCCGACTGGAAGGCCTCTGGGACTACGACGCGTTCTTCGACGGCGGCGGCATCCTGGAGAGCCAGGCGGGTGTCACGAGCTTCTTCACGATCCGGAACGGCTGGGGCGCGCGGATCACGCCCCAGTGGTCCACCGTACGGTTCGAGCCCGATGACTACGCCGACTATTTCGTGGATGCGGGGGCGGACACGGTGCCGTTCACGCTGCCGGACCGACTCACGAATCTCCGGCAGGTAAACGTGAGCGGCAACACGCCCCAGGGAGCCCTGACCGCCAGCGCGTCCTTGACCGTTGGCACGATGGCGGCGTTCTTCGAGCCCGCGGCCGCCAGTGGCCTGTCCGGCAACGCCGGCGTCACCTGGCGGCCCACCGACCAGCTCCGGATCGAGGGGCGCTACGTCTACTCGCGGCTCACCCGGGAGCGCGACGGCACCCGCCTGTCCACCGCGCACATCCCCCGACTCAAGCTGGAATACCAGCTCTCACGGTCCATTTTCGTGCGGTTCGTGGGCCAATATGCGGCGCAGGAAACCGACGACCGGCGCGACCCCGTCACGGATCGGCCGATTCTCACGCCGAACGACGACGGCGTGCTCGAGCCCGCTTTGGCCCGGACCGAGAACGACCTGC
>DASWHL010000038.1:0-18776 GCA_036398175.1 Gemmatimonadales bacterium
CGAGGTCCTCCCGGGTCAGCAGGCCCACCAGCGCCCCTTCGCGGACGACCGGGACCCGCTCGAGCTTCTTCTGCACCATCAGCGTGGCCGCCTCGGTGAGCGACTGCTCCTCCGACAGGCACAGGACGCTGCGATCCATCACGTCGCGCACCGCGACCTCCCGTACCAGGCTGGTCGAGAGCCGCGCCTGCGCGCCCGCCGCGGCGTGCTCGCCCGTGGTCCGGCCGGCGTGCCGCGGGAGCAGGTGCCGCAGGATCTCACCGTGGCTCACCAGGCCGAGCATCTCGTTTTCCCCGGACACCACCGGCAGTGCCGCGACGCCGTGGCGCACCATGAGCCGCGCCGCCTCCACGAGCGACGTGTCCGGCGCCACCGTGACCGGGCGTCGCCCCAGGAGATCCCGCACCAGCGGCTCATCGGGCACCTCCACGGCCGCCAGGGGCTCGGCCCGCAGCACGTCGTCGGCCGACCGGGCCGCCTCGAGCGCCGCGATCACCTCGTCGCGCGCGAGCGCGCGGGCGAAGGCCGCCAGCACCCGGAGATACATCGCCCCCTCGCGCGCCGGCGCCAGCAGCAGCGCCACGACGCGCGAGGCCTTCCCGGGATCGTGCTGTCGGTGCACGGGCGCCGCCGTGACGGCCAGGGCACCCACCACCCCGTCCACCGCGTCGGTGCGGAAGTGCAGCAGGAACGCCTGCTGGCCGACCGTCACGGCCTCGCTGGGCAGCGCCTCGGCGAGCAGATCCTCCAGGCGGTCCGGGTCGTGCGCGCGCCCCGACGCGATGATCGCGTGCACGAGCACCCGGGCGACGTCGCGCACCGTTTCCCCCGGCGCGCCGAGGACGATGCGATCCGCCGCGAGCAGGTCGGGCAGTCTCACGCGGTGACGCGCCGCTCGCGCAGGAGGGGGACCACGTCCGCCGGCCGTTTCATCACCGACACGCCCGCGCGCTCGAAGGCCGCCATCTTCTCGGCCGCTGTGCCGCTCGCGCCCGAGATGATCGCGCCCGCGTGCCCCATCCGCCGGCCCGGCGGCGCCGTCTGGCCCGCGATGAATCCGACGATGGGTTTCGTGACGTGCGCTTGCGCATACTCCGCCGCCTGCTGTTCGTCCGTCCCCCCGATCTCCCCGATCATGACGATCCCGACGGTCTCCGGGTCCCGCTCGAACGCCTCGAGGCAGTCCATGAAGTTCGTACCGATGATGGGATCGCCCCCGATCCCCACGCACGTGGACTGGCCGTATCCGGCGCGCGTCAGCTGGTGCACGACCTCGTAGGTCAGGGTCCCGCTGCGGGACACCACGCCCACGTTCCCTTCCCGACAGATCCGGCCCGGAATGATGCCGACCTTGGCCTTGCCCGGCGAGATGGCGCCCGGGCAGTTGGGGCCGATCAGCCGCGCTCCCCGCTCCCGGAGATACGGCATGACCCGTGTCATGTCCAGCACCGGCACCCCTTCCGAAATGCAGACCACGAGGCCCACGCCGGCGTCCGCCGCCTCGTACACCGCGTCGGCCGCAAACCGCGCCGGCACGTAGATCACCGCCGTGTTGGCCTGCGTGGCCGCCACGGCTTCGGCCACCGTATTGAACACGGGGACCCGCTCCTCGAACGTCTGCCCGCCCTTGCCGGGCGTCACGCCGGCCACGACGCTGGTGCCGTACTCCAGCATCTGCCGCGCGTGGAACGAGCCGTCCCGGCCCGTGATGCCCTGCACCACGAGCCGCGTGTCCCGATCAATGAAGATGCTCATGCCGCCCTCCCCGCGAGCTCCACGGCCCGCTCCACCGCCTCGTCCATGTCCGTGAGCGCGCTGAATCCCGCCTGCTCCAGGATCTGCACGGCCAGCTCCTCGTTCGTGCCGGTCAGCCGGATGACCATCGGCACCGCGAGCTTCAGCCGGCCGGTGGCCGTGACGATGCCCTTCGCCACGTCATCGCACCGCGTAATGCCGCCGAAGATGTTGAACAGGATGGCCTTCACACTCGGGTCGGCGGTGATGATCTCGAGCGCCGTCACGACCTTGTCCGGATTGCTGCTGCCGCCGATGTCGAGGAAGTTGGCCGGCTCCCCGCCGTAGTATTTGACGAGATCCATGGTGGCCATGGCGAGCCCGGCGCCGTTGACGCAACAACCGACGTTGCCGTCGAGCTTGATGAACGACAGCCCGGCCTCCCGCGCTTTCACTTCCTTGGGATTCTCGGCACTGACGTCCCGCAGCGCCGCGATGGCGGGCCGGCGGTCGAGCTCGTTGTCGTCCACGACGAACTTGGCATCGAGCGCGACGACCTTGCCGTCCGCCGTCGTCACGAGCGGATTGATCTCCGCGAGCGACCCGCCGGCGTCCATGAACGCCTGGTAGAGCTGCTGGAGGATCGTGGCCGCCGCCCGGACCGGCGCCAGGTCGCGATACAGGAAGAACCCCAGCTGCATGGCCTGATGCGTCAGGAGCCCGAACCGCGGATCCACGCCGAGCTTGAGGATCTTCTCCGGCGTCTTGGCCGCGACTTCCTCGATGTCCACGCCGCCCGCGGGACTCACCATGACGACCGGGCGCTGCGTCGCACGGTCGAGAATGATGCCGGCGTAGCTCTCGGTGGCGATGTCCGCCGCCGGCACGACGAGCACCCGCTCGACGGTGAGACCCTTGATGGTCATGCCGAGGATCTTCTCGGCGTGCCCCCGCGCCTCGGCGGGCGTCCTGGCGAGCTTGACGCCTCCCGCCTTCCCCCGCCCGCCCGCGTGCACCTGGGCCTTGACCACCACCCCCCCACCCAGCCGCGTGGCGATCGTCTCCACCTCCGCGGGCGTCCGCGCCACGTCCCCGTCCGGTACGGGGATCCCCGCCGCCTTGAGCAGCGCCCGTGCCTGGTATTCATGCAGGTTCACCGTTCATCTCCTAGAATCGTCGTTCCCGTCTCACCGCGCAGGGCAGCCGGCCCGTCGCCCAGATGGGCGATCACGGCCCGCGCTCCGCCGGCGCGCACGAAATTCACTGCGGCCTCTACCTTGGGCCGCATGCTTCCCTTGCCCAACCCCTCCCCCGCCAGCAGCGCCTCGGCCTCACGGGCCGACAGGCGTCGCAACGGCCGCTGCGCCGGCGTGCCCCACTCCGCGTAGACGGCGTCCACGTCGGTCAGGATCAGCAGCGTGTCGGCCCCCAGCCGGCTGCCGAGGATGGCCGCCACCCGATCCTTGTCCACCACCGCGTCCACTCCCTCCCACCCCAACGTGGCGTGCCGGTACACGGGCGATCCGCCGCCGCCGGCCGCCACCACGATCTTCCCCTCGGCCACGAGCTGGCGCACGGCCGGCCACTCCACCACGTCCACCGGCGTCGGGCTGGGCGCCAGCCGCCGCCAGCGTTCCGCGCCGTCCCGTCCCACCGGCACGCCCGCCGCGCGGTACCGTTCCAGCTCCCCCTCGTGGAGGACATGGCCGATGGGTTTGACGGGTTCCAGCTCGGCCGCGGATTCCACCACCTCGGTCTGGGTGATGGCCGTGAGCACCTGTCGGGGCACGCCGGCGCGTTCCAGGGCGTTCTGCAGGCTCTGCTGCACCATGTACCCGATCCACCCGGCGGTGGCCGACACGAGAACGCCCAGCGGCAGCGGCTCGACGCGATCCCGCGCCAGCTCGTTGCGGTCGAGCGCATCACCGACCTGCGGGCCGTTCCCGTGGACGAGCGCGATGTGCCAGCCGTCCCGGGCCAGGCCCACCACCGCCGCGAGCGACTCGCGGGTGTGGCGGAACTGATCGTGGATCGTCACGCGTTCGCCGGGCGGCTGGAGCGCGTTGCCCCCGAGGGCGATCACGATGGTTCCGGAGACCGTCGTGGGGCGCGTCACGCTAGTCCCTCGCCATCGGCGGATCAACGCGATGGATGGGCGACGCGTCGCCCAGCCCCAGCGCGGCGCGCAGCCCGAGCCACGCTTCGCCGAACGCCTCCCAATCGCCGGTGGCGCGCGCCCGATCGAGCCGTTCGAACCACTCGCGGGCAGCCTCCAGCGAGACGGCGGGCGAGCCGGCGCCGGAGGGCGTCCTGGCGGTGGGCCCGATCCCACGCAGCGCTTCCCGCATGGTGCCGCCGGCGCCGATCGCTCCGCGCCATCCCGCCACCAGCCCCGTGATGGTCCCGCTGTCCGCGTAGAACGTCTGCACGGCCACCGCGCCGTCCTCGAACGGCAGAATCCGGAGACGCCCGCCCACCGCCGCGCCGCTCGGCGCCGCGCCTGCGAAGCCGCGCTCCAGCGCCGACGGGCCCGTCAGCGTGAACGGCTCGGGATAGCGCAGCACCCGCAGCACCGGAGTCCCGTCCACGACGACCCCCTCGAGGACCGCCGCCACCCGCGCCTCGACGTGCACTTCGTCCACGGCCCGCACTCGAAGGCGCACCGTCGAATCCCCGACCGACGGTCCCGCCCACCAGTATGGCTCCGCGGGCCGGGCCCGTCCCGCCGCGGCCCGGATCACCTGCAGTTGGGCCGTGAACAACTCGTCCGGATACCGGAGATAGGGGCGCAGTCCGGCCGGCATCGCGGCAACGGGCAGGACGAGATCGGACAGCATGCGCTGCCACGCGCGGCTGACCGGATCCGCGTCCGGCGCGAGGTAGACCCGGACCATCCCCGTGCCGGCGTCCACGGTACCGACGAGCCCCGCCTGGAGGTAGCGCACGCGCTCCCCGCGCCAGACCACCGCGGTTCCCAATGGGTAGGCCTCCGCAGCCACGTAGCCCCACGCGACCCAGACCAGACGCCCACCGAGCACGGTGGGCCATGCGGCGCCGAAACGCGCGAAGGGCGCATACCGGGCCAACCGGGCCGCCACGGCCCGTTCGGCCACGACCAGCGAGCCCGCCGGCGCGCGCCGCCCCGAGAGCAGCGACGGCGCCTGGAGCGCCCAGGCCAGTGCGATGCGCCGGCCGGGCGAGGCCAGACGAACGCCCAGGGGTCCGCCATCCCCGGGCACCAGCGTGTGCCCGGACGCGCCCGGCGTGAACCAGTGATCCGCGTCCGCGAGCGAAACGTCAACCGGCCGACTCACCGCGGAGTCGGGTCGGGTGACGTCCGGCAGGAACAGCGGCAAGCCCCCGGCGGCCACGCGCGAGGCGTGCACGGCCACGGCCCCGACTCCCGCAGCCGAACGGCCCGCCACGGCCCCGGGATCGGGCTCCCGCACGGCGAGGAAGGCGGCAATCGGCCGCCGAGAGCCGCCGCCGAGCAGCGTGAGATCCGCGGCAAAGAAACGGCCGAACGCGCGTGGGTCCGGAAGGGACGGTCGCGCGACGCGATTGAGAACCTCGGTCAACACGAACGCGTCCCAGACCGGTGCGTCGGCCAGCTCCCGTTCGTGGCGCTCCGGAAACCGGGGATCCGGGACGGCGAGCGGAACGAGGATGGTGTCCACGGAGGCGCCCAGGGCCCGGCGCGAGGCGTCGTGCTGCGCCACCGCCAGGTCCGGGTCGGCGCGTTCCTCCGGGCTGCGGCCGCCCGCGACCGCGGACGGCACCACGAAATGCGCCAGGAACGAGGCGCCGAACAACACCGCCCACGCGATGGCCGGGATGCGCGCGCGATCCACCCGCATCCACCCGAGCGACGCCGTCGCCACCCCGACCGCCAGCACCGTGAGGACGAGGGCCGACGGAATACGGACGTCGAGCAGCAGGCGGTCGAAGGGCACGTCATGGAGCCCCGCCACCAACTCGGCCGGCTCGAGGGAATAGCCCCAGGCCAGGACGACGGCGAGCGTCCCGGACAGCGCCGCCAGATGCCAGCGCGCGAACGGGAGGAAGACGAACCGGCGCTCCTCCCGCCGGATGGCGCCGATGGCCGCGTAGAGCAACGCGAGGAGGACGAGGGCGATCCCGGCCAGCCACAGCGCGTAGGCGTGCAGGGCCCGGACCCACGGCAGCTCGAAGAGGTAATAGCCGAAATCGCGTTCGAGCACGGGGTCCGTGATCCCGAGCGGCGCGCCCGCGCCGGACAGTGCCCGGCTGATCCAATGCTCACCCGCTCCCAGGCTGCTCACGAACCCGAGGCCCGCGCCCGTGAGGACCGCGCCGATCAGGAGATAGCGCCGGGGCACGTGTTCGACGATCTCGAGGTTGCCCACCTGGCGGGGGACCTGGACCGCGCCGATCTGCCGGTAGAGCAGCAGCAGGTTCCCGGTGTACCACGCCGCCGCGATCGCGAAGGCGCCGAGGCCGAGCGCCATTCTGAGCAGGGCGATGTCGGTGTGGGACTCGGCGACGCCCAGGGCATCGGCCCAGAGGCGATCGGCGGTGAACTCGGCGAGCCAGCGCGCGCCGAACAGCGCGGCGACGGCCGCGACCAGGGCAGGCTTCCACCAGGTCCCGCGCATGCCCTACGGGCTGATACCCTGCCCCCGGAGCCAGTCCTCGACTTCCCCGCGGTATGCCGCGAGGTCGGCCTCCGAGGTCGCTTCGAACCGCATCACCAGGACGGGCTGCGTGTTCGAGGCGCGCAGCAGGCCCCACCCCTTCGCGAACGAAATGCGCACGCCGTCCAGGGCCAGCGTCTCGTAGCGGCTGCCGAAGTGCCGGGTGGCCGCGTCCACCACGGCGAACTTCCGCTCGTCGGGGCAGTCCACCCGGATCTCGGGCGTAGCCCACGTGCGCGGCAGCCCGGTCAGGTGCCGGGACAGCGGCCCACCCTCGCGCGCCACGAACGCGAGGAGGCGCGCGGCGGCGAACAGGGCGTCGTCGAAGCCGTGGTAGTCGCCGCCGAAGAAGATGTGGCCGCTCATCTCGCCCGCCAGCGGGGCGCCGGCGGCCTTCATCTTGGCCTTGATGAGCGAGTGCCCCGTCTTCCAGATCACGGGTTCGAGCCCGGCCGCCGCCAGCTGGTCGCGCAGCACGTTCGAGCACTTGACGTCGAAGATCACCGGGTGACCGGTCCCGGCGCGGTGCACGAGGTCGCGGCCGAACAGGATCAGGAGCTGATCGCCGAACACGACCCCGCCCTGCTCGTCCACGGCGCCGATCCGGTCGCCGTCGCCGTCGAACGCGATTCCCAGCTCGGCGCCGGTCCGCCGGACGGCCTCCTGGAGGTCGCGCAGGTTCTCCATCACCGTCGGATCCGGATGGTGGTTGGGGAACGTGCCGTCGGAGTCGCAGAACAGCGGCACCACCTGCGCCCCCAGCCGGGTGAGGATCCGCTCGGCGCACACGCTCGCGACGCCGTTGCCGCAGTCCACCACCACCTTCACGGGACGCGCGAGCGGTCCGTTCCGGGACACGATGGCGTCGGCGTAGCGGTCGAGGACCGAGCCGTCCACCTCGAGGGCACCGTCGCCCGTGTCCAGGCGGTCGTCCAGGATGCGTTGCGCGAGCTGCTGGATCTCGTCGCCGTGCAGCGTGTCCTCGCCGCAGAGCAACTTGAAGCCGTTGAACTCCGGCGGGTTGTGGGATCCGGTGACCTGGATCCCGCCGTTCACGTCCAGCTCGTGGACGGCAAGGTAGAGGGCCGGCGTCGGCAGGAGCCCCACGTCCACGGCGGTCCCGCCCGCGCGCACGATGCCGTCCCGCACCGCGCGGGAAAGCCGCTCGCCGGAGGGCCGGTTGTCGCGGCCCACCGCAAGGCGCGGTGTGGCGCCGAGCTTGGCCCGCGTGAACGTGGCGTGCGCGCGGCCGATGGCGTGCGCGACCTCGGGGGACAGCTCGACGTCCACGAGACCGCGGATGTCGTACTGGCGGAAGACCCCGGCGGGGATGCGCATGGCGGTCCGTTACCGGGGCACCCCGACGACGACGCCGGCCGTCGGCGCCAGGTCGCGGCCGGAGGAACGCGCGACGTCGAGGGCGCGGTTGGGCCAGACCCCGAGCAGCAGCAGGACGACTACCGCCGTGGCAACCACCGCGCGCGCCCCACCGATCAGGATCGTCCGATCGGCCACGGCCTCGTCGGTCGCGGGCTTCATGTACATGGCCATCACGACCGGCAGGTAATAGCCCGCGGACACGACGCTCGCGAGCACCAGCACCACGGCCAGGGTCGCCTGCCCCGCGTCAACCGCCGACGTCAGGATCAGCCACTTGCCGATGAATCCCGCGGTCCCGGGAAAGCCGAGCAGCGAGAGCATGAAGACGGTCATCGCGAACGCCACCCAGGGGCGCCGTGCCGCCAGGCCATCGAGGTCGTCCACCAGCACGTCGCTTTCCCCGTCCCGTCCCACCGCCGCAAGGACGGCAAAGGCGCCCATGGTCATGGCGGTGTAGACCAGGGCGTAGAAGACGAAGGCCCCGCCGCCGTCGGGCGTCGCCACCGCGACGGCGACGAGGAGGTAGCCCGCGTGCGCGATCGAGCTGTAGGCGAGCATCCGTTTGAGCCGCCGCTGGGCAAGCGCGACCAGGTTGCCGACGCCCATCGTGAGGGCGGCGAGCCACCACACCGTGGTCTGCCAGACCGCGGAGGCATCCGGGAACGCCACCAGCGCCACCCGCACGAGCGCCGCGAACCCTGCGGCCTTGACCGCGGCGGCCATGAACGCCGTGACCGGCGTGGGGGCCCCGTCGTATACGTCAGGCGCCCACATGTGGAACGGGACGGCCG
This sequence comes from Gemmatimonadales bacterium, assembly GCA_036398175.1. Taxonomy (GTDB): domain Bacteria; phylum Gemmatimonadota; class Gemmatimonadetes; order Gemmatimonadales; family GWC2-71-9; genus JAOTWJ01. The sequence goes on from DASWHL010000038.1 coordinate 8,579, forward strand.
AGACCTTGAAGCCGAAACCCACGAGCAGGAGGGCGATCCCCATCCCCAGCATCGGCCGGGTTGCCACGGTGCCGTCGGCCACCTGGAACGCGATCGTGTAGAGGTTGGTGGTGCCGGTGGCCCCGTACACCAGGGCGATGCCGTAGAGCAGGAAGCCTGAGGCAAACGCGCCCAGCAGGAAGTACTTGAGGGCCGCCTCGGCGGACGACGGGCTGCGGCGCCGGATCCCCGCCAGCACATACGCGGCCAGCGACATCAGCTCGAGCCCCAGGAACACCATGATGAGGTCGGCGGCGCCTCCCATGAGGAGCATCCCGATCGTCGCGAAGAGGAGCAACGGGTAGAACTCGGGCGCCAGGATCCGTTCCCGGCCCAGATAGCCGATGGCGAGGACCGTGGCCGCGATCGCACCCAGCAGGAACACGGTGGCGGTGGCCCAGCGGAACCCGTCCAGGGCGAGCATGAGCGGCAAACCGTCCGGGACGGCCCCGCGCCCCCAGAGCCACGCCACGGCCGCCAGCGCCGCCACCAGGCCGGCGAGCGTCCACCACCCGACGTGGCGCTGAGCGTTCGGATCGTCGTGGCGCCACCCGATGAACAGGAGGAGCCCCAGGGCCCAGACCGTCAGAACGATCTCCGGCAGGAGCGCGAGCGTGACGCCGGCCGGAGTGGACAGGTCAATCGGCATGGACGGCTCCCTCCCCCACCACCCCCGCGCGGCCGACGTCCGCGGGCCGTATGGGCCCGCGCGCGCTCCGCTCCACGAAATACTCCACCGACGCCTCGATGCGATTGAGGAACGGCTTGGGGTACACGCCGATCCACAGGATCATGACGATGAGCGGCACGACGATGGCATACTCGCGCGGCGTGAGGTCCTTCAGCCCCTCGTTCTCCGGCTGGTCCAGCCGCTGGTAGATGATGCGCTGCAGGGCCCCGAGCAGGTAGGCCGCCGCGAAGATCACGCCCGTCGTGGCGACGGCCGCCGCCCACGGGTGCGTCTGGAACGCGCCCAGCAGCACCAGGAACTCGCCGACGAACCCATTCGTCCCCGGCAACCCGATGGACGAGAGGGACACGAGGGTGAGCACCGCCGCGAACGCCGGCATGACCGCCGCCAGCCCGCCGTAGTCCGCGATCATCCGGCTGTGCCGCCGCTCGTACATCATGCCGACCAGGAGGAACAGCGCTCCCGTGGAGATGCCGTGGTTGATCATGATGATAAGGGCGCCGGCCACGCTGTGCGAGGTCAGGGCCCAGATCCCCAGCATGACGAAACCCAGGTGGCTCACGGACGAGTACGCAATGAGCTTCTTGAAATCCGGCTGCACCATCGCGACGAGCGCCCCGTAGATGATCCCGACGACCGCCAGCGTCACGACGACCGTGACCACTCGCGGGTCGAAGGCGGCCTCCGGGAAGAACGGGACCGCGAACCGCAGGAATCCGTACGTGCCCATCTTGAGCAGAATCCCCGCCAGGACCACGGAGCCCGCGGTCGGCGCCTCGACGTGCGCGTCCGGAAGCCACGTGTGAAACGGGAAGATCGGCACCTTGATGGCAAACGCGAGCGCGAACGCCAGGAACAGCCAGAGCCCCATCGGGCGCAGGATGCCGGCCTGCTCGAGCAGCCAGGCGTAGTCGAACGAGTACGTGCCCGTCTCGCGGCCCACCACGGAATACATGACCAGGATCGCCACCAGCATGAGGAGCGACCCCACGAACGTGTAGAGGAAGAACTTGATGGCCGCGTACAGGCGTCGGCCGCCGCCCCAGACCCCGATGATGAAGTACATCGGGATCAGCATGACTTCCCAGAACACGTAGAAGAGGAACAGGTCCACGGCCACGAACACGCCGAGCATGCCGGTGGTGAGCACCAGCATCAGGGCGTAGAAGCCGCGCTCCCGCTCCTTGATGTAGTTGAAGCTGCCGAGCACGGCGAGCGGCATGGTGAACGTGGTGAGGAGCACCATGAACAGCGAGATCCCGTCCAGCGCCACGTGGTAGGAAATCCCGAACGCCGGGATCCACGCCGCCCAGAACACGAACTGCATGGTCGAGAGGCCCGGATCGTAGGCCCACCACAGGCCCACGGACACGAGAAACTCCGCGAGCGTCACCGCGAGCGCCACGTGCTTGCCGCGGGCGGCGGGTACGGCAAGGACCGCGAGCGCCCCGGCCAGGGGGAGAACGAGCAGCGCGTTGAGCACCCACTGCCCGTAGCCGATTCCCATCAGGAGGTCTCGCATCTCAGGCTCGCGTGACGGCGCGCAGGAGGATCAGCACGCCGACCACGAAGAAGAACACGTAGGTGCCGACCTGGCCCGTCTGGAGCCAGGAGCCGATGGCGCCGATCCCGCGGGCGATCCGGGCGGCGCCGTTCACACCGGCGCCGTCAATCACCCCCGCGTCCACGCCCTTCCACAGGAACGTTTCGGAGAGCCACACGAGCGGCCGCACGACGACGGCGTCGTAGATCTCGTCCACGTACCACTTGCGGTGGAGGATTCTGGCCAGCCCCGTCTCCTCGGCGGCGTCGGCCGCCGGCGGCAGCGCCTCCGGCCGCAGCAGCCGCCACGCGCCGAGCATGCCCGCGGCGGCGATCAGCGTGGCCAGACCGAGCAGCAGCCATTCCGTGCCGGTACCGAGGTGCAGCTCCGGCTTGAAGAAATCGCCGGCCGTGGTCACAGGCTCGAGCCAGTGATGGAACCACGCGGCCCCCGGCAGCACATGCGGGAGGTTGAGCAGGCCGCCGAGCGCGGCCAGCACCGCGAGCACCACCAGCGGTCCCGTCATGACCCACGGGGCCTCATGGAGGTGGCCCTGCTCCCGGTTCCCGGTCCGATTCGGCCCGTGGAACGTATAGAGCATCATCCGCGTCATGTAGAACGCGGTCATCAGGGCCGCGACGGTCCCGACCACCCAGAGGACGTAGAACAGCGGGTGCTCGTGGCCCTTGGCGAACGCCATCGCCAGGATCTCGTCCTTGGAGAAGAACCCGGAGAAGCCCGGGACGCCCGCGATCGCGAACGTCGCCACCCACATCACGCCGGCCGTCCACGGCATCCAGTGCCGCAGGCCGCCCATGTTGCGCATGTCCTGGGCGTCCGCGTGGCCGTGCGTATGGTGATACGCGTGGTGCAGCGCGTGGATCACGCTGCCCGAGCCGAGGAAGAGCAGCGCCTTGAAGAAGGCGTGCGTCATGAGGTGGAAGATGCCCGACGCGATCGCACCGACCCCGACGCCCAGAAACATGTATCCCAGCTGCGAGACCGTGGAATAGGCAAGGACCTTCTTGATGTCCCACTGCTTGAGCGCGATGGACGCCGCCCAGAGCGCGGTCAGCGCGCCGACGCCCGCGACGACGGCGCTCGAGACGGGGGCCATGGCGAACAGCACGTTGGTCCGCGCCACCAGGTAGACGCCGGCCGTGACCATCGTCGCCGCGTGGATCAGGGCGGAGACCGGCGTCGGGCCGGCCATGGCGTCCGGGAGCCACGTGTAGAGCGGGATCTGGGCCGACTTGCCGGTGCACGCCAGGAAGAGGAGCAGCGTGATGGCCGTGATCGTCGGACCGCCCACCGGGAGCAGCCGGGGCGCCGCCTCGAACACGTCGGCGAACGCCAGCGATCCCGTGACCTGGAACATCCAGAACATGGCGACCAGGTAGCCGGCATCCCCGATGCGGTTCATCAGGAAGGCCTTCTTGCCCGCGTCGGCGTTGACCTTCTCCTTGTACCAGAACCCGATCAGCAGGTAGCTGCAGAGGCCCACGCCTTCCCAGCCGACGAACAGGATCGGGAAGTTCGCGCCCAGCACGAGCACGAGCATGAAGAACACGAAGAGGTTGAGATACGCGAAATAGCGCGCGTAGCCCGGATCCTCCCGCATGTAGCCCACGCTGAAGATGTGGATCAGCATCCCGACGCCGGTCACCATCACCAGCATGGCCAGGGAGAGCTGGTCCACCTGGAGGGTGACCCCCACGTCCAGGCCGCCGAACGGGAGCCAGGCCCACAGCGGCACGAGCACGGCCTCGTGGCCGTGCGCGCCGGCATAGGTCAGGGCCACCGCCACGGCCACGGCGAAGGCCGCCACCAGGACCCCGACCCCGATCGCGGACACGGCGGCGGTGGCCCGCGGGCGCGTGAACGCGAGCCACCCGTTGGCCAGGAACCCCACGAACGGGAGGAGCACCGCCAGCCAGACCAGCTCGATCATCGGAGGCTCACCCGCGCAGGAGGTTGAGGTCCTGGAGGTTGACCGACTCCTGGTGCCGGTACACGGCCAGGATGACGGCCAGCCCCACGGCGGCCTCGGCGGCGGCCACGGCCATCACGAAGAACACGATGACCTGTCCCTCCGGACCGAACTGCTGGGCGAGGGCGACGAACGAGAGGTTCACGGCGTTGAGCATCAGCTCGACGCACATGAAGATGATGATGGCGTTCCGGCGCAGCAGGACGCCGCCGACGCCGATGGCGAAGAGCAGCGCCGAGAGACCGAGCGCGGGTCCGAGCAGCATCTAGATCTTCCTCTTGGCAAGCACCACGGCCCCGACGATGGCCGCCAGCAGCAGGACGGACGTCACCTCGAACGGGATCAGGTACTGCCGGAAGAGCGGTTCGGCGAGCATGCCGACGGCGCCGCGCGCCTCCTGGAGGCGCGCCAGCTCACCGGCCGGCAGCGGGTAGGCGGCGGTCTGGCTGGCGAAGCCCTCGGCGCGGATCACGCGCACGAGCACGCCGAGCTGCAGCACGAGGCCGGCGCCGAACAGCAGCGCGACCCCCCGGCCGACCCAGCCCCGCATGTCGGTCGGACCGCGCTGGCCCATGTTAAGCAGCATGATGACGAACAGGAACAGCACCATGATGGCGCCGGCGTACACCAGAATCTGGATCACCGCGATGAACTGGGCGTCGAGCAGCACGTAGATGGCCGCCAGGGCGAACATCGTGACCACGAGCCAGAGCGCGCTGGCCACGGCGCTCTTCCGCGTGACGCAGAGCAGCGCCGCGACCACGGCCAATCCGCCAAAGCCCCAGAAGAACAGGGAGATCATGTTCCGTCACTCTCCCCGCGGGTCCGCGGGGTCCCACAGGGTCGACACGGGATGGGTCTGCGCGCAGAGGCGCTCGAGGTCGTATACGAACCGCTCGCGATCGTACTCGGCGTTCTCGTAGTGCACGCCTACGTGGATCGCCTCCTCCGGGCACACCTCCTGGCAGTAGCCGCAGAACACGCAGCGGAACTCGTCAATCTCGTAGATCAGTGGGTAGCGGTGGCCCTCCTCGTCCTCGCCGGGCACGAGCTTGATGCAGTTGGCGGGGCAGATCTGCGGGCACAGGCCGCAGGCGACGCACTTGGCGCGCCCCTGCTCGTCCGTCAGCATCCGGTGCGTACCGCGCCACCGCGGGTTCAGCGCCCAGAACCCCTCCTGCGACGTCTGCTCCGGGTACTGCATCGTCACCTTGCGGCGGAACACGTGACTGAACGTGAGCGCCATTCCCTTGAGCGTGGCCCGGAGGTAGCTGACTTCGCTCTCCGGCCGCCGCATCACCTTCACCCCGATCGCCATGTCACCCCTCCGCCCGCACGCGGCGCGCCGTGCCCGCGAGCACCCGACGCCGGTCGAGCCCCCAGACGAGCCCAGCCACCAGCGGGATGTTGACCAGGAACAGCGCCAGGCCGTAGCGCGTATCGTGGGGCACGCCGGCCGACTCCAGCACGAGGACGGCGGTGGCCATGATCACGATGTACACGAGCGACAGGGGCAGGAGCACCTTCCAGCCGAGGAACATCAACTGGTCGTACCGGAACCGCGGCAGCGTCCACCGGACCCAGACGAACACCCAGATGAAGAAGAACGTCTTGAGCAGGAACACCAGGTTGGTGAGCGCCACGCGCAGGACCGCGCCCACGGACCAGGTCGAGGCGACCTGCTCGTCCCACCGGGTGAACGGAATGTCCCAGCCGCCGAAGAACAGCGTCGTGATGAAGGCCGACATGGTGATCAGCGCGGCGTACTCCGACAGCGGATAGATGGCGTACTTCATGGCCGAGTATTCGGCATGGTACCCGGCGACCAGCTCGGCTTCGGCCTCGGGCAGGTCGAACGGCAGGCGGTTGGTCTCCGCAAAGGCGCCCACGTGGAAGACCATGTACGCGATCGTGGCAGCGAAGACGAACCAGGTGGTCTGCTGCTGGAAGGCGACGACCTCGCCCAGGGGCACGTTGCCCGCGATGAGCAGCACCACGATGAGGCTTAGCCCGATGGCCAGCTCGTAGCTGATCATCTGCGCGCTGGCCCGCAGGCCGCCGAGCAGGGCGTACTTGGAGTTGGCCGCCCAGCCGGCCAGCGTGATGCCGTACACGGCGAGGCTGCTGAACGCGAGGATGAACAGGAACCCCACCGGCAGGTCCGCCACGACCATGGCCACCGGCGTCTCGTGGACGAACCGGCCGATCAGGGGCAGCGTGACGTCGAACGGGGGCAGCGGCGCCGCATAGGGGATGACCGCGAACATCAGGAAGGCGGGGATGAACGACAGGAGCGGCGCGAGCTGGAAGAGCACCTTGTCGGCGCCGTCCGGCACCACCTCCTCCTTGATGAAGTTCTTCAGGCCGTCGGCGATGTTCTGGAGCAGACCCAGTGGCCCCACGCGGTTCGGGCCGAGCCGGTCCTGGAGCAGGGCGCTCCCGCGTCGCTCGACCCAGACGATCATGATGACCCCGACCATCAGGGCGACGAACAGCCCAAGCACCTTCAGGCTGGCAACCAGCAGCAGCCCCTTCAGCTCCGGACTCACGCCGACGCTCCCGCCGGGGCGTGGGCGCCCAGCACGGCGCCGTGCAGCCCCAGCCCCGCATAGGTCAGCCCCGCGAACGCCGCGACCTCGTCCGTCAGGAGCGCGAAGGCCTCGGCGCAGCTCCCCAGCGGCTCGCCGCGTCCGAGGGCCGCCCGCAGCTCGCCCAGCGCCCACCACGCGGGGCGCGCCATCCCCGGCCCGCTCCGGGCCTGGAAGTAGCGCTGCACCCGCCCGTCGCGATTCACGAACGTCCCGTCCTCCTCCGCCACCGTCGTGACGGGAAGCACCACCGCCGCTCCCCGCGCCGCGTCCGGGAGCACCGTGCCCACGTAGACGACGTGGGGCACCGCCGCCAGGGCCTCGGGAGCGACCCCGTCCAGCGCCTCGTCCAGCAGGAGCGCCACGCTCGCCGTGCGCAGCTCGGCGACCTGGTCGGCGAAGCGTTCGGCGTACCCCAGCGCGAGCGCGCCCGTCACGTTCGGCGCGCGTTCGCCACGGAGCGCCAGATCGTGAACGCCGGGAAGTGGATGCTCCTCCGACACCCGCTCCACGCGGAACGCTCCCCGGAACCCGGCGCCCGCCACCGCCCGCGCCAGGAACAGTGCCTCCGTGGACGCCCGGGGCGACGCGAGCACCACGACGTCGCCGCCCGCCCCGGCAAGCAGCTCCGCGGCCTGGCGCACCGCCTCGTCCCAGTCGGCGGCCACCAGGGCGCCGTCCTGCCGGACCAGCGGCGCCTCGATCCGGTCGCCCCGGTTCATCCAGCGGTACGCGAGCCGTCCGTGGTCGCACATGAAGTACCGGTTCACCGCATCGTTCGGCCGCGGACGCAGCCGGACCACCGTGTTCTGGCGGGTCTCGATCCCGATGTTGCAGCCCTGCGAGCAGCCGGTGCAGATGCTGGCGGTCTTGTCCAGCTCCCACGCCCGCGCCTTGTGCAGGAAATCGCGGGAGATGAGCGATCCCACCGGGCAGAGGTCCACCACGTTGCCCGCCCACGGGTGATCGAGCTGCCGGTCCGGATGCACCCCGATGAGGGCGCGGTCGCCGCGCTCGCTGACGTTGAGCACCGCGTCGTCGGCCGCGTGCTCCATGAACCGCACGCACCGCGTGCACAGGATGCAGCGGTTGGGCACGTACAGCACGTCGGGCCCGAAGGTCTCCACCGGATTGAAGCGCTTGGCAAACGTCGGCGTGTACCGGGTTTGCGCCCGCCCCTCGCGGAACACGTAGTCCTGCAGCTCGCACTCCCCGGCCTGGTCGCAGATCGGGCAATCCAGGGGGTGGTGAATCAGCAGGAACTCGAGCACCCCCTTGCGGGCCTCGACCGCGTCCGGCTGGAAGACATTGACCACCTGCCCCTCGGCAACCGGCGTGGCGCAGGCGATCTGCAGCTTCGGGAGCCCCTCGATCTGCACCAGGCACATCCGGCAGACGCCGGCCACGGGCAGCCCGGGATGGTAGCAGTAGTGCGGGATCAGGACGCCGGCCTGTTTGGCCGCCTCGAGGATCGTCGTGCCCTTCGGCACGGTGACCGGAGCGCCTTCGATGGTCAGTGTGACCTGCGGTACCGATTCAGCCATGGTTCCCCTACGCGACCGCGAGCGCGGGCTTCCGCGCCCCGGTGATGTACGCCTCGAATTCGCCCCGGAACTTCCGGATGCCGCTCACCACCGGCACCGCGCACGAGTCGCTCAGCACGCAGATCGTCGTCCCGGTCATCTGCTCGCCGACGTCGAGCAGCAGGTCGAGGTCGCTCATGGCGCCCTTCCCCGACAGGATCCGCTCGAGGATGCGCACGGTCCAGCCGGTGCCCTCGCGGCACTGCGTGCACTGCGCGCAGGACTCGTGGGCGTAGAACCGGGCCAGCCGCATGATCTGGTAGACCATGTCGGCACTGTCGTCGAACACGATCAGGCCGCCCGAGCCGAGCATGGTCCCCTGGGCCACGCAGCCCTCGTAGTCGAGCAGGCAGGCCTCGGACTCCTCGCGGTTCAGGATCGGCACGGACGAGCCGCCCGGCTGGCACGCCTTCAGGGTGCGACCGGGTCGCAGCCCCGCCATGTCGTAGAGGAGGTCCTTGAGCGGGAAGCCCATCGTGACTTCGTAGTTCCCCGGGCGCGCGACGTGCCCGCACACGCTGAACAGCTTGGTGCCGGCGCTCTTGGGATTGCTGAGCGAGAGTTTCTGGTACCACTCGGCGCCCTGCGTGACGATCGCGGGCACCGACGTGAGCGTCTCGACGTTGTTCACCGTGGTCGGCAGGCCGAAGACCCCCGCCTGCGCGGGGAACGGCGGGCGGATCCGCGGATTCCCGCGGCGGCCCTCGATGGAGTTCATCAGGGCGGTTTCCTCGCCGCAGATGTAGGCGCCGGCTCCCCGATGGATCCAGATGTCGAGCCGCCTGCCCGATCCCAGCGCGTTCGCGCCGAGCACGCCTTCGCGGTATGCCTCGTCGAGTGCCGCCTGCACGATGCGGATGGGCTCCGTGAACTCGCCCCGGATGTAGATGTAGCCCACCTCCGCCTGGATCGCGTGCATGGCAATGGCGCAGCCCTCGAGGAGCGCGTGCGGCGTCCACCGCATGATCTCGCGATCCTTGAACGTGCCGGGCTCGGATTCGTCAGCGTTGCAGCAGAGGTAATGGGGCTTCGTCTGCTCCCGGGGCATGAACGACCACTTCAGCCCCGTCGGAAAGCCCGCGCCGCCGCGGCCGCGCAGCCCGGACGCCTTCACCAGGTCCACCACCTCGCCCGGCTTCATTCCCAGCGCCTGCGCGAGCGCGGCGTAGCCGCCCCGCTCGACCCAGCCGGCATAGGTCCGGGCGTCGGCATCCCCGAAGTACTGCGACAGCACGACCGTTTCCTTCGGGTGCGGCTTGTGTGGGTAGCCCATTACCTGGCTCCTCCCGGCGCTCGGATGGCCGTGCCGCGACAGGATTGCCTCATGGATACCTCTGGAGGAGTCCCGGCACGCCTTCCGGGGTCACGCTCTCGATGAAGTCGTCGTCTATCAGGACCGGCGTCGCGAAACCGCACGCCCCGAGGCACTCGACTTCGACGACCGTGAAGCGGCCGTCGGGCGAGGTGGCGCCCAGGTCGCGGCAGCCCGTATGGGTAAGGAACGCGTGGATCACGCCCTCCGCCCCGCACAGGTTGCACGGCGTGGTGCCGCACACCTGGATGAAGTGCCGGCCCACCGGGTGCTGGTGGTACATCGTGTAGAACGTGACGACGCCCTTCACGTAGGCCGCGGTGAGGTCGAGCGCCTCCGCCACTTCGCCCATGGCGGCGTCGGAGATCCAGCCGTGCGCCTCCTGCACGATCCACAGCGCGGGCAGCAGGGCCGCCCGTTTCGTGGGATACCGCCCGCGGATCTCGTCGAGC
>DASWHL010000039.1:0-14692 GCA_036398175.1 Gemmatimonadales bacterium
TGCTCGTACTTGGCCTCCACGGCCGCGAGGGCTGTACGGAACTCGGCTGTTTCACCGTCCATCCGCGCGTGCATCTGCTCGTCCGTCTCCATTTGCGCCGCCTGGCATGCCAGGCTCAACGCCGCCACCGCCACCGCCCCCGGTCCGATCCGTCTCATGGTTTCCTCCCGAAAACGCGACCTGATGCTGGTGAGCGGCGAGAAGGTATCCCCTGCGGGGTGTGTCCGCGAGCCCGGCCACGCGCCTATCTTCCCAGACAGCCGGGTGCGCCGCTTCGGGCGCGCACCGGCCGGACACTGGTATGGAGTGGAGGGATCACCATGCGCAGCAGGATGCCGGCGCTCGCGCTCGCGGCTGTGACCTTCGGCCTCGCGGGCTGCGGCACGCCCGCCGCCCCCGGGGCGGCGCTCGAGAGCTTCACCACCGACGGCCTCACGGCCCATATCGCCGTCCTCGCGTCCGATTCGTTCGCGGGTCGTGGACCCGCGTCCATTGGCGAAGAGCGCACGATGGCGTACCTGACCGAGCAGGTCGGCGGGCTCGGGCTCCTGCCCGGCAACCACGGCAGCTGGTACCAGGAAGTGCCGCTCGTGCGGATCACCTCCGGTAGCGACGCGGCCCTGGCCATCCGCGGGCAGGGCGCGCAGGCGCGCTTCCAGTATGGGACGGACTTCGTCGCCAATAGCAAGCACCTCGACAACGCCGTGACCGTGGCCGACGCGGACGTCATGTTCGTGGGCTACGGGGTGGTGGCGCCGGAGTACGGCTGGAACGACTACGAGGGGCTCGACGTCCGCGGGAAGACCGTCCTGATCCTGGTCAACGATCCGGGCTTCGCCACCGGCGACACGACCCTGTTCCGCGGTCGCGCGATGACCTACTACGGCCGGTGGACCTACAAGTACGAGGAGGCGTCGCGGCAGGGGGCCGCGGCCGCGTTCGTGATCCACGAGACGGAACCGGCCGCGTACGGCTGGAACGTGGTCCAGAGCAGCTGGACCGGACCGCAGTTCAGCCTCGCCGCCGCCGATGGGAACCGCGCGCGCGTCTCCGTGGAGGGATGGGTGACCCTCGAGACCGCCCAGGCCATGTTGCGGCTCGCGGGACAGGAGTACGAGACCCTCAAGACGCGGGCCGCGGCCCGCGGCTTCCGGGGTATCCCGCTCGGAATGACGGCGTCCGTGACGCTGCGGCAGCAGGTCGAGCGCTCGACGTCCCGGAACTTCGTGGCACGGCTGCCCGGCACCGATCAGGCGGACGAGCACATCATCTACATGGCGCACTGGGATCACTTCGGTACGGATCCCACCCGCGAGGGCGACCAGATCTTCAACGGCGCGGAGGACAACGCCACGGGCACCGCGGGGCTGATCGCCATGGCGAAAGCGTTCACCGCGCTGAGCAGCCCGCCGTCCCGCTCCATCCTGTTCCTCGCGGTCACCGCCGAAGAGCAGGGGCTGCTGGGGTCCGCCTTCTACGGAGGCCAGCCGGTGGTTCCGCTCGAGCAGACCGTGGCCGCCATCAACATGGACGGGATGAACGTCCTGGGGCCGATGCGCGACGTGATCGTCATCGGGCTCGGCATGTCCGAGCTGGACGACTACATGACGGCGGCGGCGGCCGGCCAGAACCGCGTGGTGCGGCCGGACGCGGAGCCCGAGAAAGGGTACTACTACCGGTCGGACCATTTCTCGCTCGCGCGGCACGGCGTGCCGGCCCTCAATCCGGGCGCCGGCCAGGATCACGTCGAGCACGGCATCGAGTGGACGCGGCAGCGCGAGGCCGAGTACCGCGCGGAGCGGTATCACCAGCCGTCGGACGAGATGCTCGACTCCTGGGATCTGAGCGGGATGGTCCAGGACCTCCAGCTGCTGTTCACCATCGGGTACCGCCTGGCCACGAGCCGTGATTTCCCGAACTGGCGGGAAGGGACGGAGTTCAAGGCTCAGCGGGACGCGATGATGCTCGGGACCAACTGAGCGGATCGGCGTCAGCCGCGCTCGGCGCTCCCCGCCGTCACGTCTCGGCGGGGAGTGCGCCTATGTATGGGAGCGTGCGATACCGGTCCGAGTGGTCGAGGCCGTAGCCCACCACCCACACGTCCGGGATCTCGAACCCGACGTACTCCAGCGGCACGCCCACCTCGCGTCGCGCGGGCTTGGTGACCAGGGCGCAGGTGCGGAGCGAGGCCGGCTGCCGCACGGTCAGCATTTTCTGGACGTACGCGAGCGTGTGGCCCGTATCCACGATGTCCTCGACGATCAGGACGTGCCGGCCGCGGATGCTGGCCCGCAGGTCGAGGACGATGCGCACTGCGCCCCGAGCGGCGCCGTTGGCCCCATAGCTCGACAGGGCCAGGAAATCCACCGCGTTCGGCACGGGGAGCGCGCGGGCCAGGTCGGCCAGGAAGATGAACGCCCCTTTCAGCACGCCGACGAGCAGGATCCCGCCCTCCGCGTCCGCGTAGTCCCGCGCAATGGTCTGCGCCAACTCGGCCACGCGGGCCTGAATCCGTTCCTGGGAAATGAGCACCTGCGGGTGCGAGGGATGGTTGGGCATGGCGGCAAGATGGGGCCCCAATCACGCCCCCCGCCAGCCGGGCAAGCCGTGCTCGCCGACCATCACCCCCCCGGCCCGATAATGAAGGGGCTCTCATCGAGCGTTCAGGGGTTATGGAGGAAGCCGCCAGACGCTGCCTTACGGGAAATTACGGACCTCGAGCGCCGCGCCCTGGGAGCCGCAGCTCGCGGCTGGACACAGCCACGACCAGCCGCCAAACTTGGTATCGTGCCGGTGTCGTCGCCGGACGCCGATTGGACGCCGGTCGCGCCAAAGATGCCGCTCCAGCTGCGGCCAGCCGTCCCGCAGGGCCTGACGTGTTCCTCCATCTCCGTGTTTGTCCGGAATGACGGTCCGGGGTCGCGCTAATGGAGATAAGGGCCTGAATCTCTGAGACTTGTCCAGCGCCAGTGCCCAGCCTTCGGTCCCAGCGCGAGGTTTGTGACGCCATGCCCATCGTCTGTGTCGGGATCAACTACCGCACCGCCCCCGTCGCCCTGCGCGAGCGCCTCTCGTTCGGGCCCGGCCAGCAGGCCGCGCTGCTGCGCGGGACGCGGTTGCGCGACTTCGGGGAGCCTGCCGGGCTCCGCGAGTTCGCGCTGCTCTCCACGTGCAACCGGACGGAGCTGTACGCGGCCGCTCCGGACGTGACGCGGCGGTTCGCGACGGTCCCCCAGGGGCTGGCGGAGGGCCTGGCGGCCGCGCATGGGCTGCCCGCCGCGGAGTTTGCCGACCACCTCTACGTGCACACGAGCACCGATGCGGTTCGGCACCTGTGCCGGGTGGCGTCCGGTCTGGACTCGATGGTGCTCGGGGAATCCGAGATCCTGGGACAGGTCGCGGACGCGCACGAGCTGGCGCGGCGGGAAGGGGCGGCGGGCCGGGTGCTGGGCGCCGTGTTCCACACGGCGCTGCGCGCCGGGCGGCGTGCCCGCACGGAGACGGGCATCTGCCGCTGTCCCATGAGCGTCAGTTCCGAGTCGGTCCGGGCGCTCCGCGAGAGCGGCTGGGAGCCGGAAGGCAGCCGCGTGCTGATCGTCGGCACCGGGAAGATGAGCCGGCTGGCCGGCGAGGTGCTGCGGGCGCACGGCGTGCGGGACCTGCGGGTGGTCGGCCGCACCGCGGCGCGGGCCGAATCGGTGGCCCGCGCGCTCGACGCCCGGCCGCTGGCCTGGCATCTCTTCGAGGCGGCGCTGCGCGAGGTGGACGTCGTGTTCTGCTCGACCAGCGCCCCGCACGCGGTGGTGACGCGCGAGCGGGTGGTGGCGGCGCGGGCCGGCGTTCCTGCCGAGCAGCCCCTCCGGTTCATAGACATCGCCGTCCCGCGGGACGTGGAGCCCGCGGTGCGGGACGTGCCGGGCGTCACCGTGTTCGATCTGGACGACCTCCAGCGCCGCCTCGTCCGCAACCTCGACGGGCGGCGCCGGGAAGTGCCCGCCGTGGAGGCGCTCGTGGACGAAGAGCTGCGGTACTTCGAGGAATGGCGTCACGGTGCCGAGCTCCGCCCGCTGCTCGCGGCCATGCACCAGCACAGCGAGGAGATCCGGCAGCGCGAGGTGGCCCGGGCGCTCCGCCGGCTCAAGGGGGTCGGTCCCGAGGTCGAGGCGCAGCTCGAGGCGTTTTCCCGGTCGCTGGTGAACAAGCTGCTCCACGAGCCCACGCGCCGGCTGCGGGACGAAACCGATCCCGATCTGAGCGACACGTACGTGCGGGTCGCGCGGGATCTGTTCGGCCTGGCGGCCGACGGGCCGGCGGACCGGACCGAAGCGCCGCCGGACGCCCGCGAGGAGTACCGCGGGGAATCGGCGGCGTGACCACGGCGTCCCGCGCGCTGCGGCTCGGCACGCGCGCGTCCCGGTTGGCTCGCTGGCAGACCGCGCACATCGCCGCCGCCCTCCGCGGCCGCCACGAGGGACTCGGCTGCACCGAGGTGACGGTGTCCACGGAGGGCGACCGCGACGACCGCACGCCGCTCCCCGAAATCGGCGGCAAGGGCGTGTTCACCGAGGCGCTCGAGGCCGCGCTCCGGTCGGGCGAGATTGACGTGGCCGTGCACTCCCTGAAAGACGTGCCGGTGGAGGCCACGCCGGGGCTGGTGCTGGCGGCGCTGTGTTTCCGCGCCGATCCGCGCGACGTGGTGATTGCCCGGGGCGGCCACACCCTGGCCACGCTGCCCGCCGGGGCGCGGGTCGGGACGTGCTCGAATCGGCGGAGCGCGCAGCTGCTGGCGCTCCGTCCCGACCTCCAGCTCCTCCCGCTCCGGGGCAACGTGGACACGCGCGTCCGCAAGGCGCAGGACGGCGAGTACGACGCGATCGTCATTGCCGCCGCGGGTGTGGGCCGCCTGGGGCTCGCGGACGCGGTGACGGAGTACCTGCCGCTGGACCAGGTCCTGCCGGCGCCCGGTCAGGGCGCGCTGGCCGTGCAGTGTCGGGCCGACGATGCGGACGTGCTGGCGCTGCTGCGCGACCTCGACGACCCGGATGTGCGGGCGACCACAGAGGCGGAGCGCGGATTCCTGGAGGGGCTGGGTGGGGGATGCGCGGCCCCCATCGCCGCACACGCGCGGGTGGAGGAGTCGCCGGCGGGCCGCCGCGTGCTCGTGCGGGGGGTGGTCGCGTCGCTCGATGGGCGCGTCGTGATCCGGGTCGCCACCGTCGGCGGCGCGGACCGCGCCCGGCAGACGGGACTCGCGCTCGCGGCCGAGGCGCGCGCGCGCGGCGCCGATTCGCTCCTGTGAGCGCGCTCGCCGGTCGCACGATCGTCGTCACCCGCGCCGCGGCGCAGGCCGCTCCCCTCCGCGAAGCGCTCGGGGCCCGTGGCGCCCGCGTGGTGCTCGTTCCCACTATCGTGGCGGAACCGGCCCGCGACGCGGAGCCCGTCCGTCGCGCGGTCGGCGCCCTCGAGGCCTACGCCTGGATCGTCTTCACCAGCGCCAACGCGGTCCGGTTCTTTGCCGAGTCCCTGGTCACCCGGCCCGGTGGCCGGCTTCCCCCGGGCGTCCACGTCGCGGCGGTCGGGACGGGCACGGCCGCGGCGCTGGCGGAGCGGGGGATCCGGCTGGACGCCATTCCAGACGAGTTTCTCGGAGTCCGAGTGGCCGAGGTGCTGGGCGATCTTCACGGCCGCCGGGTGCTGCTTCCGCGCGCCGATATCGGTCGTCCCGAGACGCCCGAGGCGCTTCGCTCGGCGGGCGCGCTGGTGGACGAGGTGACCGTCTATCACACCGTGCCCGCCGCGCCCGCTCCCGCCGGTGTGGCGGCCCTCGAGGCGGGCGTGGATGCCGTCACGTTCACGTCGCCCTCGACGTTCACCAACCTGATTGCCATGCTGGGCGATCGCGCCGCCCGGCTGCTGGCCGGCGTCACCCTGGCGTCCATCGGCCCGGTCACCTCCGAGGCCATGCGCGCCGCCGGATTCCCCGTCCACGTCGAGCCGGCCGAGCACACCATGGCCGGGCTCGTGGACGCGCTCGACACGTTCTTTGCCAGCCACGCCACCGGCGTGGCGGGAGATGCCCGATGATGGACCGTCCCCGTCGCCTGCGCCTGACCCCGCAACTCCGGGCGCTGGTGCGCGAGACCACGCTCGACGCCGGCGACTTCATTGCGCCGATCTTCGTCACGGCGCAGAGCAAAACGGCGCGCCCGATCACCTCCATGCCCGGCGTGCAGCAGCTGCCGCTGGACGCCGTCGTGGCCGAAGCGGAGACCATGGCCCGGGCCGGGATCAGGGCCATCATCCTCTTTGGCATCCCGGCCGCGAAGGACGCCACCGGCAGCGACGCCGCCGCCCCCGAGGGCATCGTGCAGCGTGCCGTGCGGGCCATCAAGGCCGCGGTGCCCGAGCTGGTCGTGATGACCGACCTCTGTCTGTGCGAATACACGGACCACGGCCACTGCGGCATCGTGAACGGGACCACCGGGAAGCGCGATCCGCGGCTCCCCGAGGGATACGTGCTGAACGACGAGACCAACGAGATCCTGGCCCGGGTCGCCGTCGTCCAGGCCCAGGCGGGCGCCGACGTGGTGGCACCGTCGGGCATGATGGACGGCGCGGTGGCCGCCATTCGGGACGCGCTCGACGCCGCCGGCTACGCGCACCTGCCGATCATGTCGTACTCGGCCAAGTACGCGTCCGGCTTCTACGGCCCGTTCCGGGAGGCGGCGCAGGGCACGCCGCAGTTCGGCGATCGCAGCTCGCACCAGATGGATCCCGGCAACGCGCGCGAGGCGCTGCGCGAGCACGCGCTCGACGTTTCCGAAGGCGCCGACATCCTGATGGTGAAGCCGGCGCTGGCCTACCTCGACGTGATCCACGCCACGCGCGAGGCGTTCCCGGAACTGCCGCTCGCCGCGTACAACGTGAGCGGCGAGTACGCCATGGTGAAGGCGGCGGCGCAGCAGGGCTGGATTGACGAGCGACGCGTGGTGCTCGAGCTGCTCACCGGCATGCGGCGCGCCGGCGCCGACCTCATCCTCACCTATCACGCCAAGGACGCGGCCGCCTGGCTGCGTGGCTGAACCGATCGAATCCGCGATGCCCGAACAGACGCCACGGACGCTCAACCACTTCAGCCTGGTCCGGTTCACGCCGCGCTACTGGGAGATGGCGCCCAGCGAGCGGCGCGAACACCGCGCCCGGTGGCTCGACGCGGTGCGCGGCGCGGCGCGGGCCACCCACCTGTATCAGGTGGCGGGACCCGAGGCGCAGAACGACCTGCTCGTGTGGTCCGCGATCGAAGCCGACGATCCGGCCGCCGCGGCCCTGTTCTTCTCGGCTTGGGCGGAAGCCCTGGCGCCGGCGCGGCCGTTCGTCGAGGTGCGCGAAACGCTGTGGGGGCTCACCCTCCCGTCCCAGTACACCAAGACCCGCTCCACCCAGGAGCTGGATCCGTTCGTCGGGACCCGCGCCCCGTATCTCATCGTCTACCCGTTCGTGAAGACCGTGGACTGGTATCTCGAGAGCCAGGAGACCCGGCGAACGCTGATGGCGGGGCACATCAAGGTGGGAAAGCAGTATCCGCAGATCACGCAGCTGCTGCTCTACTCGTTCGGTCTCCAGGACCAGGAGTTCGTGGTGGTCTACGAGACCGACGACTTGGTGCCGTTCCTCAACCTGGTGCACGAGCTGCGCGCCACCGAGGCGCGGCGGTACACGGTGCGCGACTGGCCGCTGCACTTGGGCCTGTACCAGACCGGCGAGACGCTCGAGCGATGGCTGTGAGTCCCGTGATGACCGAGGCGCCGTTCCTCCGCGCCGCGCGCCGGCAACCCACGGACGTGACGCCCGTCTGGTTCATGCGGCAGGCGGGGCGCTACATGGCGGAATACCGCGCCATTCGGGAGCATCACTCGCTCCTCGAGATCTGTGCCCGGCCGGCGCTCGCGGCCGAGGTGACGCTCCAGCCGGTGGAGCGCCTGGGCGTGGATGCGGCCATCCTGTTCGCGGACATCCTCCTCCCGATCGTGCCGCTCGGGCTGTCGCTGGAGTTCACGGCCGGCGAGGGCCCGGTGATCCGGAATCCGGTCCGCACGGCCCGCGACGTGGCCGCGCTCCGCGCGGTGGACGCCGAGACCGACCTGGGCCACGTGCTCGAGGCCGTCCGCCTGGTGCGCGCCGAGTTGGCGGGCCGCGTGCCCCTGATCGGCTTCGCGGGCGCGCCGTTCACGGTCGCGAGCTACATCGTCGAGGGTGGGGCGTCCCGGCACTTCCTCGAGACCAAGAAACTGATGTACGGGGCCCCGGACGTCTGGCATGCCCTGATGGGCAAGCTCAGCGAAGTGCTGGCCGGCTATCTGGCGGGGCAGATCCGCGCCGGGGCGCAGGCGGTCCAGCTGTTCGACAGCTGGGTGGGCACCCTGGCCCCCGCCGACTACCGCGCGTACGCGCTGCCGTACACGCGCGCCATCTTCGAGCGGCTGCGCCCGCTGGGCGTGCCGATGATCCACTTCGGCGTGGGTACGGCGTCCCTCCTCCAGCTGCAACGCGAAGCGGGCGGAGACGTGATCGGGCTCGATTGGACCATCCCGCTCGATGCCGGCTGGGCGCGGGTGCCGGATCGGGCGGTGCAGGGGAACCTCGATCCCGTCGCCCTGTTCGCGCCGCCGGCGGAACTCCAGCGTCGCGTGCGCGAGGTGCTGGCGCGCGCCGCGGGGCGGGCGGGCCACATCTTCAACCTGGGGCACGGCATCCTTCCCGGCACACCGGTGGACCACGTGCGGGCCGTGGTGGACATGGTGCACGAGGCGACGGCGCGGGGCACGCCATGACGACGGGCGTGCTCGTGATGGCGTACGGCGGCCCCGACTCGCTCGAGGACGTCGCGCCCTATCTCCTGGACGTCCGCGGCCGGCGCGAGACGCCGGACACCATCGTGCACGAGGTGCGCGAGCGGTACGCGAAGATCGGCGGACGGTCCCCCATCCTCGAGCGCACCTGGGCGCAGGCCTCGGCGCTCGACGTCCTGCTGAACGCCAACGGCCGACGGTTCGTCGTATCGGTGGGCATGCGGCACTGGCACCCGTACATCCGGGACGCGGTGCGCGATCTGCGCAACCGCGGCGTGACCCGGATCGTGGGCGTGGTCATGGCGCCGCACTACTCCCGCATGAGCGTCGGGGCCTACTACGAGGTTCTTGCCGAGGCGGCCAACGGCCTCCCGGTGCGCGGGATCGAGCACTGGCACCTGCTCCCGGGCTACGTCGCCACCCTGGTCGAGCACGTGCGCGATGCGCTGGCGCGGTTCCCCGAGGACGTCCGGGACCGCGTGCCGGTCATCTACACCGCGCACAGCCTGCCCGAGCGCATTCGCACCTCGGGCGACCCCTACCCGACACAGCTGCTCCAGACGGTCGAAGCCGTGGCCGCGGCACTCGGACCCCACCCGCACGCGTTCGCCTACCAGTCGGCCGCCATGACCAAGGAGCCGTGGCTGGGACCCGATGCCGGCGAGGTGCTGGACGGGCTTGCCCGCGCGGGCGCACCCGGGGTGGTGATCGCCCCGATCGGGTTCGTGTGCGAGCACGTCGAGATCCTCTACGACGTGGACGTGGAACTGCGATCCCGCGCCGAGGCCCTCGGCCTGCGGCTCGAGCGGATCCGCATGGTGAACGATGCTCCCGCCACGATGGCGGGGCTGGCCGACCTCATCCGCGAGGCGGCGGAAACGGCGGGGTGGACGTGAGCGCCACGGTGCGGGTGGCCGTGATCGGGGGCGGGATTGCCGGCCTCGCCGCCGCGCACCGGCTGGTGGGCCTGCTGGGCGGGGACGAGGTGCTGCTGCTCGAGGCGGACGACCGGCTGGGCGGGAAGATCACCACCGAGCGGGCCGACGGGTACGTGATCGAAGGCGGCCCCGACTGCTTCCTGGCCGTGAAGCCCGCGGGCCTGGAGCTGTGCCGCCGGCTCGGCATCGGCGACCGGATCCGCGGCACCAACCCCGCCCTGCGGCGCAGCTTCGTGAAGCGCGCCGGTCGCCTGCACGAGCTGCCGGACGGGCTCACCGGGCTCGTTCCCTCCCGCATCCGCCCGCTCCTCACCACCGGCATCCTGTCGCCGCTCGGGCGGGTGCGCGCCGCCTGCGAACCCCTGGTGCCGCGGCGGCGGCTCGCGGGGGACGAGGCCATCGCCGCGTTCGTGACGCGCCGGTTCGGCCAGGAGGCCTACGACTGGCTGGTCGAGCCGCTGCTCTCCGGGATCTTCGCGGGCGACGGGGCGGCGCTGAGCCTCTCCGCCACGTTCCCGCAGCTCGCGGAGACCGAGCGCCTGCACGGGAGCGTGCTGCTCCCCATGCTGCGGGCGCGCTTCCGCCGGGGCGGGAACGGTGCGCCGCCGCCACTGGGATTCGTGACACCCGAAACGGGCCTCGCGGAGCTGGTCGAGGCCCTGGATCGCGCACTGCCCGCGCATCAGGTCTGGCGTGGGGCGCGGGTCGGGGAGATCGGCCGGCTCCGGCACGGCTGGCGCCTGTCGCTGGAGGACGGGCGCGCGGTGGACGCGCTCGCCGTCGTCTGCACGGCTCCGGCCTTTGACGCCGCCGACCTGCTCGCGCCGCTCGACGCGGCGCTTGGCGAGACGCTCCGCACGATCCCGTTCGTCTCCACGGTCACCGTGTCCGTCGCATTCCCGCGGAGCGCCGTCCCGGCGCCGCTCGCGGGCTCGGGCTACGTATCCCCACGGCTCGAGGGCGGGAGCGTCGTCGCGTGCACCTGGACGTCCAACAAGTTCCCGGCGCGGGTGCCGGCGGGCGGCGTCCTGCTGCGCTTCTTCCTGGGACGCGCCGGCCGGGAGGAACCCGCGTTCGCGTCGGACGACGAGATCCGGGGACTGGTGCGCCGGGAGCTGGCCGCCGTGCACGGCATCACCGCCGAGCCATCGCTGTGGCGGGTGTTCCGGTGGCCGCGGGGACTCGCGCAGTACACGGTGGGCCACCTCGACCGGCTGGACCTGATCGAGCGCCGGCTCGCGATGCTTCCCGGGCTCCTGCTCGCCGGGGCGTCGTATCGTGGCGTCGGCATTCCCGACTGCATCAAGTCCGGCTGGGCCGCGGCCGATGCCGCCGCCGCGCACGTCGAGACGCTGGTGGCCGCATGAGGGTCACGGCAGCGTGAGAACCACGGACGCGTCCCGGGCGCTCTTTGCCGAGGCCAGCGGACTCCTGCCCGGGGGGGTGGATTCGCCGGTCCGGGCGTTCCGCGCCGTGGGCGGCGATCCGCTGTTCATTGCCCGCGGGGAAGGTGCCTGGCTCGAGGACGTGGACGGCAACCGCTACGTGGACTACATGCTCTCCTGGGGTCCGCTGATCCTGGGGCATGCGCCGGCGGCGCTGGTGCGCGCGCTGGCGGACGCCGCGGCGCTCGGCACGAGCTTCGGGGCGCCGAGCCCGCTCGAGGTGCAGCTCGCACGGCGGGTCCGGGAGTTCTTCCCGGCCGTCGAGATGCTCCGGTTCGTGAGCTCCGGCACCGAGGCCACGATGAGCGCGCTCCGGCTGGCCCGGGCGTTCACGGGCCGCGCCAAGATCCTCAAGTTCGAGGGCTGCTACCACGGGCACGCGGACCTGCTGCTCGTGAAGGCGGGCTCGGGGGTCGCGACCCTGGGGTTGCCGGATTCGCCCGGCGTGCCCGAAGGCACGGTCGCCGACACGCTCGTCGTCCCGTTCAACGACCTCGACGCGGTCGAGCGCCGGTTTGCCGATCTGCCGGGCGAGATCGCGGCGGTCATCGTCGAACCCGTGGCCGGCAACATGGGGGTGGTCCCGCCCGCCGACGGATTCCTCGACGGGTTGCGAGCGGTGACGCACGCCCACGGCACCCTGCTCATCTTCGACGAGGTCATGACCGGATTCCGTGTGCACCCGGGCGGGGCGCAGGCGCTGACCGGCGTGGTGCCCGACCTCACGACCCTCGGCAAGGTGATCGGGGGGGGGCTGCCGGTGGGGGCGTACGGCGGCCGCCGGGACATCATGGAGCTGATCGCGCCCGCGGGACCCGTCTACCAGGCGGGCACGCTGTCCGGGAATCCGCTGGCCATGCGGGCCGGGCTCGTGACACTCGACGCGCTGGCGCGACCCGGCGTGTGGGACGGGATCGCGGCGCGGGCCGCGACGGTGGGCGGGCTGATCGAGAACGCGGCGCGCGCCGCCCGCGTCCCGATCACCGTGCAGCGCGTGGGCACCATGCTCACCGCGTTCTTCAGCGACGCGCCCGTCACCAACTGGGCGGGCGCCAGCCGGTGCGACACCCAGGCCTTCGGTCGCTGGCACCGGGCGCTGCTCGACCACGGCGTGTACTGGGTCCCCTCGCAGTTCGAGGCGGCGTTCCTGTCGGCGGCACATGGGGACGCCGAGATGACGCACACGGCGGCGGCCATGGAGCGGGCGTTCCAGCAGGCCCGCGGGACGTAGGGAGGTTGCGATGCACCAGGGAGAGCTTGCGGGCGACCGGTATCCCGGCCTGATCTACGGTGGGGCGCCGCGCAACGTCTATTGGGAGATGACCATCGCGTGCGACCTCGCGTGCAAGCACTGCCGCGCGGACGCCATCCACGTGCGGGACCCGCTCGAGCTGAACGGCGACGAGGCCCGGGCGCTGCTGCGCGACATCAAGGCCATGGGCAGCATGATCATTCTCACGGGCGGCGACCCGATGAAGCGGCCCGACCTGTTCGACCTGATCGAGTATGGCCGGTCCATTGACCTGCCGGTCTCCATCACGCCGAGCACGACGCCCACGCTGACGCGCGAGGTGGTCCGGCGGTTCAAGGAGCTGGGCGTGGCCGCGATGGGCGTGAGTCTCGACGCGCCCACCGCGCACCTGCACGACGCGTTCCGCGGCGTGGACGGCACGTTCGAGCGGTCACAGGCCGCGCTCGCCTGGGCCCGCGAGTTCAAGCTCCCGGTCCAGGTGAACACCACCGTCACGACCGGCACCATGCCGCACCTGCCGGCCCTGTTCTCACTCCTCAAGAACGAGCACGCGCCTCCGGTCCGGCGCTGGAGCCTGTTCCTGCTGGTGCCCGTCGGACGCGGGACGGAGCTGGGCGTGCCGACGGCCGAGCAGATCGAGGAGCTGTTCGGCTGGGTGTACGCGGTGGCCGAGGGCGCGCCGTTCCACGTGGGGACGGTCGAAGCGCCGCACTACCGCCGCTACTGGATTCAGCAGAAGGAAGCCGCGGGGATGCCGCCGGCCGCGATCACGCAGATGGCCAAGCGGATGGGCTTTGGCGTTCGCGACGGCAACGGCGTGATCTTCGTGTCGCATCGGGGTGACGTCTATCCCGCCGGCTTCCTGCCGCACCCGCTGCTCGGCAACGTGCGCCGGCAGCCGCTCTCCGAGATCTACCGCACCGCGCCGGCGCTGCTCCGCCTCCGGGACATGGACCAGCTCACGGGCGCCTGCGGCGCGTGCGACTATCGCTGGGCCTGTGGCGGCTCGCGGGCGCGGGCCTACGCGATGACCGGGGATGCCATGGCGACCGACCCGTTCTGCGTCGTTCCCCAGGGGGCGCCGACGGCGGCCTGACGGGTCCTCGAACACGGAGGTCACACAGACAGGGGCGGAGGGAGGCGGACCGGATTGGCTGGGGCCGCCGGCTTATCTTCTGTGGCATGACCTGCCGCGTTGGTCTTCTGCTGGTGGCGCACCACTACGATGCCGAGTCCGCGGGGCACCTGCGGACCCTCACCTTCTCGGCCGGGGTGCCGGGACGCCTGGCCACGATCGGCGGCCGGTCGGGCGATGAGATCGGACACGGGCTGCGGTCGCTGCATGCGGCGGCGCACGACGCGGTGGCCGTCGTGCCCCTGTTCGTGTCGTCCGGCAGCCGGCTGGTACGACAGGCGACGGAGCTGGCCGCCGCCGCGTCCGCCGAGACCCATATCCCCGCTACCGTGACGGCGGCGCTCGACACGTCGGCGGAAGTCATGGACATTCTCGCGGACCGCGCGCGCCGGCTCGCCGAGTCGCGGGCCCGGCAGGCGCTCATGCTCGTGGGGCACGGCCCCGTGGCGGATGAGGATATGGCCGACTGGGAGTCGCTCGGCGCCACGGTTGCCGCAGGCGTGCGGGAGCGCGCCGGGTTCGCCGTCGTGGAAGCCGGCGTCGTGCGGGACGATGCGGCGCCGGAGGCACGCGCCGCCGCAGTGGCGGTGCTGCGCGACCGGATTGCGCGGTTGGCGTCGGACATCGGCCGGCCTGTGGTGGTGGTGCCGTGGGTCCTCGGCGCCGGCCGTCTCACGCGCGAGTGCCTGCCGGCCGATCTCGCAGGGCTCGACGTGCGCTACGACGGCCAGCCGCTGTTGCCGCATCCCGCCCTGGCGCGGTGGGTGACCCGGCAGATCGGGGCGGCGCGGAGGCTGCTGGAGCGGGACGCGGTCCCCTCCGCGTAGGGACCCGCGGTGGAGGTGGATCCTGCTGAAGCAGGCCCTCGGCCGCTTGCTGTCGCCGAGGCGACACCACGCGCCCGTCTCACGGGCAGATGGTGGCCGAGGACCCGCTTCAGCGGGATTCACCCAACGTCGGCCGGGAAAAGGGGGAGCCATGAGGTCCATAGCAACGGTCGCCCTGGTGGTCGCCTGCGGGGGCGCGGATGCCGGTGGGCACTGGGGCGGTACCGTCGAGACGCTGCCAGGCGG
>DASWHL010000040.1:0-17755 GCA_036398175.1 Gemmatimonadales bacterium
TTGCCAGAGGCCGTAGCCGAGCACGGCCGTGCGGGCGTCCGGCTCCCCGCCGTTCGTGGGGTCCAACACGCGTCCCAGAGCGGCCGGTATGCCAAGCAGGGGAAGCACCTCGGGCGTCATCGAGGCGATGGTGAGCCGTTGCGGGTCGCCCCCGCCCACGAGGTTCACGGCGTTGCGATAGAACGCCCCCATGATTTCGAAGGACCCACTCATGTCCTTGAAGTCACGGTAATTGGCGGGCGACAGCTGATTCATGCAGCCCCAGCCGCCGCCTGTGGGGGGGCCCTCGCACAGTCTCACGAGGCCCTGCGACTCCGGAAACGGCAAGGGGCGGAGCAGCACGAAGTCCGCGACGGAAAACGCGGCGGTGTTGGCGCCCACGCCGAGCGCCGTGACGAGAATGGCGGCGAGCGCGAACCCGCGGGAGTGTCGCAGGGTTCGGGTGGTGGAGCGGAGGTCCTGTTGCAGCACTTCCCAGTGGAGGACCACGGCGCCGGGCACGATGTCGGCCACGGCCTCGAGCAGCAGGCCCACTCGCGCGAGCGGCCCCGCCGCGGCGCGTCGCTGGGCGAATACGGCCGCCATCTCCTCCCCGAACTCGATACGGAAGGAGGCCGGGTAGAAGTGGAGCAGCGCGCGGTAGAGGCGAATCACGCGGGCTTGGGGAGCAGGCCGGCCCGCTTCGCGAGCCGCACCAGCTGCGCCAGCCGGAGCGACTCGGCTCGCGCCACGGCGGTGCCGTGTGGCGTGATGCGATAGTAGCGGCGCCGCGGGTCACCCTGCGGTGCGTTGGGCTTTCGGGGCTCGGTAATGAGCCCCTGCTCGAGCAGGCGCTGGATGGTGCGGTAGAGGGTGCCCGCGGAGAGGCGGAGCGCGCCGTCCGTGCGGGCCTCCACGTCCTGGATGATGCCGTAGCCATGCCGGTCGCCCGCGGCCAGGGCCAGCAGGATATGGAAGGTGGCCGGGGGGAGCGGGAGGTGGTCGGCGATGTCGCCGGGGTCGAGAACCATGGAGGCAACTATACCCAGTGCGGATATACTGTCAATGGCTAGAGCAAACGCCTTGGCGCACAGCGTCCCTCGATGTCCCCACGCACGTCAGACTTGATAATATCTGAATACATCAGTTATCTTCACACCATGCCTCGTACGAGGACCCCCGGGCGCCTTCAGGACATCATCTCGGCCGCCACCGACACGTTCATCGCCAGCGGCTACCGCCTGGCCCGCATCGAGGACATCGCCCACCGGGCGGGCGTGGCGCCTGCCACCGTGCACCTGTACGCCAAGACCAAGGAGGCCCTGTTCGACCTCGTGGTCCGCACGGCCCTGCACGACCCCACCGTGGACGACGTCGAGCTGCCGTACTCGGCCCCACCCTCCGGCGACGTGATCGAACGGCTGTGGCAGCGCCTGATGGCGGCGTCCACCTTCCCACGCCTCGTCGGGTTCCCCGAGGATCCGCCGCCGGAGGGTGGGGCTGCCGAGTTCGAGGCGATCGTCCGCGATCTGTACCGCTGGCAGATCAGGCACCACCGCGCCATCAAGCTCACCGAGCGATGTGCCCGCGAGTGGCCCGAGCTGGCGGCCCTCTTCTACAAGCAGTTCCGCCGGACGGGGCTCGCGAAACTCGGCGAGTACCTCGCTCTGCGCGCCGGACAGGGTGCCCTGCGCCCCACGCCGGACCCCGCCATCGCGGCACGCGTGGTGGTCGAGACCGTCGCCTTTTTTGCCATGCACCGTTTCTCGGCGCCGGACAGCGTGATGGACGACGCCCGTGCCGAGGCGGTCGTCGTGGACATGCTCACCAACGCCATGCGACCGCGCTGAGTCGCAGTTCCCGGAGGCTTCGATGCCCCGCCGTATCGCCGCCGCGTCGCTCGGTGTGGCCCTCGCAGTCGTGAGCGCGCCCGCGCAGGATCTCACGGGGACCTGGGCCGGTGGCACCAACGCCACCGGTCGCTGGCTGTTCGCGGTCGTCCGCATCTCGAGCGAAGCGAGCGCGCTCCGTGGCTCGATCGAGTTGGCCGGCGCGCAGGCCGCGGGGGTGCCGGTCGAGGAGATCGTCCTCGACGGAGGCCGCGTCCGCTTTCGCGCCCGCACGCCGCTGGGCGTCATGGCCTTCGAGGGCTCGCTGCGAGACGATGTCCTGGACGGGACGGTGGCCGGCGGGGCGCCCGACGCCAGGCTGCACCTCGTTCGCGTCGCGGAGCCGCCCGCATCGCAGGCGGACGCGGCGGTCGGCAGCTACGAGCTCGGCCGGAACCAGCACCTGCTGCTCACGTATCGAGCGTTCGGGCTGCTCACCGGCATCGTGCTGGAGCGACGGGGCAACCGCGAACTCGTGCGACGCGCGTTCTACGCCATCCCCAGCGGCCCCGACCGCTATGTCACGTCCGGCTCGATCGTCCAGGCGGTGCGGCGGGACGAGACGCTGGCGCTCGAACGGGCCACCGATGGCGCCGTCACCGGGATGCGCTGGACCGGCTCCAATGCCCCGGCGTCGCGCGCACGCCGGGTGAGCGGGCCGCGGCAACTGGCGGTTGGATTCGACGGTCCCGGGGGTCGCATTGCCGGCACCCTGTTCCTGCCGGACGCGCCGGGCCCGCATCCCGGGGTGGTGCTGGTGGGCGGGAGCGGACCCACGGGCCGCGACGCGAACGTGCTTCGCGCGCGCGAGTTCCTCAGGCTCGGTCACGCGGTGCTGATGTGGGACAAGCGGGGCGTCGGTGAAACGGACGGCAGCTACTTCACGGCCGGCTTCGACGACCTCGCCGGCGACGCTGTCGGCGCCCTGGCCTTTCTCCGTGCGCGCCCCGAGATAGACGCGTCACGGGTCGGCATGACCGGGCACAGCCAGGGTGGTTGGATCGCGCCGCTCGCGGCCGTGCGGGCCGAGCGGCCACCCGCCTGGCTGGTAATCACGTCCGGCGGGCCCATTCCGCCCGCGGAGCAGGAAGCCTGGCGCGCCGCCACACAGGCGCGAGGCGCCGGGGGGAGCGATGCCGAGGCCGAGGCCGCCGAGGCGTTCATGCGCCGCAAGTGGGACTACGCGTTCACCGGCGGCGACTGGGAGGAGTACCTGGCGGAAGCGATGCGCGCTCGGGGTGCGCCCTGGGGCGAGATCGTGAATCCCGTCTTCGTCCAGGACTCACTGGGATGGGCGTTCATGCGGTCGCTCAGGGACTTCGACCCGATGGACGCGCCCGTACGGCTCACGATGCCGGTCCTGGTGCTGTTCGGTGACAAGGACGACGAGCAGCCCGTGGACCTGAGCCGCGCCGGCTGGGAGGAGGCGTTCCGCCGATCTGGCAACGCCCATCATCGGATCGTCACGATTCCGGGAGGGTTTCACGCGTTGTGGCTCGGGGACGGCAACCCTCGGCCGTTGGTGTCGAGCCCCACCGACATCATCAGGGAGTGGCTGGCAGGCGCCGGATTCTAGGTAGACGTCAGACGTGCTTCCCGCTCCCTGCCGCCCGTCGAATCACGACGGCGAGAGCGTCAACCGAAGCGTGAGCGTAACCTGACCGTCCAGCTCCTCGGGCCCCGTACGCGCTCTTCAACCCCGACCCTGCGCGGAAGGTCCGCGCGCGGGCGCACACCGGTCACCTCACGACGCGAAGAACGTACGTATACGCCGCCACGCTGCCGAACACCCCAATCCCTCCCTCGAGGTGATTCAGGAATCCACGCCCCGTGAACGGATCGCTGCGCGACCGCACGAAGTCGTAGTAGTTGGTGTCGGTGACGGCCACGGTCAGTGAGTACTCCCTCCCGACCTCGAACACCGGCCGGCCGTCGTCGCCCCCCTCGAAGGGATTGACGAGATTGCCCGGCAGTGCAACGCCGAGTGTGTCGGTGAAGAGGTAGACGGCCACTTCGTCCGGGTCCTCCCGCCAACGGACCTCGACCTGCATGGCGCGCGCGAGAATCGGGTCTACGCCAATGCGGAGGGTGTCCCGCTGTCTGTCCAGTTGCAGCACCTGGCCGGGAGTCGTCGCCGAATCGGTGGCCAGGCGGACGGACACCGTGCGCGCACCCGGCACCGTGGTCGTGCCCGTGACGACCTCGCCGTCCGGCGTGGTGACCGTGAGGCGCACGCGGTCCCGGGGCTCCAATCCGCAGAAGCCGCTTGTCTCGTAGACCCCCCGCCCCATCGCACTGGGCACGAGCGTGAGGGCGGGCGTGGCGCAGGGCGACGGGCCCAGATGCTCCAGCATCACGGCGGCACCGGTGATGGGAAGGCGCGGCTCACCGGGCGGGATGGCGTCGTCCGTGCCGCCCGCGGGGATCTCACCGGTCAGCGACCGCTCGACCACCACGAACTGCATGGGCTCGCCGGCGGAGAGCACCGCCTGGACGATCACGCGCGGGTCGCCGGGGGCGACCGTGACTTCGGTCAGCTCGCAAGCAGCCAGGCAGAAGGGCAGGAAGGGCAACAAGGGCAGGGAGGGCAGGCGCATCAGAACCAGAACTCCACGCCAAAGGTGGGTAGCAGGGGGATCTGCGAGACCCCGGTGCGCGTGGGCGGCGCGTCGCCAAAGTCGAAGATGTACAGGAAGGGGTTCTTCCGATTGTATACGTTCGCCACCTGGAGATACGGCTCCCACTGGCCGCCCCACCTCTCGAACCGCCATCGGAAACTCACGTCGAGGCGCGTGTAGGCCGGGTAGCGCAGGCTGTTGATGCCGGCGCTGATGGGTTCCTCTTCGTAGTCACTGAAGCGGTGCGTCGCGGCATCGTAGATCCGGTGATCCCACTGACCGATGAAGCCGGTGTACGGCAGCGGCGAGCCCAGGCCGAACCGGAAACCCATGTCACTGCCAATGGGACCGGGGAGAAACGCAATCACGTTGAGCGTGTGGCGCCGGTCGTGCGCCGGCGGGAACTCGACCCCCTGGGACCGGCGGATCGCGCGCGTGTAGCCGTACGCGATCCAGCCACGGAGCGCGCCGGCATGCTTCCGGAGCAGGACGTCGCCGCCCCAGGCGTCCCCCTCGGCGGGAATGAACTCGTCGCCCTCGAGCCGGATATCCTGGGCGCGGTTGGGCGTCACCAGGTTCGCGAACGTCTTGCGATACCCCTCCACCGTGAGCTGGATGTTGTTGCCGAACCAGCGCTCGTAGCCCAGTACGACGTGATCCGACCGCGCCACCGGGATGTACTCGTCCGCGCCAATCCAGAACTCGAAGATCGTGACCGGGATCTCCTGGTCGCGGATCGAGTGGATGGCCTGGTGATACCGGCCCACCGAGCCCTGGACGGCGTCCCGGGAACTCAGGAACGTCTTGAACGAGAACCGCGGCGAGAAGTGTGCCTTGCCGGTGCCCCGCACGTAGTCAACGCGTGCCCCCGGCCGGAGCAGCAGCCAGCGCGCCGCGCGCCACTGGTCCTCGGCAAACGCCGACCAGACCGTGGGCTCGTAGTGGGCCTGGAACAGGTCCGTCTCCAGGGCCAGGCTCCGCACGGCGTAGTCCATGGAGTAGCTCTCGACGGCCGCCCCCAGGCGCACGTCGTGGCGTGCTTCCGGCGCCGGCATGAACGTGGTCTGCGCCGTGTAGAGCCGCGCGCTGTTCGTGAATTCGGCCAGCGACGGCCTGAGCCCGAGCGCCGTCGAGAACGTGCTCACGCCGGCGCGGGTCTCGAGCAGTGCCCGCGAGCCCACCGGCAGGCGCCACGTGGCGCCGAGCAGCGCATTCCCCCAGTTGAAGGCGAGACGCTGCGACTCGCGCGTGGCCGTGGCCTTCACCAGCTCGAGGTCCAGGACGTCGCGGCCCCAGTATCCCGTGACGGCCAGCGACCCGCGCCGGCCGTACGGCATGGTCACCTTGCCCAGCGCGTCGGTGAAGTAGTAGGGCAGCACCTCGCTGGAGAGCAGCCCCACGAGCGCGTCCGCGTAGGTGCGCCGCACGCTCGCGAGCCAGGTGGCCCGCCCCCAGGCCGGTCCCTCCACCAGCACCTTGCTCGACAGCAGCGAGACCTGACCGTTGACGCCGATCCGCTCCGTGTTGCCGGTCCGGAGCCCGATGTCCAGCACGCTCGACAGGCGACCGGGATAGCCGGCCGGGAACCCGCCGGAGTAGAAATCCGTCCGTGCCACCGCGTTGGCGTCGAATGTCGAGAACAGCCCCGCCAGGTGCGACGGGTTGAAGATGGTGATGCCGTCCAGCTGGATCAGGTTCTGATCCGACTCGCCACCGCGGACGTTGTAGCCGATCGAGTAGTCGTTCTTGGCGACCGAGCCGGGCAGATACTGCACGACCCGGACGACGTCCGCCTCGAGGATGGCCGGCGCGCGCCGGATGTCCGCCGCCACGAGCGTCACGATGCTAGGCTGCGCCTCCGCCTCGAACCGCTCGCGCGCGATGGGCCGCTCCATGGCGCTGATCACGACCGCCGGCAGCGCCACGGGCACCACCAGTCCATAGACCGTGACCGTGTCCACGCCGTCGGGCACGGCCACCGTGTCGGGCGCCACGCTGGTTCGGAACAGCGCCAGGCCGACGCCGGTGAGCGGGATGCGCCGCAGCGTGAACGACCCGTCGGCCTCGGAGATGGCCGAGGGCGCCGACACCGCGGGGATGCCGCGGCCGACGACCGTCAGGCGAACGCCCGGGAGCGGCAGGCTGTCGGTGATGGAGCGGACGGTGCCCCGGAGGTCGCGCAGCCCCTGGGCGTCTGTCCGTGTGCCTGGGATGAGGAGCAGGAGGGCAGACGTGAGGTATAGGAGGAGACGCCGAGACGCCGAGACACCGCGTGGTTTCGAGCCGCCAGTTGTCAGAACTCGTGACTTGCGACTCCGGGCCACTGCGCGTCTCGGCGTCTCGGCGTCTCCTCCTGGTGACTTGGCGTCTGGAGTCCTCACGTCTGGCCTTCCCCCCAAACCCCTACCCCCTGTCCTCCCTGGCCTCCCGAAGATACCCGGCCGACACCCCAAGGATCACAAGGGCCAGCCCTACCCAGCCGAACATCTCGAGTCGCTGATCGAAGAGCATCAGGGCGAGCAGCGCGCCCACGACGGGCTCGATGGTCGCGGCAATGGCCGTGGGTGCCGCGTCAATGTGCTTGACCGCGCTGAAAAAGAAGACGTTGGCGAGCACCACCGGCCCGGCGGCGAGCGCCAGCACGAACAGCCAGCCAGCGCCGGTGGTGGGCGGGAGGGGCGTCTGCCCGGCCAGCGGCAGGACCAGCGCGAGCAGCAGCGTGCCGCCGCCGATCTCCCAGAACAACACCTTGAACGTGCCGTACCGCGGAACGGCCCAGCGGGCGAGGATGGTGGTGCCGGCGTAGCTGGCCGCGGCAAGCAGGCCGCCGGTGACACCCACGAACAGGCTCGTGATCGGGACGCCGGAGAGACCGGGATGCCCGCCGCGCACCGTGAGCCACGCGCCCACCATCACGACAACCGCCAACGAGAGCCGAAGGGCCGTGAGCCGTTCGCCGAGGATTGGCCGTGCGAGGACGGCGACGGCCACCGGAGCGAGATAGAGCAGTGCCGCCGCACCCGCCACCCCGGCTCCCGCGATCCCGAACTGGTACGCGACCTCGAACAGCGCCACCAGCGCGCCGCCCAGGCCGCCCACGAGCAGCAGGCCGCGGCGGTCTATCCGGAACAGGTCGCGGTCGTACAGTCCCCAGAGCGCGAACGCCGCGGTCCCGAGCAAAATCCGCCAGAACCCGATGCCGGTGAGCGCCGCGCCCTCGGCGTAGAGCGCCGTCGAGAGCGGGCCGGTGGTGCCCCAGACCGCGCCGGCGCCGAGCCCGAAGAGGTACCCGGCAATGTGCCGGTGCGCGGGCTTCACGGGGTCGAGAGGTCGGCGGTGGGCAGGTAGCGTGGCGCGGCGCGCGCCTGGACCGCCTGCTCGAAGGCGTAGGCCAGGGCGAGCAGCTTTCCCTCGCTCCACGCGCGCCCGAGGAACGTGAGGCCCACCGGGAGACCGAAGCTGTGCCCCGCCGGAACCGAGATGTGCGGGTAACCGGACACGGCGCCGGGCGTCGAGCTGGCGCCCAGGAAATGGTCGCCGTTCACGAGATCAATGGGCCACGCGGGGCTTCCCGTGGGAGCGACGATCGCGTCGAGGCGGTGCTCGTCCATGACCTTGTCTATGCCCTCGGCGCGCGACAGCCGGCCGCACGTCGCGAGCGCATCCACGTACTCCTGCTCGGTGAGCGGCCCCTTGGCCTCAGCCAGCTCGAAGATCTCCTGGCCGAAGTACGGCATCTCGCGCGCCCGCTCCCGCTCGTTGAACGCGATCAGGTCGGCGAGGGTCTTCGTTGGCGCGGTCGGCGCCCAGGCGCGCAGGTAGACGTTCAAGTCCGCCTTGAACTCGTAGAGCAGCACCTGCCACTCGGCGCTGTCGTACTCACCCGCATTCGGAATGTCCGCGGGATCCACGACCACCGCTCCCGCGTCCCGGAGCGCCTGGAGCGCGGCCTCGCAGATGCGGTCCGCTTCCGGGCTGTAGCCCCAGAACTGCCGGCGCGCCACGCCAATGCGGGCGCCGCGGAGGGCGTTGGGGTCGAGAAACGTCGTGTAATCGGCCGTCGCGGCGGCTGCGCCGGTCGCCGCGTCGTCGGGATCGGGGCCGGCCATGGCGCCCAAAAGGATGGCGGTGTCCGTCACCGTGCGACACATGGGGCCGGCGGTGTCCTGCGTGTGCGAGATGGGGATGATGCCGCTCCGGCTCACCAGGCCCACCGTGGGCTTGAGGCCCACCAGGCCGTTCGCGTTCGAGGGGCAGACCACGGACCCATCCGTCTCGGTGCCGATGCCCACCGTCGCGAAGCTCGCGGAGATGGCCGCGCCGGTACCGGAGCTGGAGCCGCACGGGTTGCGGTCCAGGGCGTAGGGATTGCGGCACTGGCCGCCGCGGCCGCTCCAGCCGGACGACGACTCCGTCGAGCGGAAGTTGGCCCACTCGGACAGATTGGTCTTGCCGAGGAGCACAGCGCCCGCGGCCCGCAGCTTGCCCACGAGGAACGCGTCGCGCGGCGCGATCACGCCGTCGAGCGCGAGCGAGCCCGCCGACGTGCTCATCCGGTCGTGGGTCGCGATGTTGTCCTTGATGAGCACGGGGATCCCGTGCATCGGCCCCCGCACGCGTCCCGCCCGCCGCTCGCCGTCGAGCCGCTCGGCAATCGCGATGGCTTCCGGGTTGAGCTCGATCACGGACCGCAGGGTGGGGCCCGCGCGGTCCATGGCTTCGATCCGCTGGAAGTACGCCGCGGCAAGTGACGCCGCCGTCAGGCGGCCGGCCCGCATATGGTCCTGAAGATCGGCGACCGTGGCCTCAGCCAGCTCCACATCCTGCGTCCGCCGGGCGGCAAACCCACCGGTGCGCCTGGGCTGGGGAGAGGCAACGGGAAGAGCGGCGGCCAGGCCCCCGACGGCGGAGGCATGTACGAAAGCGCGGCGCGAGAGATCGGTCATCGGCGGACGCTAGATCCCACAGGGGCGCTCACCCTGCGGGCCCTCGGCGGCATGGTCTTCCGCGAGCGCGAAGTGCGCCGTGAAATCGTCGTCGTGGCCCTCGGGCACGAACTCGCCCGACGAGAGCTGGCGGTACCGGCCGCGGTAGTCCCCGCGCGCCACGCGCTCCAGCATCTCCGCCAGGCGATCTACGTCGTCGGCCGTGTTGTAACACCCGAAGCTGGCCCGGACGAGGCCCGGCATGTCGGACTTGTCGCCGCGGGCCATCTGGGCGCGCCAGGTGGCGGTCTGGCCGGCGCTCAGGCCCAGGAGATGCACGACGTAGGGATGCGCGCAGAAGCAGCCGTGCCGCACCCCGATGCCGCCTTCATACCCCAGTACCGCGGCCACCAGGGCGTGCGGGACCTTCTCGAGATTGAACGGAATGACACCCACCTTCTCGCGCGCCCGGGACGGATCGGTCTCGCCGTAGATGCGGATGCCCGGCACGCGCGCCAGCCGTTCGAGCGCCCGCACCACCAGCGCGTTCTCATGGTCGGCCACCACGTCTATCCCCACGTCCAGCAGCGCGTTGGCGGCCGCGGCCAGCGCCACCGCGCCGATCACGTTGGGGCTGCCGGCCTCCTCGCGGTCCGGCGTGTCGGCCCAGATCACGTCGTCGAGCGTCACCGCGTCCACCGTGCCGCCTCCCCGATACTCGGGCGCGGTCTCGAGGAACAGCTCGCGCGGAGCCACGAGGGCGCCCGTTCCGAACGGTGCGTACATCTTGTGCGCCGACAGCACGACGAAGTCGAGGTGCTCCGGGTCATTCTGTGGCCGCATGTCCACCGCCCGGTGCGGCGCCATCTGCGCCACGTCCACCAGGATGCGGGCTCCCGCCGCGTGCGCCTTGCGGGCCAGCCGGTGGATGGGCTGCACGAATCCGCTCACGTTGGAGGCGCCCGACACCGTCACCAGTGCCACGCGGCGGCCGTACTTGGCGAGCTGACGGTCGAAGTCCGCTTCGTCCAGCCGACCCTCCGGTGTGGCGCCCACGTGCACGACCTTGGCGGCGCGGCGCCACGGCAGGTCGTTCGAGTGGTGCTCGAGGATCGTGGTGAGAACCACGCCATCGGCGGGAATGGGCAGGCGGTACGACAGTTTGTTCACGGCCTCGGTGGTGTTCTTGCCGAAGATGACCGTATGGCGGTCCGGGTCCGCGCCCACGAACGCCGCCACGATACGGTGCGCGTGGTCGTAGGCGTTGGTCGAGAGGCGGGACTTGAAGCCGGCGCCGCGATGCACACTCGAGTAATACGGCAGAAATCGCTCGACCGCGTCAAGCACGTCGCGGAGCGCCGGGGTGCTCGCGGCGTTGTCGAGGTTGAGATACGGCACGGTGGTGCCGTCGAGCAGGGGCACGGTGCGGTCAATGCCGACGATGCGGCTGCGCAGGCTGGCGGTAGTGGTCATGATTCCTCGGGCGCGCGGGTGTCCGTTCCGGTTCGATGCGACGCGCGGCGCGCGCGCAGCTCCTCCAGCGTACGTCGCACGTACACCCGGGTCATTTCCTTCCGCCAGGCAAGTCCGAAATCCGTGTTGTCCATGGGCTTCGACGGCCGGAACGCCGCGCCGGCCGCGGCCTCGACGGCGTCGGGCTCGAGCCGCGAGCCGCGCAGAGCGTCCGCCGCCTCCGTCACGGCCTGCGGCCAGCTCGCGACGCCGCCCAGCACGATGCGCGCGTCGGCCACCGTGTCGCCGTCCCACCGCACCCAGGCCGCGACGCCGAGCACGGGGAAATCGAACGAGCCGCGCCGCCGCAGCTTGTGATACGTGGCGTCCCAGCCGTTGGTGGCGGGCAGCCGCACCTCGGCCAGGATCTCGTCCGGCTGTTTCGTGAGATACGCCATGCCGTCGTTGGCATAGAAACGGTCGGCCGGCACCACGCGCTCGCCGTCCGGGCCCACGAGCAGCAGCTCGGCGCCGAGGGCCACCATCACGGGCGCGAGGTCGGACGACTGCACCGCCCAGCAGCGCGGGCTCGACGGCGCCACCCAGCAGATGGCGCCGTCCTTCTTCATGCAGAAGTCAATGGCCTTCCGCCATTCGTACGACTGGTTGTAGTAGGTGCAGCGCGTATCGAGACAGAGGTTGCCGCCAAGGGTGCCCATGTTGCGGAGCAGGGGCGTGCTGATCAGCGCCGCGCCGTGCGCCACGACCGGATACCGCTTCCGGATCCGCCGGTGCTCGACAATGGCGGTGAGCGTCAAGCCCGGCCCCAGTGTCAGGCCACCTGCGGCCGCACCGCCGTCGCGCCGTTCCGCCGGTCGCTTCCGCAGCGGCTTGATTCCCGCCAGCGAGATCACGACCGCCGGCTCCTGATGCCGCCGCTTCATGTTCGGGTACAAATCGGTTCCGCCCGCGACGTACATACCTCCCGGTCCCGCGTCCTTCTTCCACTGAAGCGCCTGCTTCAGCGTCTTCGGCTGGAGGTAGGTGAACGAAGGCAGTCGCAGCATGGCCTAGTGCTGCCTCTCCGATGGAACCCCATCCATCTCTCTGCCCCTATGCCCCTCGTTTCCGTGGGTTGCCTTCCCATCCCCTCCCTCCCACGGCGTCGCCACGCGGACGGGCTCGGGCCAGGGGATGGGGGGGAAGGCCGTGGGTCCGGTGCGGCCGTCGCCGCCGCGCGCCTTTTCCCTGAGGGCGCGGAGCACCTTCTCGGGGCTGATGGGTACTTCGTCCACGCGCACGCCCACGGCATCGAAGACCGCGTTGGCCACCGCGGGCGGGATGGGCAGCAGCGGTCCCTGCCCGACCTCCTTGGCGCCGAACGGTCCGTTGGGATCCGGATCCTCGATCAGATAGGTCTCGACGTCGCACATCTCGAGCGTGGTGGGGCTCTTGTACTCGAGCAGGCTCGGGATCTTGTGCACGATGCCGCGATTCTCGCGGTAGGCCATTTCCTCCATCAGCGCCTCGCCGAGCCCCATGTAGACGCTGCCCTCGACCTGGCCGATCACCGCCGCGGGGTTGAGGCACTGGCCCACGTCGTGGGCAATCCAGACCTTGGGGACGCGAACGATCCCGGTGTCGGGGTCCACCTCGACCTCGGCCACGGCCGCCGAGTAGGAGTAGGCGGGCGACGGCCCCACGCCGGCTCCGCGGTACCGGCCGGGCGAGGGCGGCGGCGTATACGAGCCCACCGTGCCGACCGTGCCGTGCCGCGCCTCGGCCCGCTGGACTGCTTCGGCGAACGACAGGCCCGTGGCGGGGTCGGCGGCGTCGAACACGCGTCCCTCCGCGAACACGAGCCGCTCCGCGGGCACGTCGAGCGCGGCCGCGGCGTGGCGGGCCAGGATCTCGCGGGCGCGGTCCGCCGCCTGGAGCGCGGCGTTGCCGCTCATCAGGGTCACGCGGCTCGAATAGCTGCCGAGATCCACCGGCGTCAGATCCGTGTCGGCGGTGACGACGGTGATCTCGCTGAACGGGACGCCCAGCACTTCGGACACGAGGGTGGCCAGGATCGAGTCGGAGCCCTGGCCGATCTCGGTCGAGCCGCAGAAGATCGTGACGCCGCCCCCACGGTCGCACTTGAGCTGCACGCCGGAGTGCGGCATGTCGTTCCAGTAGATCGGGAGCCCCGCGCCGCTGAGATAGCTCGAGCACGCGAGCCCCAGTCCGCGGCCATGGCCCAGCCGTCCGCGACGCTCCTTCCAGTGGGAGGCGGCGACCACCCGCGCGATGCAGGCCCCCAGACCCATCGAGCCCACCCGCAGCCAGTTGGCGGTGAGCGTGTCGGCCGGGACGAGGTGGCGTAACCGCAGCTCCGCGGGGTCCATGCCCAGGTCGGCCGCGATCTTGTCGAGCTGGACTTCGAGCGCGAACCGCGGCTGCGGAGTGCCGTGGCCCCGCTTGGGGCCGCACGGCGGCTTGTTGGTAAAGGCGCGCGCCCCCTCGAACTTGTAGCGCTCCACCTGGTACGTGACGGTCTGGAGCGCGCCCGTGTAGTAGGTGCTGGCGACCCCGTACGAGCCGTAGCCGCCGCCGTCCAGCAGCGTGCGGAAGTGCAGGGCGGTGAGCTTGCCGTCCCGCGTCACACCGGACTTGACCCACATGAGCGTGGGGTGGCGGCCGCGGTGACAGTAGAAGACTTCCTCTCGCGTGAGTGTAATCTTGACCGGCCGGCCCGTGAGCATGGCCAGTTTGGCTACGACGATCTCGTGGCTGAACGGATCGCTCTTGCCGCCGAACCCGCCGCCGTTGGGCGTTGCCACGACGCGGATCCGGCCCGGGGCCAGCTCGAGCACCTTGGCCAGCGCCCGGTGCACGTAGTGCGGCGTCTGGGTGGACGACCACAGGGTGAGCCGTCCGTCCGGCGTCCACTCCGCGAGCGAGGCATGCTGTTCCATGGGGAGGTGCGTGCTGCCGGCGTAGAAGTAGAGGTCTTCGCGCACGTGGTGCGCGCCGGCGAATCCCTCCTCGACATCGCCGAACTCCAGGCTCACGAGCTTGTGCAGGTTGCCGGCGTCGCCGTAGTCGTGGATCGGCGTCTCGGCGGGCGCGATGGCGTCGGCGGGATCCGCCACGGCCGGAAGCGGCTCGTACTCCACCGCGATGAGATCCACCGCCGCGGCCGCGACCTCCTCGGTGGTCGCGGCCACGGCCGCCACCGGGTCTCCCACGAAGCGGACGCGGTCCGGGCAGAGTGCGTGCTCGTCCTGGCTCACGGGGAGGATGCCGAAGGGGATGGGCAGGTCCGCGCCGGTGAGCACCGCGTGCACCCCGTCGAGCGCCAGCGCCCCGCTCACGTCAATGCCGGTGATGCGGGCGTGCGCGTGCGGGCTCCGCAACAACTTGCAATGGAGCATCCGCGGCAGCGCCAGATCGTCGGCGAACCGCGTGCGGCCGGTGACTTTGCCGACCGCGTCGGTGCGGCGGTGGGGGGTGCCGACCACCCGGAACCGCGCTCCGCCATCGGCGGGCGGGTGAGCGGGCGGGGCGGCGGGCCGCTCGGCCCGTCGGTCAGTCGCCCGGTCGAGCCGGTCGCTCACGAACCCTCCGTCGGTCCGGTCGGCCGCCGCATCGTCTCCGCCGCAACCTCGACCGCCTCGTAGATTCGGTGATAGCCGGTGCAGCGGCACAGGTTTCCGGCGAGCGCGTCCTTGATCTCCGCCCGGGTGGGGGACGGATTGGCGTCGAGCAACGCTTCGGCGGCGAGCAGGAACCCCGGCGTGCAGTAGCCGCACTGCGCCGCGCCGAGGTCGGCAAAGGCCTCCTGGAGCGGGTGGAGACCCTCGCCGGTGGCCATTCCCTCGACGGTCCGGACGCGGCGGCCGTCACAGGCCAGTGCCAGCACCAGACAGGAGAGCACCGGGATGTCGTCGAGCAGCACTGTACAGGTCCCGCACTCGCCCAGCTCGCACCCATGCTTGGTGCCCGTGAGGCCGAGATCCTCGCGGAGCACCTCGAGCAGGGTCTTGTGCGGCGCGAACGCGACCCGGAGGGACTCGCCGTTCACCTCGAGGGTCAGAACGGCGGGGTCAGGTGCCTTCCGGCTTGGGGGCAAACAGGAACGCCTCGGTCTGCTGGGTGAGGAACTGCCGGGCCTGGGGATCCCGGAGGTTGAGACCGTAATGATTGATCAGCGCGGTCTGGTGCTGGAGCCACGCCTGCCAGCAGGTGGCGCACACGCGCTCGTACACCTGCGTGCCCATCGAGCCCGGCATGGGTGGGCCGGCCAGCCGGGGCTCGGCCGCCCCGCACCGGGTACACTGAAACACCGTCATGGAGGTCGAATCTAATCTTGCCACGGGAGGGGCGCGACCGCACACTTCAGCAACCGGCGGCGGGTTTGTGCGACCGTTGCCGCCACGCCAAGGTCGTGACGAGCGACCGCGGCGCGACGTTTCTGCTGTGCCGGTTGTCCGCCGTGGATGCGAATTTCCCGAAGTACCCCCGGCTCCCGGTGCTGGCGTGCGCGGGGTTTTCCCCGGAGCCCTTACCCCAGGACCAATCATGAACGTGTTCCGCCGTCTGACGCGCACCCACCGGCGTGCCCTCACCGCCCTCACTGCCCTCACTGCCCTGACCGCCGTGCCCGTCGCCGCCCAGACCGATAGCCTCCTGGTCCGGGCCAGGGCCATCATGCGCGAAGTCCCGCTGATAGACGGGCACAACGACCTCCCGTGGGAGATGCGGACGCGATGGCTGAGCTTCGACTCCGTGGACATCGCGCGGCCCACGGACATGATGACCGACATTGCGCGGCTCAGGGACGGCATGGTCGGCGCGCAGTTCTGGTCCACGTACTCGTCGGCGGATCTGGAACACCGCGGCGCCGCGCGTATCGGAATGGAGCAGGGTGACATCGTGCACCGGATGGTGGAGCGGTATCCCGACGTGTTCGAGATGGCCGGCACCGCCGACGACATCGTCCGGATCCATCGTGCCGGGAAGATCGCGTCGCTGCTCGGGCTCGAGGGCGGGCACATGATCGAGAACTCGCTCGGGCTGCTGCGCGCGTTCTACCGGGACGGCGTGCGGTACATGACGCTCACCCACGGCCTCACCACCGACTGGGCCGACGCCGCCACGGACGCGCCGCGCCACGGCGGCCTGTCGCGTTTCGGCGAGGAAGTCATGCGGGAGATGAACCGGCTCGGCATGCTCGTGGATCTCTCGCACGTCTCCGACTCGACCATGTGGGACGTGCTGCGGGTGGCCGCGGCGCCGGTGATCTACTCGCATTCGTCGTCCCGCCGGTTCGCGCCGCACCTGCGCAACGTCCCGGACGACATCGCCCGGGCGGTGGGCGGGCAGGGTGGCGTGATCATGGTGACGTTCGTGCCCGATTTCATCTACATGCCGAGCTACGAGTACGGCGCGGCGCTGGACAGCGTGGGACCGGCGGTGCTGGCGGCCACCGGCGACTCGGCGGCCGCGCGGGACTCGGTGCGGGCCTGGCGGGCCCGTCGCCCTCCCCAGTCGCTCCCGGAGCTGGGCGTCGTGGCCGATCACGTCGAGCACCTGCGCGACGTGGCCGGGGTGGACCACGTGGGGCTCGGCAGCGACTTCGACGGGATCAGCTCGACGCCGCGCGGGCTCGAGGACGTCTCGACCTTCCCGGCCCTGGTGGCCGAGCTGCTGCGGCGCGGCTGGAGCGACGGCGACGTGAAGCGGGTGATCGGTCTCAACGTGTTGCGGGTGATGCGCGAGGCCGAGCGGGTGGCCGCCCGGCTCCAGCGCGAGCGCCCGGCAAGCACGGCGCAAATCGAGATCGTGGATGGGTGGGTGACGAAACCACGGTTGTTCGGCCCGGAGGGCAGGTGAACCCGCACGGCTCCTCCTCTCTGCCCCTCCTGCCCCTCCTGCCCCTCTTTTCTGCCGTCGTCTGCCTCGGGTGTCTGGGTGGTGGGGTTGATCGGCTGCGCGAGCGTGAGCTGCGAGACGCGCGAGCGGCGTTCGAGGCCAACCTGGCCGCCATCCGGAACCGGAATCTCGAGGCCTACCTCGCCGGGTATCTCGAGTCCCCGGATTTCGTGTACCTCGGGCCGGAGGGCGTCGCGCGGGGATTCGCATCCTTCGCGGTCGCCCGGCGGATACAGGCGGCCTTTCCGGACAGCCTCGTGTCCGGAACGCCCGAGCTGACCTGGCTGGCGCCGGGGGTGGTGCACGTGGCCTACGCGTTTGCCGCCCGCCAGGGGGTGGTGACGGGGAAGGGTTGGTCGGAGCGGGTCTTGGTGCGGACAACCGATGGGTGGCGAATAGCGGTGACGACGGTGATTCCGGCCACGGATTGACACGAACAGGAGGGGGTATGCGGATCGGAGCGTGGGTAGCGATAGCGCTCGTCGTCGGCGCGGGGAGCGCCGGCGCGCAGGAGAAGCAGGTGATCACGGCGCCCGGAGCGCGGCCGGACCTGCCGTTCAGCTCGGCCGTGCGGGTCGGAAACCTGCTGTTCCTGTCGGGGCAGATCGGGTCCAGGGCCGGCACGCCCGGGCTGGTGCCGGGCGGCATCGAGGCCGAGACGCGGCAGACGATGGAGAACATCAAGGCCGTGCTCGAGTACGCGGGCAGCTCGCTCGACCGCGTCGTGAAGTGCACGGTGTTCCTCGGCGACATGCGGAACTACGCGGCCATGAACCGGGTGTACGCGTCCTTCTTCCCGGACGGGCCACCCGCCCGCTCGACCCTCGGCGCCAACGGGCTCGCACTTGGCGCCGCCGTCGAGATCGAGTGCATTGCGGTCGTTGGGGACGCGAAATGAAGGTCCGCAGGCAGCTCGATGCGCTCGAACAGATGATTCTCGGTCCCTTGCAGGGTCTCTCCGACGGCCAGTGGC
>DASWHL010000041.1:0-29092 GCA_036398175.1 Gemmatimonadales bacterium
CCCCACCCGGGGTTTCGATGCGCAGGATGTCGCCGGGCCGGAGGGTGCGTACGATCCGCCCACCGGCCGGCTCTCCGTTCACCGCGTTCCGCCCGGGCGCGCCGTCGCCCCCGCCTCGCGTCCCCCGCGGCGGGTGCCGCCGCCGCTCGCTGATCACGCTGGCCTCCGTGGGGACGAGCGCTTCATATTCGCGCACGACCCCCTCTCCACCGCGATGCGTCCCCAGCCCACCCGACCCTCGCCGCAGCGCGTACGCCCGGATGCGCATCGGGTGATCCAGCTCGAAGGCCTCGATGGGCGTGTTGCGCGTGTTGGACATACCGACATGCACGCCCGACGGGCCGTTGCCCCGGGCGGACGCGCCCTGCCCGCCGCCGAGCGTCTCGTAGTACGTCCAGCCCTCGCCCCCGAACACGATGTTGTTCATGGTTCCCTGCCCCTGGGCCGGCACGTCCGCGGCCTCGAGCGCCCGGAAGAGCAGGTCGGTGATGCGCTGGGACGTCTCCACGTTGCCGGCGGCGACGGCCGACGGCCATAGCGCGTGCACGAGGCAGCCGGGCGGAGCCACGACCGTGACGGCCCGCTGCACGCCGCCGTTGGTCGGCAGGTCGTCCTCCGCGGCCAGGCAGCGTACCACGAACAGCGCCGCCGACCGCGTGACCGAGAGGGGGCAGTTCAGGTTCCCCGGCACGGCCCCGGCGGTGCCGCGGAAATCGCAGTGGAGCCGGCCCGCCAGCACCGTGACGGCGACACGCAACTCGACGTCGCGATCCTCGACGCCGTCCCCCTCGAGCCAGTCCTCCGCCGCGTATGTCCCTTCCGGGATCGCCCGCCGCAGCGCGGCGACCGTGCGCCGCTCGGCGTAATCGAGCAGATCCGCTCCCGCTGCCTCCACGAACGCCCGCCCCCGCTCGGCCACGAGCCCGCGATAGCGCTCCGCACCGCGGTCGCACGCCGCGAGCTGCGCGGCCAGGTCGCCGCGGCGCATGGCCGGGGTCCGGACGTTGGCGAGCACGAATCGCTCGAGGGCCGCGTCCACGGCGCCGTGCCGCGCCCAGCGCACCGGCGGAATGATGATCCCCTCCTCGAACACGGACCGCGAATCGGGCGGCATGCTGCCGGGGCGCGCTCCGCCCACGTCCGAGTGGTGCGCGCGCACGACGGTGTATCCGCCCACGGTTGCGCCCACGGCCATGGCGTGCACGAGCG
Organism: Gemmatimonadales bacterium; assembly: GCA_036398175.1. GTDB lineage: Bacteria > Gemmatimonadota > Gemmatimonadetes > Gemmatimonadales > GWC2-71-9 > JAOTWJ01. The sequence continues at coordinate 1,210 of DASWHL010000041.1, forward strand.
TGATGTCCGGCAGGTGCGTGCCGCCCGTGTACGGGTCGTTGAGGATGAACGTGTCGCCGGCCTCCGGGCCCAGCGCGCGCACGGCGGCCACCGCCTCGGGCATGGCGCCCAGGTGCACGGGAATGTGCGCCGCCTGCGCGATCATCACACCGTCGGCGTCGAACAGCGCCGCCGACGAGTCCCGCCGCTCCCGGATGTTGGGCGAGAACGCGCTCGCGACGAGCGCGGCGCCCATCTCCTCCGCGATGCCCGCGAAGGCGTGGGCCATGACTTCGAGGTCAATGGGATCTAGCATCGGTGGCGCTCGACGAGAACGGACCCGGAATCGAGCACGCGGCCGGTCCATCCGTCCTCGATGCGCACCGTCGCATCCTCGAGCGGGATGGTCACCGGGCCGTCAAACCGCATCCCGGGCTCCAGCGATCGCCCGTCCTCACGTCCTCGCGTCCTCACGTCAGTGACCGCGTCGGTCTGCCGTGGCACGGTCCCGACCACCCGCACGTTGACGATCTCCACCGGTCGCCCCGGGTCCGCGTGGCCGAAGCGCGTCCGATGGGCGTCGTGGAAGGCGGCGGCGATGGCGGTCGGGGCGTTGGCCGCGGGAACGGTCACTTCGTACCCCTGGCCGGGATAGCGGCAGTCGGCGAAGCGGGTGAGCACCGCGCCCCGCAGCTCGCCCCGCACGGTCGCCTCGATGGGCTCGAGCGCGGACTCCCACCCGTTGCCGGCGAGATCCGTGGTGGTCCGGTGGACGGAGGCCACGTGCTCGACGCGCGCGGGGGCGGCGGCCAGGCCGAGCGCGGACAGCACGCCGGGATGGGGCGGCACGAGTGCGCGCGTCATGCCGAGGGCCCCGGCCATCCGGCACGTGAACAGCGGCCCGGCGCCGCCGAACGGCACCAGCGTCATGGTGCGCGGATCGAGCCCGCGCTCCACGCTCACCCGCCGGAGGGCACGGACCATGGTGGCGACCACGATGTCCACGATCCCCTCGGCGCCGCGCGTGACGTCCAGGCCGGCCTCCGCCGCCACCCGCGCGACCGCGGCCCGCGCCGCGGCGGGATCGAGCCGCAGGTCCGAGGCGAGCGGCTGCGCGGGATCGAGCCAGCCGAGGACGAGCACGGCGTCGGTCACGGTGGCCTCGGTCCCGCCGCGGCCGTAACACGCGGGACCCGGCACGGCGCCGGCACTCCGGGGGCCCACGCGCAGCGCGCCGCCCGCGTCCACCCAGGCAATGCTCCCGCCGCCCGCCCCCACGGTCTCGATCAGCACGTGCGGGAGCGCGATCGGCACGCCGCCCACTTCGCCCGCCATCTGCATCAGAGGCCGATCGTCCAGCACTACGCTCGCGTCGGCGCTCGTTCCGCCCATGTCGAGCGTGAGGAGGCGCCGCTCCCCAGCCGCCGCGCCCACGAGTCGCGCGCCCTCCACACCACCGGCCGGCCCCGACAGGGCCAGCGCCGTCGCCCGCCGGCTCGCCTGGGCCGGCGACAGCGTGCCGCCGTTTGACGCCATCACCCGGAACTCCGCGATCCCGCGCCGCGCGGCCTCGCGTTCGAGCCGGGCAACGTAGCCTCCCACGAGCGGCCGCAGGTACGCCTCCGCGGCCGTGGTCCCGAAGCGTTCGTACTCCCGGAAGACCGGCAGCAGGTCGCTGCTCGCGACCACCGGCACGGTGCCGAGCGCCGCGGCGAGCGCGTCGGTCACGCGCCGCTCGTGGGACGGATCGCGAAAGCTGAAGAGGAGGCACACCGCCACCGCGTCCGGCTCGAGCGCCCGCACGGCCGCCACGACCCGCACCACCTCGTCGTCCGCGAGCGGCGTCACGACGCCGTCGGCGCCGATCCGCTCGGCCACCCCTACCACGGCCTCGCGGGACACGACGGGCGGCGGCTGGTGGCGCGCCAGGTCGTACAGACCGGCGCGTTCCTGGCGCGCGAGCCACAGGAGGTCCTCGAATCCCGCGGTCGTGACCAGCGCCACGCGCGCGCCGCGCCGCTCGAGCAGCGCGTTCGTGGCCACCGTGGTCCCGTGGAGCAGGGCCGAGACGGGCGCGTCCCCGAGCGCATCCACGGCCCGCCACAGGGCGCGGGCCGGATCGTCGGGCGTGGACGGCACCTTGACGAGCCGCCGAGCGCCGTCGGGGCCCAGGCACACCAGATCGGTGAACGTCCCCCCCACGTCCACGCCGACCCGCATCAGCGGCGCCCGCGCAGCAGGCCGGCGAGCAGGGCCCCGGTCCCCACGAGACTCAGCAGACCCACCCAGTCCCCCATGCGCGTATACAGCGTCCGCACGTCGGTGGTCCGCACGGTGCCCAGCACGACGCGGCGCTCGCCCAGACGGGTGCGGTCGGAGATCCGCCCGAGCGGGTCCACGAACCCGCTGATGCCGGTGTTGGCGGCGCGGGCAACCCCGACCCGATTCTCGATGGCCCGCATCACCAGGTGGGCCAGATGCTGCCGGGGCGCGGCCGTCTCGCCGAACCAGGCGTCGTTCGTGATGGCGGCGATGTACTCGGCGCCGAGAGCACGATACCGCCGGGACAGGTGCTCGAACGCCGATTCGTAGCAGATGAGTACGCCGAACGCGCCGGGGCCCGCGTCGTACACGCTGCCGGGTTCGCCCACCTCGAATCCGCCGAAGAACCGCAAGTCGAACCAGTCGGGATTGACGAACGGCACGCGCTCGGTGATCGGCACGAGATACCGCTTGTGGTAGACGGGATACGGGTCGCGGGAGCCCGTCGCGTCGAACACGAACGCGGCGTTCCAGTTGCGATACTCGTTGCGCCCCGTGCCGAAGCGTTCGAGGTGCAGACCGCCCACCAGGAGGGGCAGGCCCGTCGTGCGGGCGAAAGCGGCGATCTCCCCTTCCCAGGGCCGGTACGGGAAGTAGATCGGGACGGCCGCTTCGGGCCACAGAATGATGTCCGGCGCCCCCCGCGCCACGGCGTCACGGGATAGACGGAGCAGATCGTCGAAGATCGCCTGGCGGTGCTCCCCCTCCCATTTTTCGTCGAAGCCGACGTTCGGCTGGATCAGCGCGACCGCGCCGACCGGTCGGACGACGATGGACCGTTCGCGCCATGCACCGTACGCCAGCGCCGCGAGCACGCCCAGTCCCACGGCCACGGGTCGCCACACGGCCCGCGGCTCCCGGCGGCGGAGCCAGGCGACGCCGAGCGTGACGTTGGCCGCGGCGAGCAGGAACGTGACGCCGCGCGCGCCCACGACGTCGGCGATCTGCACGAGCGTGGGATACCCCGTGAGCGACGTGCCGAGGCCGAGCCACGGGAACCCCACGTCCGGCAGGTGCCCGACCCCCCACTCGAGCGCGGTCCACAGCACCGGGAAGACGGCCACGAGTGGCAGGCCGATCCGCCGCACGATGGCACCGGTGAGCCCGAAGAGGATGCCGGCGAAGAGCCCCAGCACCACGATCGTCGCGAGATACCCCAGGAGCGACAGCGGCGTGAAGTGCCAGAGGGCCACGACCATCCAGTAGAGCACGGCCCCATTGCCCAGCAGCCCGAACCAGAATCCCTGCACGACGTGGCGGCGGATCGGGCGCGGGTCGGCGTGTCCGGCGTGCAGCAGCCAGACGGCCGGCACGAGGCAGACGAACGACGGCACCAGCAGATGGAACGGCGGGTAGGCGAGCACGGTCAGCACGGTGCCCGCGAGGAGGAGCCACCAGTCGCGGCGCGGGAGCGCGAGGCCGCGGAGGGGCCTCACACGGAGACGGTCCGCCCCTCGCGTGCGGAGCGGTAGATCGCGTCCATCGTGCGATGGAGCACGAGCTGGTCGTCGAGCGCCGGCGCCGCGACCTCATCCCGCGCCACCGCGAGGAACGTGGCCCATTCCGCGCGATACGAGGCGGCAATGCGATTCTCCCGGGCGGATGCTCCGGAGGGCGTGACGTCCACCGGGGCGCCGTGCAGCTCCTTGAAGATCGCGAGGGGGACGGCGCGGGCGGATCCCCGCTCGCCCAGCAGCTCGAGCCACACGCGTTCCTGCTTCCCGATGTACCGCCAGGCGACGTCCACGAAGATCGTGTACCCGCCCTCGCACGAGATCAGGGCGCAGCCGCCGTCCTCGACCGACGCGCCGTCGGCTGTGTGCAGGGCGGCGGTGACGGCGGCCGGCCGCGCGCCCTCGGCCAGCCAGAAGCCGAGGTCAATGAGCGGCAGGCCCAGGTCGAGCATGGCGCCGCCGCCGGACTCCGCGCCGCGCAGCCGCCACCCCAGCTCGGCCCGCGACGGGCGGAACTGATACCAGCCGGCACGCGCGCCGCGCAGCGGTCCCAGCTCCTGCCCGTGCACGAAGGCCCGGACCGTCTGCACGTCCGAGCGGTACCGGTGGTTCATGCCGACCAGCAACGGCCGGCCCGACCGGCGCTGCACCGCGAGCACGCGCTGCACGCCTTCCGCCGTGAGCGCGAGCGGCCGCTCGCAGAGCACGGCCACGCCCGCCGAGAGCGCGATGGCGGCATGGATCTCGTGCAGGTGGTTGGGCGTCGCGATGACCACCGCCTGCGGCCGGGCGTCGGACAGCAGGTCTTCGATGTCCTCGAACACGTCCCGCACGCGGAACCGGGCGGCCAGCGCGCGCGCCTTGCCGCGGTCGGCGTCGCAGATCCCGACCAGCTCCACGTCCTCGCGGGCCGCGAGCGCGGGAAGGTGCGCGATCTGCGTCACCGCTCCCACCCCGATCACCCCGACGCGCATCCGCACGCCCGCCGTCACGAGCCGCTCCCTCCCGGCAACCGCACCATCACGCCGGCCCGCGCCATGAGCGCCAGGAGCCCGCTCGCCGCCACGCCGCGCCCCTCGGCCGTGAGCCGCACCCGTGGGGACACAGCCACCTCCAGCCCCACGGTTGCGTTCACCGCCGCCACGACGGCCTGGAGCGCATCCTCCACGATCGTCCCCGCGATGGCGGGGCCCCGCACGTCGCGGAGGTGCACCCCGATCCCGAGTCCCGCGTAGGGCGCCACGCGTCCGGCCTGGAGAACGTACTGGAGATCGAGATCGAGCGTCACGTTGGTGAGGGTCAGGCTGTCAATCTCGATCCGCGCTTCGCCCGAGGGATCCACGATCACCGCGGTCAGCCGCTCTTCGAGGATCGCGATCTCGTCGCCGGCGTATCCCGATCGCAGCACGCTGACGCTCAGCATGGGGCGCACCCGGGGCGCCACGGACCCCATGTCCACGCGGAAGCTGCCGGAGAACGACGGGTCGAGCCGGTCGCTCCACGCGCCGCCGAAATCCATGCCGAAGCCGCTGAACCGGAGCCCTTCAGAGGTGAACTCGTCGAGAAATCCCTGCGCATACCCGGCGCGAGGCGCGGCCAGCGTGGCCAGGCAGGCGGCGAGGGCGAGGAGGCTAGTACCAGCGCGCAAGCGACGTCCCCGGGAAGTACGCGTTCACGATCGTCCGATGGTCCTGCCCGCCGCGGGCCCGGCCCACCGCGCCCCACTGACACATGCCGACGCCGTGGCCCCATCCCCCGCCGCGGGCCACCAGGCGGGCAAGGGACCCGCCGCCGGCCGTCGCCTCGAACTCGACGGCCGTACTGCCCAGCGGCCGTCCCTCGGGCGTCTCGAACACCGTGCGGACGGCGTGCGCGGGCACCGGCACCTCACCACCCGCCACCCGGACCCGCACGTCGGTGGCCCGACCCGACGCCCCCCGGCGACGAACGTAGACGTCGCGGACGTCGCGCACGGTGGCCGCATCCACGCCGAGTGCCGCGGGCAGCGTTCGGCCTAATATAGCCCGCAGCACGGCCCCCTCCCACTCGACCGACCAGCGGAATCGCGGCGACGCGTCGCACCACGCGCCGCCGTCGGGCCGCTGGTCGCGCACCGCCTTGAGGTACGGGAGCGCCCGGACCCCGACGAACGCCTCTTCAGGAGTTGCCGTCCGTCCGCCGCAGGTGGAATGAAAGAACGGGGCGATGAGATCGCCGTCGTGCGTGAGCGCCAGGCCGGCGGTGGCGCGCACGGCGTCCAGGCCAAGCGGTGTCTCGCTCCCGACGCCGCCATAGACCTGATCCGCGACGCCGGCCTGGAGGTCGTACCCCTCCGCCGCGAACCGGCCCCGGTTGTGCAGCGCGTACGTGCGGGAGACGATGGCCTGCGCCTCGACCGCCGCGCGCTCGGGGACGGCGCGCCGGCCCAGCTCGGCGTTCACCACGCCGCCGAGATACGCCTCGATCCCGATCGCATTGACCACCGTGACCGCCGCGCGCTGCGCGAACGCCTCGAGTGTGCCGCGGTAGGGGCGACCGTCCACGGTGAGGTACCGGGACGGCGACAGGCTGGCAAAGGAGAGGCGCTCGTAGCGGCCGCCGGCGCCGCCTTCCGCGACGAACCCGTTACCGTCGGCTCGGAGGACGAGCGTCTGCCCCTGGGGGACCCGGAACTCGGGGTTGCCGTCGAGCGCGGCCAGAAAGTCGCCCTGGCCGCCGATCTCCACCCGGCGCGCGGCCACGGCCACCGCCACCCGGATCGCTGGCTCCGCGCCCGGCGGCGGCGGTGCCGGGGCCCGGGCGCAGGCCCAGAGCCCGAGCCCGGCCAGACTAGCGGTGCGACGCCAGCGCGACCGCGCGGAAATCGTAGTCCTCGTTTCCCTCGAGCCGCGCACGCACGAAGTCGCCCGGGCGGGCCCAGCCGCCGGTGCGCACCCACGTCACGCCGTCCACGTCGTCGGCCTGCCACGCCACCCGCCCGACGTGCGTGGCGCCGGAACCGTCGTCGGGCGCCAGGACCTCGTCCACGAGGACGTCGGCCTCCCGGCCCACGAAGCGGCCCAGGCGCTCTTCCGTGATCCCCCGCTGCAGTTCGACCAGCTCGTCCTGCCGCGCGCGTTTCACCTCGTCGGGAACGTCGTCGTCCAGCTCGGCCGCCCGCGTCCCCTCCTGCGCCGAGTAGGTGAAGACGCCCAGCCGCTCGAACTGCAGCTCCGTGGCGAGGTCGCAGAGCGCGCGGAAATCGTCGTCGGACTCCCCGGGGAATCCCACGATCGCGGTCGTGCGCAGTGCCAGGTCCGGGAGCCGCCCCCGCAGCATGGCCACCTTGGCGCGGATGGTCGCCTGCCGCTCGGGCCGGCGCATCCGCTCGAGCATCCGGTCCGTGGCGTGCTGAATGGGGAGATCGAGGTAGGGCACGAGCCGGGACTCACGCGCCAGGAGATCCACGAGCCGGTCGGTGAGGCCGGCCGAATAGACGTAGAGGAGCCGGTACCACGGCACCGTGGTCTCGCGCAGCAGGGCCTCGAGCAGGTCCGGGAGCTGCGGCCCGCCGCGGCCCAGATCCCGCCCATAGTGCCCCAGGTCCTGGGCCACGAGGTTGATCTCCCGGGCGCCCTGGACCTCGAGCTGCTGCGCCTCCCGCACCAGCCGCTCGAGCGGCTCCGAGCGGTGCTTCCCCCGCATCAGCGGAATGGCGCAGAACGCGCAGGTGTGATCGCAGCCCTCGGAGATCTTGAGGTAGCGGACGTGCGCGCCGTCGCCGAGGTACTGCCGGACGCCGGGATGCGCGGCCACCGGGTCGGCCATCAGGCCGCGCGCCGCCAGCTCGGGGGCCAGTTTGTGCAGGTCGGAGAACCCGAGGAACAGGTCCACCTCGGGCATCTCGCGCCGGAGGTCGTCCTGGTAGCGCTGCACCAGGCAGCCGACCGCGACCACGGCCTTGACCCGTCCCTGCCGCTTGAGCGCCGCCGCCTCGAGGATGGCGTCAATGGACTCGCGCTTGGCGGCGTCAATGAACCCGCACGTGTTGACGAGCACCACATCCGCCCCGGCCAGATCGCGCACCACCACCGCGCCGTGGCCCACGAGGTCGCCCACGAGCCGCTCGGAGTCAACCGTCGCCTTGTCGCAGCCGAGCGAGATGACGCCGAGCTTCACCGGTAATTGCCGAACGTGAGCTCGATGCCGAAGTCGGCCGCCCGGAGCGCCTGCATGACGGCCTGCAACTCGTCCTTGGAGGGGCTCGTGACCCGCACCTGGTCGCCCTGGATCTGGGCCTGGACCTTCTTGAAGCCGTGCGCCTTGATGGCCTTGACGATCTCCCGGGCGGTGTCCGTGGCGATGCCCTGGGCAATGCCGATCGTCCGGCGCACGCGGCTCCCCGCGGCGGGCTCGACATCCCCCACCTGGAGATTCTTGACCGGCACGCCGCGCTTGATCAGGCGGCCCTGGAGGACGTCGAACAGGGCCTTCATCCGAAACGCGTCATCCGCCTCGAGGCGCAGCTCGGGCACGGCCCGATCGAACGTGATCGTGCAGTGCGTGCCCTTGAAGTCGTACCGCTGCGCGACTTCCTTGGTCGCCTGATTGACGGCGTTGTCCACTTCCTGGAGGTCGGCGCCGGTGGTGATGTCGAACGAAGACGACTGGGCCATGGGGCGTGAGACGTGAGACGTGAAACGTGAAACGTGAAACGGTCGGCGTTTCGCGTGTCACGTTTCACGTCACATCAGGAAGCTCTCCAGCGCCTTGGCCCGGCTGACATGCCGCAGGCGCGCGAGGGCCTTCTCCTTGATCTGCCGAACGCGCTCGCGCGTGATGCCGAGCATGCCGCCGATTTCCTCGAGGGTCATCGGCTCCTGGCCGTCGAGCCCGAAGTAGAGGCGGAGGATGCGCGCTTCCCGGTCCTTGAGGGTGGAGAGCACCTCTTCGATGGACTCGGTGAGGGCGTGTTCGAAGGTCTCGTCGTCCGGCCCGGGATTCTGCGTGTCCGGGAGGTAGTCCAGCAGCTTGTTGTCTTCACCCGGCGAGAGCGGCGCGTCAAGGGAGAGGTGGCCCTGGGAGATGGAGAGGGTCTTGGCGACCTCGTCTTCGGAGATATCCATCCCCTCGGCGATTTCCTCGACCGTGGGCTCGCGGCCCAGCTCCTGGAGGAGCGCCGACGAGCGCTTCCCGATGCGATGCAGGGTTCCGGCCCGGTTGAGCGGCACACGCACGATCCGGCTCTGCTCGGCCAGCGCCTGAAGGATGGCCTGGCGAATCCACCACACCGCGTAGGAGATGAACTTGATGCCCTTGGTCTCGTCGAACTTGTGGGCGGCACGGATGAGCCCGAGGTTGCCCTCGTTGATCAGGTCCGACAGGCTCACCCCCTGGTTCTGGTACTTCTTGGCCACCGAGACGACGAAGCGGAGGTTGCTGCGGACGAGCTTGTCGAGCGACTCCTCGTCCCCGATCCGGATCTTCTGGGCCAGCTCGACCTCGTCTTCGCGCGTGATCAGGGGATACTGGCTGATCTCGCGGAGATACTGGTCGAGCGAGCCTTCGTCGGACGAGATCCTGCGCGCAGGATTACTTCGCATACGGGTCGGCATCCCTCCTGGGGCGGGTGGCACCGCTACCGGTGACCTGAGTACCCAACTGCGATGTCGGCGCGAAGCGAAACGCCGCCCGCGGAGGCGGCGGCGTGGAGAATCCCTGAAGCAGCGACGATCACCGCCCGCCGCAACGCGAACCTGCGGCAACGCGGACATGGCTGAGGCCACGTGAGTGTCATCGTCATCCGTGTAAGTAGGTTACGCAGGCCCGCTTAGGGGCGCAATGGTGGCCCGCCAGCCGTTTTCCCCGGCCCAGGCCCCCACGGCCGCCCGGAGCCGGGCCACCGGAACCCCATGCGCCAGGGTCAGCGCGGCACAGACGGCCGTTTCCCCCTCCGCCCATTCGGCTCGCAAGAGACGTACCCCCAGAGCCGACGCGAGCGCCGCCGGCTCGAGCGGCGCGCGGTTGCGGGATCCCAGCAGGACGATGAGGGAGCGGTGTTCCGGCATGACCCACGGTAGCACGCCCGCCGCGAAACCCGCGTACGATTCCCACGCGGGGCGGTGCACACGAACGCCGGGGCCCGGCGCGCTCCTACGGCTCGCGCTCCCGCGACAGCCCGTACTTCTCGATCTTCTTGTAGAGATTGCTGCGGGGCATGTCGAGCTTGCGCGCCGTTTCGCTCACGTTCCAGTCGTTCTCGGCGAGCTTGCCCAGCAGAAACGTCTTCTCCGCTTCCGCCTTGAACCGCTCGAACGTATCCACCTCGGCGAGGTCGCCGAGCGCCGTCTCGTCGCGCGCCTCGCCGAGCACGCGGCGCACGTCGGCGGCACTCACGCTGTCGCCCGCCGTCAGGATCACGAGCCGCTCGACGGCGTTCCGCAGCTCGCGGACGTTGCCCGGCCAGTCGCGGCCCTGCAACACCGCCACGGCATCCGGCGTGAACCGGCGGGCCGGCAGGCCCTCGTGCCGCGCCAGCTCCGCCACGAACCGTTCGACCAGGAGCGGGATGTCGTCACGGCGCTGGCGGAGCGGGGGGACCGTGATGGGCACGACGTTCAGCCGGTAGAACAGGTCCTCGCGGAAGCGTCCCTCCGCGATCTCGGTGGCCACGTCCTTGTTCGTGGCGGCAATGACCCGCACATCCACGGTGATGGGCTTGGTGGCGCCGATGCGCGTGACCACGCCCTCCTGAAGCGCGCGCAGCACCTTGGCCTGCGCCGCCAGGCTCATGTCGCCCACCTCGTCGAGAAACAGCGTCCCGCCGTCGGCCAGCTCGAACTTGCCCGCCCGGTCGGCAAAGGCGCCGGTGAACGACCCCTTCATGTGGCCGAACAGCGCGCTTTCGATCAGCTCGGTGGGAATGGCGGCGCAGTTGACCTCGATGAACGGCTTGGCCTTCCGCGGGGACCCGCGGTGAATGGCCCGCGCCACCAGCTCCTTGCCGCTCCCGTTGTCTCCCATGATCAGGACCCGGGCCGGGGTCGGCGCCACCTTGGACACGGTGTCGAGCACCTCCCGGAGGGCCCGGCTCTCGCCCACGATGGCGTACCGGTCCTCGATGTCGGCGGTGAGCCGGCGGTACTCGGATGCCAGCGAGAGGTGCTGGAGCGCGTTCCGCAGCGTCACCAGGACGCGATCGGTGTCGAGCGGCTTCTCGAGGAAGTCGTACGCGCCCCGTTGCGTGGCCTCCACGGCCGTCTGGATGGTGCCGTGGCCCGAGATCATCACCACCTGCGCGGCCGGATCGAGCGCGCGGAGCCGGGTGAGCGTCTCGAGCCCGTCGAGCCCGGCCATCTTCACGTCGAGGAAGACGAGATGCGGCGCGAACTCGGGGTAGAGCGTCAGCGCCTCGTCGCCGGAGGCGACCGTGCGGACTTCGATCTCCTCGTACTCGAGCAGCTGGCGCATGGCATCCCGCACGCCCGCCTCGTCGTCCACGACCATCACCCGTCTCGCCATCAGTCTGTCCGCCGGTAGAAGGTCACACCGTCCTCCCGGATCCGGAGATCCCCCACGGTGGGCGGCACCGCGAGGGGCACCACCCCGTCGCGAACGCCCATGATCGCATTCACGAGGCGCGGGATCAAACCGCCCGGAAACGGGAACGCTCGCAGGACAATCTCGTCCGGGGTCCACTCCACCACGCCCGGTGCCGTCACCGCCGCCGGTCCGGCAATCCGCAGCGGCTCGCGCGCGTCCACGATGTCGCCAATCGGCCCGAGCAGGCCGCGCTCGAGCCCCGCGGTGAGGAGCTGGGCGTCTATGGTCAGGCGGTCCCGGGTCAGGATCACGCGCATCGAGTCGAGCGCCCGCCGGGCCACGGGATCGAGCCCGTCGCGGATGAGTGCGGCAAGCTCCTCGGCCGTGAGCACCACCGTGGCGGGGCCGGAGCGGGACGCCATGCGCCGCTCCTTGCGGCGCGCCCGCTCGAGTGCCGTTTCGGACGCAAAGCCCGTGGTGCCGAGCGTGTCGGCCACGGCCGCGCGCCCCGGCCGGACGCTGTCCACGAATCCCTTGAGCTGCGCGCGGTAGTGATACCCAGCCGCGCCGGCCAGGATCACCAGCGTCAGGCAGCCGACACCGGCGAGGATGTTCCGGAGGCACCCCTTCACGCGAGCGCCACCCGGTGCCGCACCGCGTAGCGGGCGCCCGCCGGCGAAAGCTCGCTCTCCATGAGATCCACCGCCCGCACGTCCCACGTGGCCTCGAACGCCGTCGTCTCGAGCAGCCGCTCCAGGCCGCCCACGCCGGCGCGGGACCGCGTGCGGGCCCGCCCCAGCGTGAGGTGCGGCTGGAACGGTCGCCCCTCGAGCGGGAAGCCCAGCGCGGCGTACTCACGCTCGACCGCGTGCTGGAGCAGCTCGAGCGGCGGCGCCGATTCGCAGCCGAGCCAGAGCACGCGGGCGTGCGCGGCCGATGGGAACGCCCCGAAGCCCTGGAGCCCCACGGCAAACCCCCGCATGCCCTCGCAGGCGCGGTCCAACGCGGCGCTCAGCTCCGGCAGACGCTCGTCGGCCACGTTCCCGAGAAACTTGAGCGTCAGATGCACGCCGTCCGCATCCACCCATTTCACCGGCAGGTCCGCGCCCCTGAGCGGCGCCGCGGCCGCGTGGATGGCCTGCCGCAGGTCGGCCGGCAGGTTCACGGCCGCGAACAGCCTCATGCCACGCCCGCTCCTCCCACCACCTCCACCGCGCCGGCGTCGGCATGCAACAGGCTGCCGCGCCGGTATCCGGCCAGATCCAGCGTGACGCGCTCGAAGCCCAGCGCCCGGAGGCGGCCGGCAATGCGATCGCCGTGCGCGCGCACCACCGGAATGTGCGGCGGCTCGACCTCGATCCTGGCCTCGCCGCCACGATGCCGGACCCGCAGGTCGCCCGTTACGCCGATCTCCCGCAGCAGGGCCTCCGCGTGCTCGACCTGGCGGAGCCGGTCCGGTGTCACCGTAATGCCGTACAGCACGCGGCTCGCGAGGCACGGCGCGGCAGGCGCATCCCAGATCGGCAACCCCAGCGCACGGGCGAGGGCGCGGACCTCGTGCTTGGTGCACCCCGCCTCGGCCAGGGGCGACACGATGCCCCGCTCGCGCCCGGCCCGCCCGCCCGGCCGATGGTCGGCGCGGTCGTCGGCGTTGGTGCCGTCGGCGATGGCCGCGAATCCCCGGGTGGCCGCGATCTCCGACAGGCGCCGCCACAGCTCCCGCTTGCAGAAGTAGCACCGGTCCGGGGCATTCGCGACGTAGCCCGCGTCAGCCAGCTCGTCGGTCGGGACTTCGAGCAGCGGGACGGCAAAGTCGAAGGCGACGGCACGCGCCTGCGCGCGCTGCACCTCGGCCAGCGACGGGCTCACGCCGAGCACGGCGAGCACGCGCTCCGCGCCAAGCACCCGCCGCGCGGTCACGGCCACTACCGCGGAGTCCACACCACCCGAGTAGGCGACGAGCAGCGAGTCGTGCGCGCGGAGCGCGCCGGCGAGGCGAGCGCGAATCATCGCGCGCAATATACGAATCCGCCCGCGGGATCCCCGCACGCGCCGTCGAGCCGGATGCGTGCGAGGGCGGACTCTCGAGCGTACACGTCAACGGCCCAATCACCGGTGGGGCCCCAAATTGCCGGTGTATCTTCGGGTCCAGGGCCTTTCGGGCCGGCCGGTGGTCCCAGCCGGAGGCGTGGCAACAAGTTGCGGCCCCGCCGCGAGCTTCGGTACTTGTTCGCCCCTTTCCCCTGCTGATATATTCCCGGTAACGACGCCACAAGAACGCACCTAAGTTATTGATATATGGGACTTTACGATCAACCCAACTCCTGGCAGTGCGGCCCCTTCGCGTTGAAGCACGGGCTGCTCGCGCACGGCGTGTTCGTGCACGAGGCGGACATCACGAAGGTCGCCGGGACCACGGAAACCGACGGAACGGACGACCGCCAGCTCGCGCGGGCGGCGCAGGCGTTTGGCGGCGTGCTCCAGTGTCGCCGGTATCGGACGGCGTTCGGCGCGAGGCGCGCGTTGCGCCGGTTGCTGGCCGCGCAGGTCCCGGTGCTGCTCTGCGTGGATCAGTGGGACCACTGGGTCACGGCCGTGGGCGCCGACGCTCAGCACGTGGCCGTGCTGGACAGCCACTACGACACGGTGGTGCGGCTCGAGCCGTGGGGGCCGTTCGTGCGCCGCATTCGGTATCGGGATCCTCGCGGCGGCTGGCTGCGCCGCCTGCCGGTCTACGATCTCCATCCCCTCGCCGTCCGTGGTGAGACCGGTCTCCGGCTCGTGCTCACGCCGGACCGCGCCCGCCGGGTGCTCCAGGCGCCGGCCTCGGTGCGGGGCGCGCTGGATGACTACGCGCAGCGGCTCGCGCCCTTCGCGGCGCGGAACGGACCCAGCAGCGGCGCGGTTCCCCTGGCGTCGTTCCTGGCGGACCGGACACCAGACCTCACTGCCCAGGCGGACGCCGCCGCGGTCGCGTCGTTCGCGCTTGCCGCCGAGGTGTTCGGCATCCGGTGCGACCCGGCGGGCCTGCGCGACGTCGTCCGCGTGGTCCGCGAGAGCGGCCGCACCGCGGCCCCGGCAGTCACGCACCAGCCCCAGCAGCCCAAGGCGCTCGCCGCGGCCTCCTAGGGGAGGCGTGGGGATCTCGTTGGTTGGGTCCCGCTCGGAAGAGCGGGCTCGGCCGAGAAACGAGACCCTGAAGGGTGACCCCACCCTGGGGTGAGGGGCGTTCGTCTTCGGCACCCCCAATTTGGTGACGTGCGTGCTGGACGCGCCTGGTTGGCACCCCTAGAATGGGGGCCTCGTGGCGAAGAAACCCGGCGAACGCGACCCCCTGGCCCGTGAGGTGGACCGGCTGCTGCGGCAGTTGCCCGGGGCCGATCCCACGCTCCAGAGCGATCCCGACCAACCACCCCCGCGGGCGGCGGGGCTCCCGACCGCCGGCGCGCGGCCGGTGCTGTCGCGTCCTCCCGGCCCGTTGGCGTCACCCCGCGCGGACGCGGGGCAGGTGTGGGGCGTGTGGGGGCGACTCGCGGGCGCCGCGGTGCTGGGCGGCGCGCTCACCCAGTGGCCGTATCGTACGGAGTGCGGCTGGCCGGTCTACTGGTATCTGGGCGCGGTTGCCGCATTGCTGCTCGCCGCGGGCTGGGCCGCCGTGGCCGCCTGGCGGTTCCGCATCGCGCCGGCCCATGCGCTCGCCCTGGTGGTGGGGTTCTGGGGGATCGTGCTGGCGGCCGAGCAGATCCTGCCGCGGGTGGGGTACGCAGCAGAGGCGCGGGCCTGGCGCTGCGGTGCCGTGCGCGCGGCCCCGCCGGCACGGGTGCCGGTGCCGCCTGCGGCAGCGCCCGCACCGGATTCGGCCGTGGCACCGGACCCGGCCGCCACGAACGCGGCGCCTCAACTCCAGAGCGTGGGCAGCGGCCGGTAGTGTTGGAGTCGCTCGTCCCCGGTGACGAGCGTGGCCCCGAGCCCGAGCGCGGTGGCCGCAATGATCCGGTCCGCGAGATCGCGCGGGAACGTGTCCGGCAGGGCGACGGCGCGGAGCGCCACGGCATTGCTCACGGGCACGAACTCGAGG
Source organism: Gemmatimonadales bacterium (assembly GCA_036398175.1). Lineage (GTDB taxonomy): Bacteria > Gemmatimonadota > Gemmatimonadetes > Gemmatimonadales > GWC2-71-9 > JAOTWJ01. The sequence continues at coordinate 16,564 of DASWHL010000041.1, forward strand.
CTGGGCAGCGCTTCCGCCGCCGCGAGCCACGCACCCACCTCCATGGTCAGCTCCAGGCGGCCCCGTGCCACGAGCATGGCCACCTCCCACGCGCTGATGGTGGACACGCGGAGCGTATCTCCCTCGCCGACCGCGCGGTCGAGGCGCGTGCGGGCCTTGCGCGGCAGTCGGTCCGGCGCCCCCAGCCACCACACGAAGGCATGGGTGTCGAGCACGATCACCGGGCCGACTCCCACGCCTCGGGCTCCACGGGCTCCGTGGGCGCGTCGTACCGCGCGACCGTGTCCCGCAGCACCCGGAGCGCGGCCTGCGGGTCCGGTTTGTACGGCACGAGCTTGAGCACGGGGGCCCCCCGGTCCGTTATGACGAGTTCCCGGCCGGTCTGCTCGACCTCCCGGAAGTAGGCGAGGGCGTGGGCTTTGAACCGCGACTTCGACACCGACGTAATAACCATGGTCATAATACTATGGTCGTTTGAGTCCGATGTCAACCGATGGTGGCGAGTCGAAACCTCATCCTCGTAGATCAGCGCCGTCGCGTGCATGTCTGCCCCCTAGCCTATCGGGCGGTCGAGACTCCGATACTGGACCGCCTCGCTCACGTGGATCGGCCGGATCTCCGCCTCCTCGGCCAGGTCCGCGAGGGTCCGCGCGATCTTGAGAATCCGGTGATAGGCCCGGGCCGAGAGCCGGAGCCGCGTGATGGCGTCCTTCGCCAGGGTATCGGCCTCGGGGGTCACGCGGCAGAACGCGCGCAGGTCGCGCGCCGTCATGTGCGCGTTGGCGTAGAGGCCCGGCCGCTTCGCGAACCGGGCCAGCTGGAGGGCGCGCGCCCGGTTCACCCGCGCGCGGATGGCTTCGCTCGGCTCGCCGGAGCGCTCGATGGACAAGTCGCGCGCCGGCACGGCGGGGACCTCGACGTGCAGGTCAATCCGGTCGAGCAGCGGCCCCGAGAGGCGGGCCAGGTACCGCTCGACCCCGGTGACACCGCACGAGCAGCTCCGGCCCGCGTCGCCCCAGAAGCCGCAGGGACAGGGATTCATGGCCGCCGCCAGCATGAACCGCGCGGGGTAGCTCAACGACGTGGCCGCGCGGGAGATCGTGACGCCGCCATCCTCCAGCGGTTGCCGGAGGACCTCGAGCACGTTCTTCCGAAACTCCGGCAGCTCGTCCAAGAACAGCACGCCGCCGTGCGCGAGACTCACTTCGCCCGGGCGCGGGTGGGTTCCGCCCCCGATCAGGCCGGCGTCGCTGATCGTGTGATGGGGCGCCCGGAACGGGCGCCGGGTGACGAGCGCGCCGCCGGGCGGCAGCAGGCCCGCCACGCTGTGGATCTTGGTGGTCTCGAGCGCCTCCTCGAGCGTCATGTCCGGGAGCACGGTGGCGAGACGCCGCGCCAGCATGGTCTTGCCGCTCCCGGGCGGACCGATCATGAGGACGTTGTGCGCCCCGGCCGCCGCCACTTCGAGCGCCCGCTTGGCGTGCGCCTGCCCCCGCACCTCCGCGAAGTCCACGTCATGGATATCGCGCGCATCGAACAGGCGCGCGATATCCACGCTGGCGGCCGTGAGGCCGCATCCCCTGGCAAAGAACTCGACGACCTCGGCCAGCGAGCGCGCCCCCAGCGTCTCGAGGCCCCGCACCACGCCCGCCTCGGCCAGGTTCGCGGCCGGTACGATCACGCCGCGGCACCCGGCGCGCTTGGCTGCCAGCGCCACCGGCAGCACACCGCGTACGGGCCGGAGCCCGCCCTCGAGGCCCAGCTCGCCGAGGACCACATAGTCGGCCAGGCCCGGTAGCTCCGCGGACCCGCCGTTCAGTTGTCCCGTCGCCGCGAGGATGCCCAGCGCGATGGGCAGGTCGAACGCCGAACCGTCCTTGCGGACGTCCGCCGGGGCGAGGTTGACCGTGATGCGCCGAAGGGGGAACTCGAGGTGGGCGTTGGCAATGGCGGCATAGACGCGTTCGCGCGCCTCCTTCACCGCCCCCTGCGGCAGACCGACCGTGGCGAACGTGGGGATGCCGTTGGCGATGTCAATCTCGACGTCCACCATGTAGGCGTCCACGCCGAGGACCGCCGCGGAGCGGATTCGGGCAAGCATGGTGCACGGTAGCGCCCTCCGACCGGGGGGCGGTAAGCGATCCATTGCGCAGCGGGTGCGGGGCACCGCCGCCGGGGTCATCTGGCGGGCGCCGTGGCGCCGCGGCCCGCCGTCCTGCATCTTGCAGACACCCCCAGTCGCCCCCTTGCCCCCCCCGGAGGCCCCCATGCGCTTGCGTCGTTGGCTCGTTCCTACCGGCATCCTGGCGGTGATGCCGGCGTGTGGTTCCGGCACGCTCGAACCGGGCACGATCATCATCGCCCTGCTGGCCCCGCCCGCCGTTACCAACGACGGCGTGGTGGAGCTGACCGGCCTGGTCACGCGCACGCCGGCCGCGTCCGGCACCACGATCATCGTCACGGCCACCAAGAGCGGCCAGGTGGAATCGGACACGGCGGACGCGAGCGGCGCGTTCCTCCTGACGATCACGCTCACGATCAACGCCGAGAACCGGATCCTGGTGAGCGCCACCGACGAGTCCGGCTCCACGGCCACGCCGGAGACCGTGGTCGTGCTGCACGACGGTCAGGCGCCGCGGGTCTCGGCGAGCACGCCGGCCAACCAGGCGGACGGGGTGACGCCGGCGTCTGTCGTGGTGCAGTTCGACGAGCCGGTCGTTCCCGGCAGCGCGGCCATCGCGGTGACGCAGCAAGGGGCGGCCGTGGCGGGGAACGCGACGCTGTCGGCCGACTCGCGGACCCTGACGTTCACGCCGTCGGCGGCCCTGGCGATCAACACGACTTACGCGTGGACCATCTCCGGCGCCGAGGACAGCGTGGGGAACGGCCAGCTCGTGCCCACGACCCAGTGCTTCGTCACCGGCGGCAGCGGCATTTTCATGGTGGCCGACGCAGCGGATGACGTGTATGCAACCGCCGCGCCACCATCGGCTCTCGTCCCCCCGGATCTCCTGCAGATCCGGATGGCGCGGGCGGACGGGATGATTCGCACGGTCCTTCAGTTCGACTCACCCCGAAGCCTCAGTGCCACGGCGAACAACACGCTGTTCGCGGCCCTGGACTTCGACGTCGACGCGGACAGCGCGACCGGGTTCACGACCGTCAAGGATTTCGTCTTTACTCCCAACAGCATCCTGCCGCATAGCGGTACGGGGGCCGAATACACGGTCTGGATCATTCCCCAGGCCACGGCCTCCGACAGCTCGTTCGCCGGGACGTACTCGGAGCCGTTGGGCGGCACCGTGACCTTCGTCTTCGTGCCAAGCCTGTGTGGTCCCTTGGTCGGCATCGTGGTCCCCGAAACGGCCTTGGGCGGCGACGTCGGCTCGTCCAGGTTTGTGGGCTATGTCGATGCGTATGCGGGGAGCGAGGGTTACGTGGATCCGGCCCCGGACGTCGGCTTCTACACCGCGGTGCTGACGGCGGCCACGGTGCGGGGCGCGCCCCCCACGTTCGGGCACGGGAGAGAAGGGAGCAGCTTCACCGGTCGGTTTCCGGGACGGAGTCGGCTGCCGACGCTGCGTCGGTAACCCACGGGGGGACCGGCCGCCAGGGCCGTTCTGGACCGGTAGCCGGCGCCAGCTTACGCTCGCATTCCCACGACGAGGCCCGGGAGGCGCCAACTGGCGCCTCCCGGGCCGACATGGATGAGCGCTTTCAGCTCCCGGAGGGCGCGCGGGCGGGCGGCTGGGTTACGATGCCCGCCGCCCACACCAGGCATCCCAGAAGCATCAGCACGGACTGGCCGTCCGCCGTACCCCCCGGCAGCAATGCCCAACCGATCAGGAACGCCCCCACGCCCGTGAGCGCCTCGCCCACCAGCGCGCGTGTCGTGAGCCGGTCGTGTCCCCCGATGCTCATGAGGATCACCCGGGCCGCATGTGCCACGACCCATCCCATCATGACCACCGCAACGATACGCAGACCCCACGAGAAACTCATGCCGCCTCCTCGAGCTCACTCAGGCTGGGGGGATTGCGACACCATGCAGTCCACCAGTTGGTCCAGGGTCACCCCGGCGGCACCAGTTGCCGCCACGGCCAGCTTGAAATACTTGTAGCTTTTCGTCTTGGCGAACTTGACCCAGGCCAGCTCCGCAAGCAAGGCGGCACCGGTCCAGCCCAGCCACTCCTTGGCACACGCCGAGAAGTAGAACTGAGCCGCGAGAGGCCGCGGCCGCAGCAGGTCGGTCACCTCCGAGCCCAGGGCAAGAAGGCCCGTGAAGGGCGTGGCGGAAGCAACCCGCACGTCGCGACCGACGAGGTCGAGCCGCAGGGCCGGCAGATCCGCCAGGTAGAAAGTCATTGCCTCGCGCTCCAGCACCGATCCGCCCGTCACGTCCACCCACGCCCCGCGGTACTCGATGGCCGGGACGCCCTGCCGGTGGTACTGCAGGCTCTCGAGACGGCCGCGCCTGGCCCCGGACGCCCAGATCTTGTGCAGCACGCCCGCGCCGTCCACGAAGCTCCCGTACACGCTCAATTCGCGCTCGTCGCCCGTGTCCCGCCAGCCGAGGGGGCCGGGAGCGCCCGCCTCGTCGGACGAGGCCAGCGCTGACCCCCGGTCGTCGAACGGCGCCCAGACGGTGGTGTCCACCACGGACAGGACCGTTTCGACGCCGCCGCTGATCTCGGTCACCGTGCGCTGCACGTCCGCGCTGACCCCCGAGGCGCCGACGAGGGACAGCGTGGGCCCACCGGGCCCGGGCGGGGCGTCCGGGTGCGCGCACCCCAACAGGGCGCCCACGGCCACCGCCACGACAACGCCGACCACTGACTGCCGGTTCATGATGTGCCTCCACAGGAAGAAGGAGGCCAGACAGTAGTATCACTCGACTAAACAGGGGTACTCGGCGCAGCGCAGAGCGGGGTCGTTTCAACGCGGCTCGCCTCCCCGCACCGACCGGGCGGTTACCTTGTCTCCGTCCTTTGCCCTCGCCCCCATGCCGACCATCCATCTCAAGCGTCTCGCCCACGACGCGAAGCTCCCGGCCCGGGCCACGTCCGGGTCCTTCGGATACGACCTTGCGATTGCGCAGGAGGAGACGGTGGGACCGCGGGACACGCGGGTGCTCGCCAGTGGCTTCCAGCTCGCGCACGACCTGCCGCACGACCCGGAGGGCGGGCTCGCGATGATGATTCTGCCGCGCTCGAGCCTGGCCCTCACGTTCGGGCTGATTCTCCCGAACGCGCCCGGGCTGGTGGACGCCGACTACGCGGGCCCGATCGGCATCCTCGTCCACAACCTGCGGGACGAGGCCGTCACCCTGGCTCCCGGCACCCGCATTGCGCAGGCCGTGTTCGTGCAGCTGGTGTTCCCGGCGCTGGCCGAAGCGGAAAAGGACCCGTCGCGGACGCGGGGAGGCTTCGGGTCCACGGGGCGCTGAGCGAAGCCTCCGGGCCGACTACCGGAAGATCTTCGCGGCCTCTGCGGTGGTGACGCGAATCCCCGCCAGTTCGAGCGCAAACTGCATCACGGGATCCGTGCCCTCCGCGAGGTCCCGCCCCGTGGGCAGGGCGGCCACGTTGGGCGTCACCCCCACGCCCTCGAGGTGCGCGCCGTCCGTCATCAGGATGTCGAACGAGCTGATGGTGGCCCCGAAGAACGCCGAAACGCCCGACGCTTCGTCGGCGAGCGGGTAGTAGCGCGACGCCACCACGGCGCCCATCGTGCGGTCGCCCACCACGGTGGCGCCGCGGTGCTGCTGGAGCACGCGGGCCGTGATCTCCGACGCCGAAGCGCTCTCGGAGTCGGTGAGCACGATGACCTGCCCCGCGTAGGGCCCGTCCTTTCCTCTCGGCTCGACCGTGTGTTGCACGGTGGAATCACGCCAGCGCTGTTCCATCACCTCGAACGGCTCGGCAAAGAAATGGCCGAGCAGGCGGGTGATGGCCTCGACCGCGCCTCCGCTGTTCTCCCGGAGATCGATGATCAGCCACGGGTACTTGCGGGCATCGTTCATGTGCCTGTCGATGCGCCCGTCCTTGTAGCCGAACGAATTGAACCTCCAGAGCGCCACGCTGTCCCGCGTGACGAACCGGTGCTCCAGCCGCCCGGACCCGCCCAGGAAATCGCGGAGGTACCGCCGGTGCTCGAGGTTGTTGACGTTCAGGTACTGGGGATGGCGGGTGACCTTGGCCATGATGGTGGCCGAGCGCTTGGTCCCGTCCATGTCTTCCGCCAGCACCCGCAGGCCGGGCCGCGGACTCAGCAGGTGATAGACGTACCAGATGGTACTGCCGTTGTCCCGCGTGGGCTTGATGCCGTCCATCGCCAGGAGCTTGTCCCCCACCCGGAGCCCCTGGGTCTCGGCGTCCGACCCCTTGTCCACGAACGTGACGAAGCAGTCGTCGCCGATGGCCTTCCACCCGAACCCGTAGTCCACCTCGGTGGTGAGCGCCGGCGGGATGAACCGGGTGTGCGAGTCGTTCAGGTCCTGCATGAACTGCGCAAGCGCGCCGAGCAGCGACCCGGCGTGCGAGGCCGTGTCAATGGCCGCCTGCGCGCGCCACGCCAACCGCACGAGGTCGCGGCCGCCGAACGTCGAGTCGTAGTAGTAGCGCTGCAGCCGGTCCTGCAGGATGCTCAGCATGCGACTGGTCCGGTCGCGTTCGATGTCGGACACCCCCTGCGCGGCGAGTCGGGGCGCCACGAGCGCGAGGGCGGATACGACGATGATGGCAACCGCGCGGCCGTACCGTACGTGGGTGCACGTCCACCTGCACGGCTGCTCTACGGGGCGTCCGTGGGGAAGCATGGAGTCCTCCGCAGTGGTTCCCTTGGGGCTGTGGGGTCCCGTCCACAAAAGGCAACACGTCCCCGGCGCCGTCAAGACACGGCCCCGGGGGCCCAGGAACTCCGGATCTGCGGGGTGCTACGGGCTCTACGCCGGCTCGTGCCGGTGCCGGAAGAACAGCCGCCAGATCGCGAAGATGACCACCGCGAACAGCAGGACTTTCACGCCCAGCATGGCCAGCCCGAGCAGCGTGCCGATCAGGGGCAGGAGCAGCACCCACAGCACCTTCCAGATCGCGATGCCGGCAAGGCCGACGGCCGCCAGGGTCAGAACCGGTCGCAGCATGGTCTCCTCCAACGGGGGTATTCTCCACTACGCGAGGGGCCCACGTGCGGTTTCACGGCGCGCCGCGGGGCCGAGGGGCCGCGTGGTCGTGCGTCGCTTAGATTTGCGAGATGATGGATTCCGGGTGGCGGGCGTTCCACATTGTCACGGCGCTGGTGGTGGCCGGCTGCTCCCATTCCGAACCGTTCACAACGGACGCCCCGGACGCCTTGGGGCCCGCGGACCAGGCCCTGCCCCGGCAGCTCACGTACAACCCGGGGGACGACCGGGCCCCCAACGTGGCCGGCGACCAGGTGGCGTTCAGCCGCTACGACCCGTCGAACGCCTCGCCGGGCCAATGCGTTGCGGTGGTTCCCGCGGCGGGCGGCACGCTGTCCGCCACGTTCTGCCCGCCTCCACCAAGCCCGTCGGACACCTTCGTCAGCAGCTGGCTCGAGCCCGCGCTGTCGCCGGACGGCGCGCGGCTCGCCTTCGTGTGGCGCCGCAGCGCCCGGGTGAGCGCACTCGCGGCCTGGTCGTATCACCTCGTGGTGTCGAGCGTGGATTCCCCGTCCGTGCCGTTCGCGTCGGAGTCGCTGGGCCGTTTGCTGCCGGGCGACCGGATCGTGAACATGGCGGTCGAGCTGGCCTGGCTCACGCCGGACGTGGTCCGTTTCCTCGCGGCCTACGACTCGGTCATCAAGGTGAAGGGCGGCGGGGCCACCCGGTTCACGGACACGATCGTGGTGGCCCGGGCCCTGATGGACTTCGACGTGGCGTCCGGCACCGTGGCGCCCGTGCCGGGCGGCGACGGCGTGGTGGCGTGGACCCGATCCCCAACCGGCGAGGTGTGGATCGTGCCGGACACGAACCCGCGTGCGCTGCTCACCCTCGCGGCAAACGGCGCGCGGGCGCCCGCGGGGCCCGGCGTCTGGCCCGTCCGGGTGACCGATATCGCGGCCACGGGGAACCTCATCGCGGCCACCACGGCGCTCGACTCTCTCTATTGGATGGAGCCGGCCGCCGGGACCGGCGGGCGGATCCTGCTCCGCGGCGCGGCGTGGCGGCTCTCCGCCGCGGACGCCGGCCACGTGATCGTCGAGATCGAGCGGCGGGGAGGGGACGCGTTCGGAGCGCCGGCCAACCTGTGGCGCGTGGCCACTCCCACGGGGGACGCGCAGGCGCCCTAACGCCCGCCTCTCAGAGATCCCGCGGCCCCGCCACCCGCCCGCGCGGAATCGCGAGCGTTTCTTCCTCGGCCTCCGCGGCACGCGACGGGTCTTCTCCCGGATTGACGAAGATGTCCTCTTCGACCCGGTGCTGGCGGTCGTGCAGCTCGCGGTATCGCCCGCCCAGGGCCATGAGCTGGGCGTGGCGGCCGCGCTCCACGATCTCGCCGTGCTCCAGCACCAGAATCTGGTCCGCGCTCCGGATGGTGGAGAGGCGGTGCGCGATCACGAACGTGGTGCGCCCGCGCCGCAGCGCCCGGAGGCCCTCCTGGATCAGGCCCTCGCTCTCGCTGTCGAGGCTCGACGTGGCCTCGTCCAGGATGAGGATCCGGGGATCCGCCAGGATGGCCCGCGCGATGGCGATCCGCTGCCGCTGCCCGCCCGACAGCTTCACGCCGCGCTCCCCGACGATCGTGGCGTAGCCGTCGTCGAACTGGCTGATGAACTCGTGCGCGTTGGCGATCCGCGCCACCTCGTGAATCTCCGCGGCGGTCGCGTGCGGCTTCGAGAACGCGATGTTCTCGGCGATGGTGCCGTCGAACAGGAAGTTGTCCTGGAGCACGACGCCCAGGTGCCGGCGGTAGTCATGCAGGCGGGTGCCCGCCAGGTCCACGCCGTCCACCAGCACCCGCCCCGCATCGGGACGGTTGAAGCCCATCACGAGCGAGATGAGCGTGCTCTTGCCGGAGCCGCTCGAGCCCACCAGCGCCGTGGTGGAGCCGGCCGGCGCGTGGAGCGAGACGCCCTTGAGGACCGGCGTGCCAGGCACGTACGAGAAGACGACGTCCGCGAACCGGATCTCGCCGCGGACGTCGGGCAGGGCCGGCTTCCCCGCGTCGTCGTCCTGCTCGGTCGTCATGCGCTGCAGCTCGCGGATCCGGTCGAGTCCCGCGAAGGCCTCGCTGATCTGCGTGCCGATCTCCGCGATGCTGATGAGCGGCATGGCGACGAGGCCCGACAGGAACACGTACAGCGCGAATTCCCCGAGCGTCATGGTGCCGCCGAGCACCGCGCGGCCCCCGACGAGGATCATGACGATACTGATCGCGCCGACGATGACCGTCGTGAACGCCGTGATGGCCGAGACGCCCGTGATGGTGGCGGCGACATTGCGGAACAGCCGGTGGACGCCCTTCGCGAAGACCGCACGCTCCGCACGCTCCGCCACGTAGGCCTTGACCACGCGGATGCCGCCGAGGGACTCCGCGAGCCGTCCGGTCACCTCGGCGTTGATCCGGCTCCGCTCGCGGAAGATCGGGCGGAGCTTCCGGAACGTCACGGCCATGGCGCCCCCGAAGAGCCCCAGCACCAGCAGCATGACGACCGTGAGCTTCCAGTTGAGGTAGAACAGCCAGATCAGCCCGACGATGGCCGTCACCAGACCACCCAGCAGACGCACCAGTCCGGTGCCCACCAGGTTCCGGATGCCGTCGGCATCGTTCATGATGCGCGAGATGAGCACCCCGGTCTTGGTGGCGTCGAAGAAGCGGACGGGGAGTCGCTCCACGTGCGCCTGCACCGCCTTGCGCATGTCGGCGATGGCCCGCTGGGCCGCGACCCCGAGAAGCTGGCTCAGCGCGAACGACGTGATGGCCTGCACGGCGGTGGCGCCCGCGAGGGCCAGCGCCAGCGGCGTCAGCAGGCTGTGGCGAGCCTGGCCGATCACGTCGTCAATCAGGACTTTCGACGAGAACGGCAGCACGAGGCCCGCGGCGCGGTTCACGAGCATCAGGACCGCGCCGATCGCGAGCCGGCGCCGGTGTGCGTACACCAGATCCCGCGCCTCCCGCGTCACGTCGGAGAGCTGGAGGGGGCGCTTCTTGTCGTCCGGGTGGAGCCCGCGGCCGTGAGGATGCGTCATGCGAGCCGCAATGTACCCAATCCCGGGAGGCCGTGGGGCCGGGCCCGCGCCGCGTGTGCTGCTGGCCGCCGCCCGGCCCCGGCGTATCTTCTCCGCCCATGACCCTCGCCCTCATGACCAGCGGCGGCAAGGACGGCACGCTCGCGCTCGACCGCGCCCGGCGCCAGGGACTCGACGTCCGCTGGCTCGCCTCCGTCTTCGAGGGCAACACCGGACGGCTGCGCTTCCACGGGGTGCCCCATCAGCTGCTCGTGGCGCAGGCCCGCGCGCTGGGCCTCGAGCCGGTCCTGACCCGGACCCACCCGGACACGTTCGAGGTGGCCTTCGGGCGCCTGCTGGCGGACCTCCGGGGCCGGGGCTGCACGGGCGTGCTCTTCGGCAACGTCGCGCTGGCGGACGTGCGGGCCTGGTACGAGGAGCGCGTCACGGCGGCCGGGCTCATTCACCACGAGCCGCTCTGGGGCGAGCCCTCGATGGAGCTGGTTTACGAGGTGGTCGAGCGCGGGTACCACGCGCTGGTGGTGGCCGTGAATCTCGGGATGCGGGCCACGCCGTTCCTGGGCCGCGAGCTGGACGCCGACCTCCTCACCGAGATCGGGATCACCGACGACCTGGATCCGTGCGGCGAGCGGGGCGAGTACCACACGTTCGTGTTTGACGGCCCGGAGTTCAGCGGGCCCGTGGGGTTCCGAATCGGCGCCGCGCTGGAACGCGAAGGCCACCGCTTCCTCGATCTGCGTTCCGCGGACTGACCCCGCTACTCCACGCCGAACAGTGCCGGCAATCGCGCCACCGAGTCCACGACGGCGTCGGGGGCGGGTGTGACCGTGGCCTCGTCCCCGACCCGATACTTCCCGGTGCGCACCAGGACCGCCCGCAGACCCGCGGCCCGCGCCCCGAGCGCATCGGTCGTGACGTCGTCCCCCACCACCACGACGCGATCCGCGGGCACGCCCAGCGCGGCGACCGCCAGGGAGAAGAACGGCGCGCTCGGCTTGCCCACCACGGTCGCCGTCGTGCCGGCCGCATACTCGAGCGCGGCCACGAACGGGCCCGCGTCTAGCGAGAGCCCGTCGGCGGTCTTCCAGTAGCGATTGCGCTGGAGGGCCACGAGCCGCGCGCCGCCCAGGACCTGCCGGAACGCGCGGTTCAGCACGTCGAACGTCCAGCCGGCGGCGAGGTCGCCCAGGACCACGGCCCCGGGCGCGGCGGCATCCGCCGTGCAATCCGGGAACTCCTCGAGCGTGGCCTCCGCCACGTACAGCGCGACCCGCCGGATACCCTCGGCCCTGAGCCAGGCCGCCGCCGCGGCGGGCGCCGTGACGATCTCGCCGGGCACGGCCGGAATCCCCAACGCCGCCAGGCGCTCGCCCAGCGCCCGGCGGGGCATGCGCGTCGCGTTGGTGCAGAAGGCGACCGCGAGGCCCGCCCGGCGCAGCCGCGCCACGGCCTCCGGGGCCCCGGGCACCACCCGATCCGCTTCGTAGATGGTCCCGTCGAGGTCGAGCAGGACGCCGCCGGGGCGGTCCATCACCCCGCGCCTACCGCCGCTTCCACGGCGTCGAGCGCCGCGACGCACGCGTCGCCGAAGTAATAGGCCAGCTCGGCCCGCGCGCCGCGGTACAACGTGGACCCCTGGTGCAGGCAGACCAGCTCCCCAGCGGTGACCTCGTCCGCGGCACACAGGAGATCGCCCGCGAACGTGACGGGGAACAGGCAATCCACCATGGACTTGAGGTCGTGATAGTCCATGCCCCGCTCGACGCAGAACCCGTGGATCAGACAACCCCGTCCCGCGCGATTGAGAAACACGCAGCGTCCGTTCTCCACCCGCGTCCGCCTGGCGCCGCCGCCAGGGAACTCGGCATCGCGCTCGATCTCCGGCTCGAACCAGCGGTCGCGCGCAATCCCGGTGTAGGCCTCGAGGGCCGGCGCGTGCCGCAGAATGGCTTCCGCGCGCGGCAATTCGATGTCCACGCCGTAGGAGCAGCACCAGTCGTGGCAGAACCCGCACTGCAGGCAGTGCGTGAAGTACCGCGTGGTGAACACGCGCGCGTCCACCCGGGCAATGACGGGCACGCCGTCGCGGCCCGGGAACGGCCGCGGGAGCGCGATGAGGCTGGGCATCCGCCTAATGTAATGGCGTCCTTCACGCACCCCGCACGCGGCGATACACTACCGCGACCCCGGCACGCGCGACCAGGAGGCCCGTGGCCCAGCCCCCCCGACCCTTTCCGCTCGACCGTGCGGTCATCGGCCCGCACGCCGGCCAGCCGGTGTTCGCGTCCGGCGCGCCGCTCTCCGCGGCGCGGGCGGCTG
>DASWHL010000042.1:0-16603 GCA_036398175.1 Gemmatimonadales bacterium
GGCCTGATGGTCTCCGATGCGGCCACGCCCTACCCGCAGCTCGGCTTCGAAATCCGCGCGTGGCGCTTCGTGCTCCGGTCGTTCACCGGTGAGCTGGAAACGCTCGAGGGCCGGAAACGCTACCTGTCGAGCCACCGGCTCGACTACGAGACCCCCACCCTGGTCCTCTCCTTTGGCGAGGCCAACCTCTACGCGCCGGCGTCCGGTGGGACGTTCCTCCGGTTCCTGAATCCGGCGGAGTTCCTGTTCTTCGATCACGACAACCAGCCCGACGACGCCATCCAGAACCTCATGCTGGACGTACAGGTCTGGTGGCGGCGCGGCAGCCTGGTGCTCGGCGCGGAAGGCCTGCTCGACGATCTGGACGTCCAGCCGGTGTTCGGGGGTGGGGATCCCGCGCCGCCCCGCTACGCCTTCACGCTGCGCGCGTCCTGGGTGCCGCCCGCGGCGCCCGTCGAGGTGAGCGCGGAGTACGGTCAGGTGTCGTCCTACGCCTACCGTACCGGCAGCCCGAGCCCCGACCGGTACAGCTACCTCGGACGCGGGTTGGGAGAGCAGTACGCCGACTTCGATCGGGCCGCGCTCACGGTCGAGTACGCCACCCCGGTCCGCGGCTTGCTGCTGCGGCCGGGCGTTGCCCTGCTGCGGGCGGGCGAGGGCGACCTCCGCGCACCGTTCCCCACCAACGTGGACGAGTTCTACGGGTCGCCTGCGCTCTTCCTGGGCGTGCGGGAGACGACGGTGCGGGCGGCGCTCGCGGGCCGGTATCAGCCGGTTCGCTACGCCTGGCTGGCCTGGGACGTGGGCTACAACCGGATCCGGAACCGCAATCACGTGCCGGACGCCGCGGAGAACCTTTTCTCGGCGGCGGCCGAGCTGGGCGTCCGCGTAGACCTCCCGTTGCGCTAGGACGCCTCGCGCCATGATCGGGGCCTGGCTGGCCGCGCTGGCCCTCGTGGCGGCCGACCTCGCGGTCCGCGCCGCGCGACTCCAGGTCCTGCTCGGCGCCCAGCGGCTTCCGCGGCTCGGCGGCGCGGTTGCCGTGAACGCTTTGGGCGACGCCGCGTCCGCCGCCACGCCGGCGCGCCTGGGTGGGGAGCCCGCGCGGTTCCTGGCCCTCCGCCGCCGCAACACGCCCGGCCCGGCCGCCACCGTGGCCCTCGCGACGGAGCGGGTCGTGGACATGGGCCTGGCCGCCCTGGTGACGCTCGGCGCCGCCGGCCTGCTGGGCACGCGGGGTTTCGGCGACGTGGCGGACTACGCGGCGCGGTTCGCCCAACCCGCGATGCTGCCGTGGGTGCTCGCGGTGGTGGCGCTCCTTCTGGCGGGTGCGGTGGCCGCGGTCCTTCTTCGATCCCGGTTTCCGCGCGCCGACGCGTCCGTGCGGGACGCGCTGGCGCACGCGCGATCCCTGGGCGGCCGCCGCCTGGCCCTCGCCGTCGCCCTGACAGCGCTGAGCATGGCCGCCCGCGTGGCCGTGCTGCCCGTGCTGCTGTGGGGCGCCGGCGCGCTCGGCAACCCGGTCACGGCCGCGGTGGGGTCGTTTGCGCTGATCTACGCCCAACTGCTGCTTCCCACGCCCGCCGGCGCGGGTGGGGTGGAACTGGGGTTCGTGCTGGGCGTGGCGCCCGCCCTCGCGCCGGGCGACGTGGCTGGCCTGCTCATCACGTGGCGGGTGTTCACCCTGGCGATCCCCGCGGGGCTGGGGGCGGTCGTGTTCGTGACGGGGCGCGGGCGGGCGGACTGATCTCGATCGCCTCGCGGTAGATCCCAAGGAGCGCGCCGAAGGTCCGGTCCCAGCCGTACGTCGCGGCCGACCTGTGGGCCGCCGTCCGGATCACGGTGCCGTCCGCGGTGAGGAGCGTGCCCACCGCGTCGCACCAGGCCTTGGGGTCGGCGGCGGGCACGGTGCGGGCCCACGACGCCCCCGCGAGCCGCGCGGCCAGTGCGCCGGCGGCGGCGCCCACGATCGGCAGGCCGCAAGCCGCGGCCTCGAGCGCCGCGAGCCCGAACGTCTCGTGCGGGCTGGGCGCCACGTACACGTCCGCGCTCGCGTAGGCGCGTGCGAGACGCGCGCGATCGGTCTCGAACGGCAGGACGGCGAGCATCTCGGGCGTTCTCGCCGCCATCGCCGCCAGGTCTCTACGCCACCCGCCGTCTCCGATCAGCACCAGCTTGAGGCCGTACCGCCGGTGCAACTCGGGCAGCGCGTGGAGCACCACGCGCAGGTTCTTCTCGACGGTGAGCCGGCCCGCGAACAGCGCCACAGGGCGGCCGGCGGCGCCGACTTCGGCTTTCCACGCGGGGTCGCGCGCCGCGGGGCGGAACGTCTCCAGGTCCACGCCGAAGGGCACGAGCCGCCGCTCCCGGAGGCCGGCCCCGGCCATCGCCTCCATTGCGGCCTCGGATGCGCCGACCACGCAACGGCACTGGCCGAACGCCCGGCGGAGATACGCGGCGATGCCGCGCTGGAGCACGGCGCGGGCCGGGCCAGGCCAGCCGCGGGCCAGCGTACGGAGCACCGCGCCCGCGAGGTCGAGGTGAAAGAACCCGATGACGGGGATCGCGAGCTTCCGGGCGCCAAACCGGAGCAGCCACGGTGCCAGGTAGAGGCTGCCCAGCTCGATCACGTCCGGGCGCTCGCGTTCGAGAATCCGCCGGAGCCGGCCCGGGCCCGTCAGCACGTGGTAGCCGGGGCTGGCGGGCGCCGCCGGGCCGCCGATCCGGTACAGATGGCTGCCGTGCCAGGCGCCGTCGGTGGTTTTGGGTCCGGGTGCCACGATCACGTGCTCGACGTCAGGGCGGGCGGCACACCACCGGGCCTTGGCGCGGAGGTACGTGCCGACGCCGCCACCGGTCTCGGAGAAGAACTCGGTGAGATCGAGGATCTTCAGCGCCGCGCCAGCTCCTCGTACGCGCCCGTGAGCGGCGCGAACGCGGCGTCCCAGGTCCGCGCTTCCGCCCAGGCGCGCGCGTTGTGGCCCAGGCGCCGGCGCAGCGGCGGGTCGTCGGCCAGGCGCCGGATCCCGTCGGCGAACGCCTCGACGTCTCCGGGCGGGCAGAGGATGCCGTTGACGCCGTCCCGCACGTTCTCGATGGTGCCGCCGTCGCGCACGCCCACCACCGGCAGGCCGGAGGCGAACGCTTCCAGCACCACGTTCCCCAGCGTCTCCGAGCGCGACGGGAAGACGAAGACGTCGGCGGCGGAATAGGCGTCGCTGAGCGCCCGTCCCTCGAGGTAGCCGGCGAACGTCACGTCGTCCGGCGCCCGGGCGCGCATCACCCCCGAGTACGCGCCGTCGCCCACGAGCGTGAGGTGGAGCGACCGCCCGTCGCGCGAGCGGAGCCGCGCGTACGCGTCGAAGAGCACCGGCAGATCCTTCTCGGGCGTCAGGCGTCCCACGTACAGCAGCCTGAGCGGTTCGGCCGCCCCGTTACCTCCGTCGCGGGCCCTGGCCGCGGGCACGAACCGCGCGGTATCCACGCCGCGCGGCCACACCCGCACGTTCCGGAACCCGCGCTCCGTCAGCTCGCGTCGGTTCGTTTCACTCGGGCAGAACGTCGCGGCCGCCTGGTTGTGGAACCAGCGGAGATACCGCCAGCACAGCTCGCCGGACCAGCCGAACCCGTAATACGGCAGGTAGCGCGGGATGTTGGTGTGGAACGACGCCAGCGCGGGGACGCCGAGCGTGACCGCGGTCTGAAGCCCGGTCAACCCCAGCGAGTACTCGGTGACGAGGTGGATCACGTGGGGCCGGAAGGCCGCGACTTCGCGCACCACCCGCGGGGAGAGCGGCAGTGCCAGCGTGAGATCCGGATAGCGGGGCAGGGGAACGCCGGGGACGCGCAGCACGCGCACGCCCGGCGGGACCGGCGCGTCGCCACGCGGACGCCACGAAACGGGCGCGGCGACCAGCACCTCGTGGCCGTTTGCCGTGAGGTGCCGGATCAGGCGGTCCAGGAGCAGGGCCACCCCGTTCCGCTGCGGCAGGAACGTCTCCGAGAACAGCGCGATCCGCACGCGTGCAAGCTATGGCAGGGACTGGACTTCGGCCAGCCGGGACCTACCAGAAGAGGGTGAGGCGGCCATGGGCGCCGTCAAAGCTCCCGTGCCCGGTTCCGGGGTCGCCGTCCAGGTCGAGGCGATATCCGCCTTCCACCCAGAATCTGTTCCCGAAGCGCCACCCCACCTCGAGACGGAGCCGCGTGTTCCGTCTGCCTACCGATCCCTCGACACTGGGCACCTGGCCCTCTCCCCGAATGACGTCTCGCCGGTCCATCTCGAATGCCGATTCGGCCTTGAGCCCGAACGCGGCCAGGTAGCGGATCTGGATCCGGCCCCGCCATGCCCGGTCTTCGTAGTCCACGTCGGGCGCGGCGCCGTTGCGGAACGCCTTGGTCTGCGGCCGGTGCTCTCGCAGCAGCCAGGTCTCGACGCGCCACCGCGCCCAGGGTTCGACCAGAACGAACCCGCCGAGCTGGCTCGTGCGTTCCACGAGACGAAAATCGTCCTCGAGTCGCCCACTCGCGAGTGGGGTCCGGTCCATCACCGCCCGCACCCGTGTGGCCATCACCCCGGCGCGCACGCGCGGCACCGTGGTCCACTCCACCAGCCCCGCGGCCATCGCGAACCGCTCGTCCTGGCGGAAGCCTGAATCGGGCACGACCTGGTCGTAGGCGCGCACCGTGGACGGCAGCGCGGTGCCGAGGTCGGCCTCGATCCGGAGGTGCGCGCCGATCCGGCGGTGCACCGTGGCCCGGAGGGCCCAGGGCTGCCGTTCGTAGTCCAGCGCCGTCGGCGCGAAGGCGCGGTCCACCTCGAGCCCCTGGTAGATGGCCTGCGAGAACGCGTCCAGGGCGGTGAGCGACACGGTGGCCGCGCCGGAGCGGTCGCGCCACCCGCCGCCCAGCGTGATGTCCATGTCGGGTTTGTCCGCGAGCAGAGTCCCCTCCCCGAAGGCGAACACGCCGGGCGCCCACTGTTTCTCGACGTTGAACCGGGGGAGACTGCGGGCCAGCCCCGGCCGGTCCTCCTTGTCGAGGGTGAACCCGACGCGCCACCCGCGGCCGAGGGCGACCCGGGCCTTCAGGTCCAGGCCCGCGATGAGGTACCGGTGGTTGATCGAGCCGCCCCAGTAGCGGGCGCCGTTGTCCCGCGACCGCCAGGCGTAGTCGTCACCCAGCGCGGGGTGCATCGAGATCTCGTCCATCGCGTGCTCGTCGTCCACCTCGGGATGAAACCGCTGGAGCCAGCCCAGGTCGTTGAGGCGGCCGCCGTCCACCGCGCCGCGGTCGAGCACGTAGAGCCACGTGCGGTCGGACCAGCCGAGGATGGTGGCGTGGAGTGACGCGGAATCCATTTGCGCGGTGGCCGTGTGGGGCACGACGACGGCCGGCGCGACCACGACCAGCCGCCACAGCGCCGCGAGCCCGGCGCGGCGTGCCATCAGCCCCGGAGCAGGAAGAAGTCGAGTGCCAGCCCGACGGCCGCGTGGATCGCGACCACGTACCAGATGGACCGCGTGCGGAGCACGAGCCAGCCGAACAGCAGGCTCGCGGGAAACGCCGCCGCGAGTTCCACGCCGGGCTTGCCGACATGCACCAGCGTGACGATGCCGGCCTGGAGCACGTTCGCGGCCCACGGGCCGAGCGGCCGCTCGAGGCCCAGCAGCAGGAAGCCGCGGAAATGGTACTCGAAGCCCGTGTAGTACAGCACGTAGCCCACCGCGTGGGGGAGAAACGCGGCCAGCGTGAGCTCGGGCGATCCGAGCGGGTACACCGCGGCCAGCTCCGCCGACGTGGCGCTGCTCCACCCGATGGCAATGCCGATCGGGACACCCGCGGCGAGCCAGGCGAGTCCCTCCCGGACGTTCCCGAGCCCGGCGCCGAGGTCGCGCGGTCCCCGGCCGAGCAGCGTGCGCGACAGTGCGGCCGGCACGATGCCGAGGAGGACGAACGCCGCGAGAAACGAGAGGAGGCCGTTGAGCTCGGGCCCGGTGACGCGCAGCCAGGCCCCGTCGTGCCCCAGCGCGCCGATCGTGTCCGACCGCCCGAAATACCAGTAGATGGCGGGGAGCACGGGCCCCAGCGCCAGCGCCCACGGCCAGCGCCGCGAGGGTGCCGCTACCACGGGTCTCCGCCGCGCTCGAGCCACCGCACGGTAGCGGTGATGCCATCGCGCAGTGGGCGCGGCGCGTAACCGAGGTCGCGCTCGGCGGGCGCGGAGGACGACGGCCAATCGCGTGCGAACAGGTCCACCCAGTCCCTCGTGATGAACGGTGTGGCGCCAAATCTAGCCGTGAGTTCGGCGATCCCCGCAACCAGGCGGGCGAGCGGGATGGGGAGGGGCACCACGACCCGCTTCCGTCCCGTCACGTCCCCGACGATCCGCAGGAACTCGCGCACCGAGAGGTTGGCGCCCCCCAGCGTGTACGCTTCTCCCGCGCGTCCCGCCCGCGCCGCCCCCAGCAGGCCCTCCACCACGTCTCCCACGAACACCCAGGCTGCCCGGGCGCCGCCGTCCGCGAGGCGCGTCCGGAACACGCCGCGCCGATACTGATCAATCAGCAGGGTCACCGAGTTGGCCGGCGTGAGCGGCCCGGGCCCGAACACGCGGCCCGGCCGGACCATGACCGCGTGGCGCCCCCGAGCCACATGGTCGCGCACCACCCGCTCCGCCGCGGCCTTGGTGCGCTGGTACGCCGTGAGCAGCGGTCGCTCCGCGCCGTTCTCCGCGGGCTCGACGAGGTTGGTGGATGCGTACACGATCCGGGAGACCCCGGCCGCGGCCGCCGCGTCACAGAGCAGCTCCGTGCCGACGACATTCACGCGGTGATACTCGGTCGGGTCGCGCGCCCACGGCCTGGCACACCCGGCCAGATGGTACACGATGCCGGCCCCGCGGACCGTCCGCGCCACCGCGGCGGCGTCCGCGATGTCGCCCGGCACCAGCTCCACGCCCGGCAGCCGCAGCGGCGCCGGCAGCTCCGCCGCCGGCCGCCGCGCCAACGCCCGCACCCGCGCCCCATCGGTCGCCAGGCGATGCACCAGATGCGACCCGATGAACCCCGTCCCCCCCGTAACCGCCACGACGTCGTCCCTCAGCATCCCTCCCAGCGACAAAGACGTATCCCTACCCAACCCTACACAATCATCTCCCCATCAGCGATCCGACGCCGCCCCACCCCCCCCGCTGCACGCTACACGCTACACGCTGCCCGGCTTTATTATCTCCCATGCGCGGCCTCGAACACATCCCCTGGCTCTACGACGCGTTCATGTCCCTGTTCGAATGGACCGGCCTCCAACGCTGGCGCGTGTGGCTGGTGGGCGGTGCCCGCGGTTTCACGCTGGAAGTAGGCTGCGGCACCGGCCGCAACCTCCCACTCTATCAGGACGGCGCGCGCGTGGTGGGGCTCGAGCTGGACCACCACGTGCTCCGCACCGCGCGCCGCCGCGCCGGCCACATCCCGCTCGTGGTCGGCAACGCCGAAGACCTGCCGTTCCGCGACCGCGCGTTCGACACGGTGGTGAGCGGTCTCGTGTTCTGTAGCGTGCGGAACGCGGGTCGCGGCCTCTCGGAAGTGCACCGCGTCCTGCGGCCCAGCGGCGAATTCCGGCTCTTGGAGCACGTCCGATCCACGTCGCCTGTGGGCGCCGCGGTGCAGGACGTGGTGCAGCCCGCCTGGACCTGGATTGCCGGCGGCTGCCATCCCAACCGCGACACTGAGGCCGCCGTCGCAGCCGCCGGCTTCCGGATTGACGCCACCACCCGACGAGCACGGAACCACATGCGTCGCTTCGCCGCCCATCCCGCCCCGAGGTAACCATGCCCCAGCCCAGCTACCCCATCGGCCCGTTCAAGTACGTAGGCTCCGCCACCCCCAACGACCGCCTTGCGTGGATCGCGGACATCGCGGCGGCGCCCGGCCAACTGCGCGCCGCGGTGCAGGGCCTGTCGGACGCCCAGCTCGACACGCCCTACCGCGACGGCGGGTGGACCGTGCGCCAGGTGGTGCATCACGTGCCCGACAGTCACCTGAACGCCTACCTGCGCTTCAAGCTCGCCCTCACCGAAGACGAGCCCACCATCAAGCCCTACGACCAGGCACGCTGGGCCGACCTGCCCGACGGCCGCACCGGGTCCGTCGAGGTCTCGCTCGCCATACTGGAAGGCCTGCACGAGCGCTGGGTGCGGCTGCTGCGGTCGCTCGGCCCGGCGGAGTTCGCCCGCAAGCTGAACCACCCCGAGATCGGCATCCTCGACCTCGATTATCTGGCCGCCATGTACGCCTGGCACGGCAAACACCACACGGCCCACGTGACGGCGCTCCGCGAACGCATGGGATGGTAGGGAACGCCCGCCTGCGAGCGGATGGGGTAGTAGGGAACGCCCGCCCGCGAGCAGATGGGGTGGTAGGAAACGTATGCCCGCTCTAGTGGATCCTGCTGAAGCAGGCCCTCGGCCGCTATCTGTCGCCAAGGCGACGTGAGTCCCACGCCCGTCTCACGGGCAGATGGCGGCCGAGGACCCGCTTCAGCGGGATTCACGGCACCCGACGACCCGCCTTAACGAGATTCACCCCACCCGACGACCCGCCTGAGCGAGATTCACTCCCCCCGACGACCCGCCTGAGCGAGATTCACTGCACCGACGACCCGCCTGAGCGAGATTCCGCGCGGGCTCGATTCGCTCCGCCGGGTGATGCGCCCCCTGATTCGCGACGTAGGCCCGTGCGGCGCTCAGCCCTCGCGTTCCCACCGTATGGATGGCGTAGCCCCTGGCCCAGCGCACCGGAACCGGTCCCTCCGCATGTCCCTCGCGGTTGATCAGAGCGGAACTCCCGCCCTTGAACCGCTGGACGAGACGCGGCAACGCCGTCGTGGTGCGCGCCTCGAAGAGCACGTGGACGTGCGTCCGAACGACGCCCAGCGCGAGGATACGCGCGTGCTCCTGCCGTGCGACGGACTTCAGGTAGCGTTCGAGAAACCGGAACGCGGACGCGTCCAGGAGCGGCCGCCGCTCGCGCGTGGTCCACACGAGGTGGTAGAAGAGCCGGCTGCGCATGCCCCCACAATGCGGTCGTGAGCCGCGGAGTGCGCTACCGGTTCACTGCGCGGCAGGGCCGTTTCCGCGCGCGGGGGATACGGGTGTGGATACGGGGGGATATGGGTGTGGTGGATCCTGCTGAAGCAGGCCCTCGGCCGCCGTCTGTCGCCAAGGCGACGTGAGGCCCACGCCCGTCTCACGGGCAGATAGCGGCCGAGGACCCGCTTCAGCGGGATTCACCCCCTCGCCGAGGCCTGCCCACACTCCGCCCCTTCCCAGATGCCCACCCTGCGGTCGCTCCCGTCCCCTGGAACCTCCCACCTGTCATCGCTACTCTTCGCCCGTGCCAACCCTCACCATCGAATCCCTCCGCGGCGACGGCGCCGAGTCGGTCCACCGGGTCTCGGCGGCCGTCGTGGATGCCGAAGGCCGAATCACGGCGCATTCGGGCGACGTGGACTTCCCCACGTTCCTCCGCTCCGCCGCCAAGCCGTTGCAGGCCATCCCCGCCGTGGCGGACGGCGCGGCCGCCCGGTTTGCCATCACGCCGCCCGAGCTGGCGGTGGCGTGCGCGTCCCACAACTCCGAGCGCGCGCAGGTGGCGGCGGTGCGCGGGCTGCTCGCGCGGATTGACTGCACCGAGGCCGACCTCGCGTGTGGCGCCCACCGGAGCCTGGCCATTGACCTGGGCGTGCGCGCCGACGGCGAGACGCCGCCGGCCGACCTCGAGGCGCCCTCCCGGCTGGCCAGCAACTGTTCCGGCAAGCACACGCTCATGCTGGCGCTCGCCCGCGCCTGCGGGTGGCCGGTGGCCGGCTACCACCGCTCGGAGCATCCGGTGCAGCGACGTGTGCGCGCCGAGGTCGCCCGCTGGAGCGGGCTGGCGGAATCCGCGCTGGTCGAGGGGACGGACGGCTGTGGCGTGGTGGCGTTCCGCATGCCGCTGCGTGCCATGGCGCTGGCGTTCGCGCGGCTGGGCGGGTCCACCGACCCGGCGGCCACGGCCGTGCGGGACGCGATGCTCGCGCACCCGGAGATGGTGGCTGGGCGGCAGCGCCTTTGCACGGCCGTGATGCAGGCGTATCCGGGCCAGGTGCTCGCCAAGGTCGGCGCGGACGGGGTGTACGGCGTGGCGCTGCTGCGCCGCGGCCTGGGTGCGGCCCTCAAGGTCGAAGACGGCGACAACCGATCTGCCATGGTGGCCCTCGTGGCCCTGCTCGCCCAGCTCGGGCTCGATCCGGATCCGCGCGAGCGGCTGGCGCTCTTCGCGGCGTTCCCGATCCTGAACACGCGGGGCGAGGCGGTAGGCGCGCTGCGGGCCCACGGCGGGCTCGCGTTCGCATGACCAGCTCCCGCGCGAAACCGGTGACGCACGGCGGAGCCCGCTGATGCAGTGTATCGCATGCTGTACGTCAGCCCCGACCTGCTGCCGCGGATCATCGGTGAACGGCCGCACGACCCCCGCCTCCGGGCGGGCGGGGCGCTCGTGACGTTCCTCGATGAGGTGACGATCCGGGTCACCGCCGGCGTGGGCGGCTCCGGCTGCACGTCGTTCCGGCGGGAGATGTTCGTCCCGAAGGGCGGGCCGGACGGGGGTGACGGCGGCAGCGGCGGCTCGGTATACCTGCGCGTGGATCCGCAGCTCGCCACCCTCCTCGATTACCGCTACCGGACGCACTGGAAGGCCGAGCGCGGGCAGCATGGCAAGGGCTCCAACAAGACGGGCCGGTCCGGCGAGGACCTCGTGCTCCCGGTGCCGCCCGGGACGGTGATCCAGGATGCGGCCACGGGCGACGTGCTGGGCGAGGTGATCGAGCCCGGCGAGACCCTGCTCGTGGCCAGGGGCGGCCGCGGCGGCCGGGGGAACGCGCGGTTCGCGACACCCACGCACCGCGCGCCGCGTGAATGGGAGCCCGGCCGGGAGGGCGAGGATCGCGAGATCACGCTGATCCTCAAGCTCATCGCGGACGTCGGACTGCTGGGTGAGCCGAACGCCGGCAAGAGCACGCTGCTGTCGGTCGTGTCGGCCGCGCGGCCCAGGATTGCCGACTATCCGTTCACCACGCTCACCCCGCAACTCGGCGTGGTGCGCGTGGGGGACGGGGCGGCCTTCGTGATGGCCGACATCCCCGGCATCATCGAAGGCGCGCATGCCGGCAAGGGCCTGGGCGACCGCTTCCTCCGGCACGTGGAGCGCACGCGCGTGCTGGCGTACCTCGTGCCGCTCGACGGGCCGGACCCCCAGGCCACCTACGAGCTGCTGCGCCGCGAAGCGGGCTCGTACAGTCGCTGGCTCACCACCAAGCCGCACGTGGTGGTGTTCACCAAGCGGGATCTGATTCCCGCCGATCAACCGCTGCCGCCGCTGTCGGCGCCGGACGCCGTGGCGGTCCTCGCGATCTCCGCCGTGACCGGTGCCGGGCTCGAGGCGCTCACGCAGGTTCTCTGGCGGCTCCTGGCCGCGCAGCCCGAGGTGGATACCGGCTCCAGCGCGTGAGCGGGCCGTCGCTCGCGTACGTCGCCCTCTCGCTCGTACCGGGGATCGGCAGGGCCCGCATGGACGTCCTGCTGGGGCGCTTCGGAACGGCCGAAGCGGTTCTCTCGGCCACGCGGGACGACCTGCGGGACGTTCCCGGTATCACGCCCGCCGCCGCCACCGCCATCCGCGCGGCCGACCGCGCCGCCGCCGAGCGCCTCATTGGCCGGACCCGGGAGCTCGGCGGTGTGCCGCTCGCGCCGGACGACCCGCGGTTCCCGCGCGCGCTGCGCGACATCCCCGATCCCCCCGTGCTCCTCTTCGCCGCGGGACGGCTGGACCTGGCGGAGCGCCTCGCTGTGGCCATCGTCGGCAGCCGCCTGCACACGCGCTACGGCGCCGATGCGTGCCGGTACCTGGCGGGCGGCTGCGCCCGCGCGGGGCTCGTCGTGGTGAGCGGCATGGCCCGCGGCATTGACGCCCTGGCGCACCGCGCGGCCCTGGACGTGGGTGGCGGGACTATTGGCGTGCTGGGCAACGGCTTTGGCGTGATCTATCCGTCGGCCAACCGGCTGCTCTACGACCGCATGGCCAGGGACGGCTTGCTGCTCACCGAGTTCCCGCCCGGCGAGCGCCCCAACGCCGGCAGCTTCCAGCGGCGCAACCGCCTGATCAGCGGTCTGGCCCACACCACGCTCGTGGTGGAGGCGCGCGAGAAGTCCGGCGCGCTGATCACCGTGGACGCGGCGCTGTCGCAGGGCCGGGAGGTGCTGGCCGTGCCGGGCGGGATCACGAGCCCGTGCTCGGTTGGGTGTAATCGGCTGATCCAGTCAGGCGCCAAGCTGGTGATCGGGCTGCGCGACATCCTGGAGGAGTACGGCATGGCCCTGGACCGGCCCGCGCAGACCGATCCCCGCGACCTCACTGAAGCGGAACGCCAGGTGTGGGATGCCCTGGCCGACGAGGAACGGCACGCAGACGCGCTGGCGGAGGCGCTCGATCTCCCGCCCGGCCAGACGCTGGCGCTCTTGACGGACCTGGAGCTTCGGGGCCTCGTTTGCAGGGGACCGGGCTCCATGTACGGCAGACTGCTCGCGCGGTGAATCCCGCTGAAGCGGGTCCTCGGCCCCCATCTGCCCGTGAAACGGGCGTGGATGCACGTCGCCTTGGCGACAGATCGCGGCCGAGGGCCTGCTTCAGCAGGATCCACCCATCGAGCCATCGAGCCCATCGCGCCCGTCGCGCCCCTCGCGCCCCTCGCGCCCCTCGAGGCTACAGTTCTCCCATGCGCCACCTGTACGTCCACGTCCCCTTCTGCGCCCGTCGCTGCAGCTATTGCGACTTTGCGATTGCCGTGCGGCGACGCGTGCCAAGTGAACGGTTCGTGGGCGCCGTGGGGGCCGAGTATCGAGCGCGCCATGAGACCGAGCAATGGGGCGACGGTGGCTTCGAGACCGTGTACCTCGGCGGCGGCACGCCATCGCAGCTCCCGCCTGACGCCGTCCGGCGCCTGCTGGACACGTTCCCGCGAGCCCCGAACGCCGAGGTGACGCTGGAGGCGAACCCGGACGACGTGACCGCTCAGGCCGTCTCGGCGTGGCGGGCCGCGGGGGTGAATCGTGTTTCGCTGGGCATCCAGTCGTTCGACGACCGCGTGCTGGCCTGGATGCACCGGCTGCACGACGCGGACGCGGCGCGCCGCGCGTTCGCGGTACTTCGGGAGGGTGGGATTCCTTCCGTGTCCACCGACCTGATCTTCGCGCTTCCCGGCGTCCTCGGGCACGACGTCCGGTCCGACCTCGACACGATCCTCGCACTGGGCCCGGACCACGTCTCCGCGTACGGGCTCACGCTGGAGCCGCGCACGCCGTACGCGCGCTGGGCCCACCGGGGAACGGCGCCGCCGGCGGATGACGAGCGCTACGCCGCGGAGTTCCAGGCGGTCCATGACGCGCTCACGGGCACGGGATTCGAGCACTACGAGGTCTCGAACTACGCGCGCCCGGGTGCCCGGTCCCGCCACAACAGCGCCTACTGGGTCGGCGCCAACTACGTGGGGCTCGGGCCCGCGGCCCACGGGCTGCGCGGGCGCGAGCGGCGGTGGAATCTCCGGGACTGGGCGGCCTACGAGCCCGTAGCCGTGGCGGGGCGGGATCCGGTGGCGGATCGGGAGCGCCTCGACGATGGCCAGCGATTCCTCGAGCGGGTGTTCCTGGGTCTCCGGACCGCCGAGGGGCTGCCGGCCTCCGACGCGGAACGGCTGGCCCCGGCGCCCTTGCTGGCAGCCGAACGCGCCGGTTGGCTGACAGTCTCGGACCGCGTGCGGCCCACCCCGGCTGGCTGGCTGGTGGTCGAGGCGCTGGTCGCCTCCTTGACCACCCTTCCCGAAGGTGGCTAATTTACTGGCAATTCGTCACTTGGCCCATGCCTGAAAGCCTGACTGAACGCGAGTGGAAAGTGCTGGAGGCGGTCGTCCACACGTATATCGAGACGGCCGAGCCCGCCGGCTCGCGCACGATTGCCAAGCGATTCCCGCTCGGGGTATCGGCCGCCACGATCCGGAACACGATGGGCGATCTCGAGGAGCGGGGCTACCTGTTCCATCCCCACACCTCGGCCGGCCGGATCCCCACGGACCGGGCGTACCGGCTGTACGTGGATCAGCTCATCTGGCGCCGCCCGGTGGGCGGTCCCGAGCAGGAACGGCTCTCCCAGGAGCTGCGGGGCGACCAGGGCGTGATCGAGGGGATCCTCGAGAAGGCGGCCCAGGTGCTCGGCGTGCTCACGCAGGAGCTGGGCGTGGCCGTCGCACCGTCGTTCGACCGCGCCGTGCTGGAGCGGCTCGAACTGATGCAGATTGCGGCCGAGCGGCTCCTCATCGTGCTCGTGCTCCGCGGCGGCCTGGCCCGCACCATTTTCCTTGAGGTCGCGTCCCACCTGCCGAGCCAGGCCATTGCCAGTGTGACGGCGGTGCTGAACGAGCGGCTGAGCGGGCTCACGCTGCGGGAGATCCGCTCGTCGCTCCGCGAGCGGCTGCGCGACTCGGGGAAAAGCGGGGCCGAGTCCGAGCTGCTCAACATCTTCATCGAGGAAGCGGACCAGGTGTTCGAGGTGCCGGGCGCGGGGCAGATCATGCTGAGCAGCCCCAAGATGCTGGCCGAACAGCCCGAGTTCCACTCGAACGAACAGATCCGCACGCTGCTCGAGCTGACCGACCGGCGGGATGTGCTGCGCGAAGCGCTCCGCACGCGGGACCAGCCCGGGGTGACGGTCACGATCGGAACGGAAAACACGGACCCGCGGCTCAGCCCCTTCACCATCGTGACGTCGAGCTACCAGCGGGGCGCGCTCTCCGGCGTCATTGGCGTGATGGGTCCCACGCGGATGCCGTACGATAAGGTCCTGACGCTGGTGGAGCACACGAGCCGCATGATCGAAGATCTGGTCTCCTGACATGGCGCGCGACTACTACGAGTTGCTCGGGATCGGCCGGGACGCCGGCGAAGCCGACCTGAAGCGCGCCTACCGCAAGCTGGCCATGGAGTTCCACCCCGACCGCAACGACGGGGACAAGCAGGCCGAGGCGCGGTTCAAGGAGGTGACCGAGGCGTACGAGGTGCTGCGCGACCCGCAGAAACGCGCCCAGTACGACCGGTTCGGCGCCGCCGGGATGCGCGGCGGCGGGTTCGGGGACGTGCATCCGGACCTCGCCGAAGCGCTGAGCATCTTCATGCGCGACTTCGGGAACATGGGTGGCTTCGACGCGATCTTCGGCGGCGGACAGCGGAGCCGCCGGTCGCGGCGGCGCGGCCAGGACGTGCGGGTCACCATGGAGGTGACGCTCGCCGAGGTCGTGACCGGCGCCAAGCGCACCGTCAAGCTCCGCACGCTCCAGCCGTGCGACGCGTGCAACGGGACCGGCGCCCGCAAGGGCACGGGCACCGACGTGTGCCGCACGTGCGGCGGCGTAGGCGAGGTGCGGCAGGCCACCCAGTCGTTCCTCGGCCACTTCGTGTCGGTCACCACGTGCCCCACTTGCAACGGGGAAGGGAGCACGATCCGCGACCTGTGCGGCGAATGCCGCGGCGACGGGCGCACGCGGCGCGAGCGGACCGTGGACATCGAGATCCCCGCCGGCGTCTCGAGCAGCAACTACCTCACCCTGCGGGGCCAGGGGCAGGCCGGCTCGCGCGGCGGCCCGCCGGGCGACCTGATCGTGGTGCTCGAGGTCGAGGCGGATCCGCGCTTCGAGCGGCACGGCGACGACCTGGTCTACGACCTCCCGGTCTCGTTCAGCCAGGCCGCCCTCGGGCACGAGTTCGAGGTGCCCACGCCCGTGAGCGCGCTCCCGCTCCGCGTGCCCGCCGGCACGCAGTCGGGGGCGGTGTTCACGCTGCGCGGCAAGGGCCTGCCCGCGCTGAACGGCGGCACGGGCGACCTCCACGTCCGCGTGCACGTGTGGACGCCGCCGAGTCTGTCCCGGGAGATGGAGGACCTGTTCCAGAAGCTCCAGGAAGTCGAGGGGGAGCCGCCGTCCACCAGCAAGGACGGCAAGGGATTCTGGGACCGGATGAAGGAGGCGCTGGGCGGCTGATGAGCGGCTGCCTCTTCTGCCGGATTGTGGCCGGGGAGATCCCCGCCAAGGTGGTCCGCGGCGACGACCGCTACCTGGCGTTCCACGACATTGATCCGAAGGCGCCCACGCACATCCTGGTGATCCCCAGGCGGCACGTGGCCTCCCTGGATGCGGCGGACGACCCCGCCATGCTCGGCGGCCTGCTGGCGTTCACGCGCGCGATTGCCCGCGAAGCGGGCGTGGCGGATGCCGGTTACCGCACCGTGATCAACACCAACCGTCACGGCGGGCAGGCGGTGGACCACCTCCACGTCCACATCCTCGGCGGCCGGCAGATGACGTGGCCTCCTGGGTGAGTACAAACAGACGGTGAGACGGACAGACGGCGTGAACTGGACGCCGTAGACGCCGAGACGCAGAGTGGCCCTGAGTCGCGAGCTGGAAGTGCGACCCCTGACAGCTTGTGTCTCACAGCCACTGCGCGTCTCGGCGTCTCGGCGTC
>DASWHL010000043.1:0-18815 GCA_036398175.1 Gemmatimonadales bacterium
CTCCCGAGTTACGGGGCCACGGAATGCGCGTCGCAGATTGCCACCGCGGCGCCGGAGGCCACGGACGAGGACCCACCGCGCCTGCGGCTGTTGTCGCACGTCGCGGCACGGACGGGTGCCGACGGGCGACTCGAGGTGCGCAGCGACGCGCTGTTCACCGGCTACGCCACCGAGACGGGTCTGGTTGATCCCCGGCAGGATGGCTGGTGGCGCACCGACGACCTGGGCGAGGTGCGAGGCGACGCCCTCATCGTGCACGGCCGTGCGGACGAGGCGATCAAGATTGGCGGGGAACTCGTGACCCTCGCGGCCCTCGACGCGCGGCTCGCCGCAATCTGCGCCCAGGTGGCGCCGGAGACCGATGCCGCCCTACTGCGCGTCGCGGACCCGCGCCTGGCCTGGGTCATCGGCCTTGCCGTGGCGACCGACGACGCCGAGACCGCGGCCCGCATCCGCGACGCCTACAACGCGGCCGTGCTCCCCTTCGAACGCGCCCGGGTCACGCGTCGCGTGCCGACGATCCCTCGCACCCCCCTGGGCAAGGTCGCCCGCGCCGCGCTGGAGCAGATGATCGAGGCCGACTCCAGTCCGCCTTGACCGCCTCGTCCATCCCTACTGCCGGCACGGCGCCGAGGGGTCCGGCTTGGGCTTGTCCACCACGATCCGGTGGTCGAGATCGGCCACCGTCGTCACCAGGTCGAACACGAAGCCGGTCACCCGGTGCATTTTCGGATAGTCGAGATACTGCGGCTCGTCCGTCACCATGTGGTAGTCCTGGTGGCTCCCCGTCGAGAAAAACGCGACCGGAATGCCGAACCGGGCGTACTCGTAGTGATCGCTGCGGCAGTAGAACTGCTGCGGGTGGCCGTCCGCGTCGTACTGGTAGTCGAACGCGAAGCCGTGGCCGCCGCCCGTATTCACCGACTCGACGAGGTCGCCCAGCTCCGTGGACAGGCGCCGCGAGCCGATCACCTGCATGTAGCCCGGCCCGCCACCGGCGAGGTCGTCCGCCCCGCCCCGCCCCACCATGTCCAGGTTGATCTGTGCGACGATCGAGTCCCGCGGCACGGTGGGGTTGTCGGTGAAGTACTCGGAGCCCAGGAGCTCTTTCTCTTCGCCCGTGTGCCAGACGAACAGAATGGATCGCCGCGGCTTCCGCGGCGCCGCCGCCAGCGCCTCGGCAATCTCCAGCACGGTCATCGAGCCGGAGGCATCGTCGTCGGCGCCGTTCATCACGGAATCGGGCCGGGGAAAGCCGGTCCGCCGCGCGTTCTGGAGCAGCGTCGTGATCCGCGCCTGCTCGGCCGCCGTGGGCGTCCGCTGCGAATCCTCGGCGCCCTGGGGGCGCATCACCTTGTTGAAGACCCGCAGCGAGTCGTGGTCCACCGCCGGGGTCCGGATCCCTTCGTGGTCGTTGTGCGCGCCGATCGCGACGAACTGGTGCGACATCGCCGGATCGCTCCCGCGCACGATGCCGACGACGTTGCGGGCCGGATACGGGAGCGGCAGGACCACGAAGCCGGCCACGCCGTCCAGTGCGCCCGTGCCCCGCCCCACGGTGGCGCCGCCGAGCGGCGTGCCCAGCATGCGGGCGGCGGTGTTCATGGTGATCAGCACGCCCACCGGGCCCGTGGGGAGATCCACCTCGCGGGTGCCCTGCGGCGTCGTCAGTCCGGACACTTCGGTGGGACTCAGGAACTCGAGAAACGCCAACGCGATGCCGGCCGCGTCGGGGTAGCGTGCCGGGAGCGCGTTGATCATCCCGATGACGTCGCCCGGGCTCGTCGGCGCACCGAACACCACGAAGCGCCCGGCCGCGGTCTCGGGCGCGAGCGCGTCCGGAGAGCCGAGCGGCCCGCCGAAGACGATGGGCGTCGAGTCGAACGTCGCCGACATCCCGAAGGGGAAGGCGTAGCCCAGATTCGGGATGACGAGGTAGTCCGGTCCCCGCGTGAGCGGTGTGCCGTCCACGGTCAGGGTCCTGGTGGTGTCCGCCACCCGCTGATACAGCGGCAGCGTCTGGAAGTAGGTCCCGTTTTCGCCCGCGGGCTCGACTCCCATCCGCCGCAGCTCCTGGGCGAGGTAGTCGGTGGCTTTCGCGTTCCCCAGCGTGCCCGCCTCGCGGCCCAGCATGGAGTCGTGCGCGAAGAGGTTCAGCCGGTACCGGAGATCCTCCACGGTGATCGCCGGTGCGGTCCGCGCTACCCGGGCCTCGATACGGGCGGCGGGATCCGGAAGCGGGGTCGGCGCGGAGCCGGCGGGGGCGCAGGCGGCCGCAAGCAGGACGGTGGGAACGACGGTGCGGGAACGTGACGGCACGGGGGAACTCGGGGATCGGGGTTGGAAACGCAACGCGGCGCGAGGAGCGCCGCGGGTCTGGGAGAGCCACCGGTCGGAATCGAACCGACGACCACTCGATTACGAATCGAGAGCTCTACCGCTGAGCTACGGTGGCCGGATGCCCTGGCCCGGATTCGAACCGGGACGCCTTGCGGCACTGCCCCCTCAAGACAGCGTGTCTACCAGTTTCACCACCAGGGCGGGTGGTTTTGCGAGCACGGAAGACTAGTCC
The DNA here is from genome assembly GCA_036398175.1 of Gemmatimonadales bacterium. GTDB lineage: Bacteria > Gemmatimonadota > Gemmatimonadetes > Gemmatimonadales > GWC2-71-9 > JAOTWJ01. The sequence goes on from DASWHL010000043.1 coordinate 2,573, forward strand.
GGACGGGCGGGGGAATCAACCCGGAGGGGCGGCGGGATCGGAACGGCGCGGAACGTCAGTCACGCGCGACTTCGTTCATCAGCGCCGCAAGGCACGGGACCACGTCCCGGGGGTCCGTCCCCACGCGAACCCGCCACGCCCCACCGATCCGTGCCAACGCCCGGACGCACGCCGCCAGGCGATCGCCGTACCGGTCGAATCCTGGATCCGCTTCTCGCGCCAACGCCACCGCGAGGTCGTGCGGGTCCGCGGGCTCGAACCGAGCCGGCCCCGCGTCCCGCTCGATCAGGCACAACCCCACCTGCTCCCGGAACCACCCGGCCCCGGGGTCGAGAGGCAGGGGGACGGCCCGCTTCCACCGGCCGCCGGCCCGCCGGCGGCGGGGTGCGGCCTCGATCTCCGGGAAAAACACACACGCCTCGTCGGTGAGATACAGCCACGACGGCGCACCCCACACCCTCGGGTGGGGTGTCGACTGAACGTACACGGCCTCATCCGAGAGGACGCCAAGGCCGGCCCGCAGGGCGGCGTACGCCAGCGTGCTCTTCCCGGACCCGCTGGGCCCGGTGAGCACCAGGCCGACATCCCCACGCACGATCGCGGCCGCGTGGAGCGGCGTCCGGTCCAGGCTGGTGAGCACGAACAGGGTCAGCGCGTCCAGCAGATCGGCGCGGAACTCGTCCCGTCGCGCCAGCAGCGCCGGCGTGACCCGAGCTACCGCGGCCCGGAGCCCCTCGTCGGCCACACCAACGCTCGCGCCGGTCGAGACCGCGAGCCGGTCGGGGGCGAGCAGCCACGCGCGGACGGCCGCCGCGTCCGGCTCGCGGGCTTCGCCCAGGATGATGCGGATCCGGACTGGATCGTCATCCTCCATTTCCGCTTCGGAGGAGGCCCCGCGCCAGTGTCCATACGCCTCCTCGACCAACGCGATCACGCCCGCCGCATTCGAGGCGAACCGCACCGGGATGCCGAGCACGGGCAGTCTGACTTCCCACGCCGTCTCGGTGGGGTCGCGCATCACCTCGTCCGCGTCCACCGCGGCAGCCACCTCGACGCGCGGGTCGTTTCCGGACGGCCGCGGCGCGCCGCTCACCGTCCGCCGCCGGGGGCGGGCGCCGGCCGGTCGGCCAGCCAATGACCGAGGTCGCGGCCAATAACGGTGCCGAGCCGCCGGATCTCGGGCTCGAACTCGAGCGACAGGCGCCGGCGCAGTGCCGGATCAATCCGCCGGGGCGGGCCGACGTTCAGGCGCCGGAGCGTGCCCCGCACAGCGTCGCGCATCGGGGCCGGGAGCAACGCCCGCGCGATCCGCCGCGCCGTTTCGGGCGGACGCCACAGCCACCGGGCCAGGGCGCGGCTCCGCACCCACTCGCTCGCCGCGGGGCGATCCCCCTTCGCACTCGTCTGCGGTGCCGCGGGATCAATCCCGAGAAAGGCACACACCCCGGCGCGAACGGCCGCGGGCCCCGCCGCAAGGTCGTCGTACACGATCACGTGCACCCGCTCCCGACCGAACACGGCCACGTAGCGCTCCACGTGCCCCGCCAGGGTCGCGGTCTCCCGATACGACAGCGCCGGCTGGTGATCCGGACTCGGGGCGCCGGCCGCCGCCGCCGCGAGTGCGGCCCCGAACGTGGCCGGATACGGGATCCCGCGGTGGAGGGCGTGTTGCGACCGCAACCAGTACATCGAGAACATCAGGTCCGCCGGGTGGCGGACGGTCACCATGATCCGGGGGTCCTCCGCAAAGTCCCGGATGGCGGCGGGCACCGAAGGCTCGTAGAGATACGACGGAGACGCCTCGCCGATCCACCGCTCGCCGGCCGCGCCCGCGAACAGGGACAGGTAGGCGGCCTCATCCGCGACGGCGGCCTGAGGAGCCGGCAGAAACCGGTTGCGGCAGAAGAAATGCGGCTCCTTGGTCGGAGCCATGAAGACCTCTGGATGCCGGCGCAGCGAGAAGTACAGGAAATTGGTCCCGCAGCGCGGCGCGCCGACGATGAACAGGTTGGGGAGGCGGCGGTCCACGAGTCCCTCCGGCGGACGGCTCCCGCTGCCGGGGCCGGTGTATCAGGATAGGCTGAACGTAACGTACCCACGACCGAGGCGAGAGGCGGAGAGTGGTGACGTCCGATCCGCTGATAACCGTCGTGATTCCCACGTACAATCGGGACCGCCTGATCCTGGACGCGGTGGGCTCGGTGGTCGCGCAGACGTGGCCCCGATGGGAGCTGATCGTGGTGGACGACGGCTCGACCGACCGGACCGCGTCCATCCTGGCCGGGCTCGACGATCCGCGGATCAGGGTGCTCCGGTCCCCGCACGCCGGCCTCGCGGCGGTCGCGCGGAACCGGGGGCTGGCCCGGGCACGGGGCGCGTACGTCGCGTTCCTCGACTCGGATGACGCGTGGCTGCCGGGCAAGCTGGAGGCGCAGCTCGACGCGCTCAGCCAATCGCAGCAATGCCGGTGGAGCTACACGCTGTTCGAGCACATGGACGAGCGGGGCGCGTTCCTGCCCACCTTGAGCGGGGGCCCCTGGCCCGCGCGGTCGGGCTGGATCCTGGAACCGCTGGTCCGCGGCACCATCCTGCCGGTGATCCCGACGGTACTGGCCGAAACGGCCCTGCTCCGCGAGCTCGGCGGTTTCGACGAGCGGCGGGACTTCCGTGAGGACTTCCATCTCTGCGCCCGACTGGCCGCCGCGAGCGAGGCGGTGGCGGTGGACGCGCCGCTGACCCGCATCCGGCACCATGACGGCCGCACGACGTTCGGGTTGATCAACGTTCGGCGCTGGAAGGTCCGCGCCCTCGACCACCTGGCCGCCACGCTGCCCGATCCCCACATCCGGCGGGTGTGCCGCCGCCGCGCCGCCCAGGAACTCCGTGACCTGGCCCACGCCTCGGCCCGGGCGTACGACTGGAGTGGCGCCGCCCGGGCCTGGGGGGAGGCCGTGCGCCGGCGACCGCTCGACCCGCGCTCGTGGACCACGGCGTTGAGGCTGTCCGCGCGGTGGCTCGGGCCGGCGGGGCAACCGCCGGCCGTGACCGAGGGCGACCTCACCCGTCGGTTCGTCCGGTGGCACCGGAGTGGCGCGATCGGTTCCCTGTGGCCGGACGTACGCTTGTCCGCCCGTTGGGCGGCACACCAGCGTCTGACGGACGTGACCGCCGCCGTACTGCAGGGCCGCGTGCCGGTACGACTGGAGGACGGAGGCCATCCGCGCGCGGTGGGCATCGCGGCCTTTCTTGCGGGCATCGGCCCCCTGCTGGGCCACTGGGTCTCGACCGGCACGGTCACCACGGGGGAGGCCATGGCCGCGCTCCTCGCCGAACATCTCGACCACGGGCGGCGCCGGGCCGACCGGATGGGCGCGGCGTTCGGCCAGGTGCGGGAGGCATTTCGGGAACGTGGTGTCACACCCATCGCCCTCAAGGCGCTGCACACCGGCGCCGAGTATTTCCCCGAGCCCGGGGTGCGCCCAGCCAATGATTTCGATCTGACGGTGTTTCCGGAGCAGGCCGACGCGGCGCGCGCGGCGCTCGAGGCGTGCGGTTTGGTCGAGGTGAACCGCCAGGGCATGCCCTGGCGCTCGGAGTGGGCACCCCGCGACGCCGCCCCGGTTCGCTCGGTCGAGATGATGCACGAGGACAATCCGTGGCGGATTGATCTCCACGTCTCCCTGGATCGGAAGGCGTTCCTGGGACGCGCGGCGGGCCTCGGCGCGGTGCATGCCTCGCAGGTGACGTCGTGCCAACGGCTCGGCGCCGGGACGTGCGCGCTGGCGCACCCGCATCTCGCCGCCTACCTCGCGTTTCACACGAGCGCCCATTTCCCCGCGGTGCCGTTGATCCGGATCGTCGAGCTGGTGGAAGTCATCCGGCGGGACGTGGCGGCGGGCGCATTGACGTGGCCTGCGCTGCTCGAGCGGCTGGACGAGCGCGGCATCACGCCGCTCACCTATCCCGCGTTCGCGCTGGTGGAGCGACTCGCGCCCGGCGTCGTTCCGCCCGCGGTGCGACAGGCGATCGCCGCGGCGGCCAGCCCCAGGCTCCGGCGCGCGGTGGCGCGGTCCGACCCCGGCCGCGCGCTGCACACATCGGCGGGCGCGGCCGCCGGCCTGTTCGTCTGGGCGAACGGTCCCCGCGACATGTTGCGCGACGTTGCGCACCGGCTCTGGCCGCCCGACCAGGACGGGTACACCTTACGCGGATTCGCCCGGACGTACCGGCGACGCGTCAACCGGCTGTTCGCGGGCCGGGCCTGACGGGCGGTCGCCGGCCCGCCAACCGAGTTCCGGGCCGCCGCATTCTCGCACGAGGGTATCGCATGAGCCTTTCCGTCGGAGAACGCCGGATCCTGCTGGGCCACTCGTACTACCTGCGTTACGACCCGAAGCAGCTGGCGCGGATGAAACCTTATCCCCCGCTCGCCACGCTGCTGGCGGCGAGCGTGCTCCGCAACCGGGACATCGGCGTTACGCTGTTCGACGCAATGCTGGCCGACGGCGTCGGCGAGTTCGTCACCGCGCTGGACGCGGACGCCCCCCCCGTGGTAGCGATCATCGAGGACAACTTCAACTTTCTCACCAAGATGTGCACCGTGCGGATGCGGGAGGCGGCCTGCGAGATGATCCGCGTGGCCAAGGCGCGTGGGTGCCGCGTGATGGTGAACGGGTCCGACGCGACCGACCGGCCGGGCGTGTATGTCGCGGCGGGCGCCGACGCGGTGATCGTGGGTGAGGTGGAGGACACCTGCGCGGAGGTCGCCGAGGCGTGGCTGGCCCGGCCCGCCGCGCCACTCGAGACGATTCGCGGCCTGATCCTGCCCGGCGCGGCCTCGGGCAACGGTGCCGCCAACACCCCGCGCCGGACTCCGGCCCGCCCGTTCCGCAACGACCTCGACGCGCTGCCGTTTCCCGCGTGGGATCTGGTGGACGTCGAACGGTATCGTGCGGCGTGGCGCGCCGCCCACGGCCGGTTCTCGTGGAACGCGGTGACGTCCCGGGGATGCCCCTATCGCTGCAACTGGTGCGCCAAGCCCGTGTTCGGCACGCGGTATGCCCAGCGGTCGCCGGACGACGTCGCCGAGGAACTCGGGCAGCTCAAGCGTACGGTTGCGCCGGACCACGTCTGGTTCGCCGACGACATTTTCGGAATCACGCCGGGCTGGATCACCGAGTTCGCGGGCGCGGTGGCGGCGCGGGACGCGCGCATCCCGTTCATGATGCAGTCGCGCGCCAACCTGCTGAAGCCCGCGTGCGTGGAGGCGCTCGCGGCTGCCGGCGCCGAGGAAGTCTGGCTCGGCGTCGAGTCGGGATCCCAGCGCATCCTCGACGCCATGGACAAGGGAACGCGCGTGGCGCATGTCCGCGCGGCCACCCGCGCCCTGCGCGGGGCCGGCATCCGGAGCGGCTGGTTCCTCCAGCTCGGCTATCTGAGCGAGGACTGGGACGACATTCTCCTCACGCGGGACCTGGTGCGCGACGAGCGCCCCGATGAGATCGGCGTGTCGGTTGCCTATCCGCTCCCCGGTACGCGGTTTTACGAGATGGTGCGGGAACAGCTCGGGTCCAAGCAGAACTGGGATGACAGCGACGACCTCGCCATGATGTTTCGCGGCACCTACACCACACCGTTTTACCGCGAGATCCGCGACCTCCTGCATGACGAGGCGGACGCGGGCATCCGGGGGCGGTCGGTTCTGGATGGGTTCGATGCCCGCTGGGACGCGCTGGCGGCCCGGGAAGCCGCCTACCGCTCGGATCGCGTACCCACCCCGGCCTCATGACGTCGCGGGCGGACCTCGCCCCGGCGGCGGTGCGGGCGTTCGACGCTCTCGCCCCGGTGTTCGACGAGCGCTTCGGTCCCTGGCGCTCGGTGGCGGCGCAGCGGCGTGCCGTGCGGCGCGCCGTGCTGCGCGTCGTTCCCCCCGGGGCGACGCTCCTCGAGCTGGGCGGCGGCACCGGCGAGGACGCCCTGCACTTCGCCGGCGCCGGCCGTCGGGTCGTTCTCACCGACGGTGCTCCCGCCATGCTGGCGCAGGCGACCGCGAAGGTCCGGCGGGCGGGGTACGCCCACGCGATCGAGCCTCGGCTGGCCGTGCTGGAATCCTTCGACCGATTCGCGGCGGACCTCGCGCGGCGGGGTACGCGGTGCGACGCCGCCTTCTCGAACTTCGCGGCCCTGAACTGCGTAGCCGATCTCCAACCGGTGGCCCGGGGACTCGCGCACCTGCTGCCGGCCGGCGCCCCCGCGCTGCTCGTGCTGTTCGGACCGTTCGCCCCCGGCGAAGTGCTGGTGGAGCTTCTCAAAGGCCGGCCGCGCGCCGCGTTCCGACGGCTCGCGCCGGGCCCGGCGCCCGCACGCGTCGGCGGTCACGCCTTCACCGTGCATTACCCGTCGCCGGGGCGGGTGGCCCGCGTCTTCGCGCCCTGGTTCCGCCGGCGGCGCCTCCGGGGGATCGGCGTGTTCGTCCCGCCGAGCGCGGCGGAGCCGTGGATCTCCGCCCACCCGCGGCTCCTGGCGTGGCTCGAAGCGCTGGACCGCGGGTGTGCGCGCCCGCTGGCCTGCTTTGGTGACCACGTGTTGATCGAGTTCGTTCGCACGGACGCGCCCGCGCCCGCGGAGGACACCGCGTGAGGCCGCCCGCCCCGACGCCGGGGACCGTCGCCCGCCAGTTCCGGTCGGCGTACGCGGCGCATCGCGCGGCCGAGGGTCGGGGCGCCGGCGGAGACGCGGAACTGCTGGCGCTGCCGTATCTGCGATCGGGCCCCGTGGCCGGCCAGTGGTCGGTTCGCGCCCGGACCTTTGACCGTTTCGTTCGCGCGGTCATCGCCCCGCTGACGCGGGGCCTTGGTCGCCCGCTGGCCGTCCTGGATCTCGGCGCGGGGAACGGGTGGCTGTGCCACCGGCTGTGCCGCGATGGGCATCGTACCGTCGCGCTGGACCTCCGCAACGATGACGTTGACGGACTCGGCGCCGCGGCAGCCTACGAGCGGTATCTGGACCCCATGTTCGGCCGCGTGGTGGCCTCGTTCGAGGCGCTCCCGCTAGCCTCCCGAACCTTCGATGTCGCCGCGTTCAACGCCGCGCTGCACTACGCCACCGATCTTCGCGCCGCGCTCAGCGAGGCCGCGCGCGTCGTGCGGCGCGGCGGCCAACTTGCCATCCTCGACTCGCCGTTCTACCGGCGCCGGTCCGATGGTGAGGCCATGGTGGCGGCCAAGCGGCGTGATGGCGCGCGCACCTTCGGCGCGCAGGCCGACCGGCTGCTGTCGCTCCCGTTCATCGAGTACCTGACGCCCGATGGCCTGCGCGAGTCCTCGCTCGATCTGGGACTGGCCTGGCGTCGGCACCGCGTGCGATACCCGCTCCGGTACGAGCTGCGCCCGATGGTCGCGGCCGCCCGCGGCCGTCGGACCCCGTCGCGATTCGACCTGTGGACGGCGGCGGTCGGATGATCGTCCTGGTCAACCCCCGCGCCACGCGACCCGCCAACCGCCGATTCCCGCTCTCCGTGATGGCGGTGGGCGCCGCCCTGCCCGAGGGAACCACGTGGGAGATCGTGGACGGCAACCTGCCGGACGCGGATCCGCTGAGCCAGGTGGCCGCGCTGATTGACGCGCACGCCGGCGGCGCCGACCCGGTGCGTGCAGTCGCCATGACGGTCATGCCCGGCCCGCAGCTGGTGAGTGCCGTGCCGCTCACCCGGCAGCTCAAGGTGCGCTTCCCACAGGTGCCCCTCGTGTGGGGTGGGTACTTCCCGAGCCTCTATCCGGCGCCCGTGCTGCGCAGCGGGCTGGTGGACTGGGTCGTCCGAGGCCAGGGGGAGCACGCGGTCGCGGACCTGCTCGAGGTGCTCGAGGGGCGGCGGGATCCGGCCGCCGTGACCGGGCTCGGGTATCGCGACGGCGCCGACATCCGGCTCAATCCTGAACGCCGGTGGCTGGGACCGGACGAGCTCCCGCCGCCACCGTATCACCGGATCCCGGTGGACCTCTACCTGCGACCCACGTTGCTCGGCCGCCGGAGTGGCGTGTATCAGGCCTCCATCGGATGTCCCTACTCCTGCAATTTCTGCGGCGTCATTTCGGTGTTCGGTAGTCGCGAGCGCGTGGAGCTGCCGGAGCGCACGGCGGCGCACCTCGGTGGGCTGGTCGAGCGCCACGGCATGGACGCCGTCCACTTCTACGACAACAACTTCTTCGTGCGCGAGGACCACGCGGTGGAATTGTGCGAGCGGATCGAGCCGCTCGGCCTGTCGTGGTGGTGCGAAGCCCGGGTTGACGCGATGCTGCGGTTCTCGGACCGCACCTGGCGCCTGCTCCGGCGCGCCGGGCTCCGGATGGTCTTCTTCGGCGCCGAATCGGGGTCCGACGAGGTGCTGCGGAAGATGGCCAAGCGCCTCACCACCGCCGAGACGCTGGAGGTCGCCGCCCGGACGCGCGAACACGGCATCATCCCGGAGTTCTCGTTCGTGCTGGGCGACCCCGACGATCCGGAGGCCGAGATCGCCCGCACGCTGGCGTTCATCCGCCGGCTCAAGGCGGTGAATCCGGCCATGGAGCTGATCACGTACTTCTACACGCCCACACCCCAGCGGCGCGGGACATACGGCGGAGTGGACCCTCTTGCCGGCACGCCCGACACGCTCGACGAATGGATCGAACCCGAGTGGGTCTCCTGGATGACGCATGAAGATCCGCGAGTCCCGTGGCTCGACCGGCGCCTCAAGTCGGTGGTGGACGACTTCGTGCTCGTGCTGAAGAGCCGGTTCCCCTCGGTCCACGACCGGCGGATTCGCGGCTGGGGGAAAACGGTCGCCCGGGTGCTCGCGGAACGCCGCTGGCGGGCCGGCCGGTACGAGAACCCGCACCTGCTGCGAGCCGTGCGGCGCCTGGCCCGCCGGTCCGACGAGGATCCGCAGGCGTACGGGCATCTGCGACCCTACGTGGACGCCGCGGTGTGACGCTCGGCGTTCGCGAGGCCTACGGGCGCTGGGCGGAACGCTACGACGTCGAGACCGCGGTGACGGCGCTCGAGGACGAAGTCGCGCGCGCGCTCACGCCGGCGTTCGCGGGGCGCGCGCTGCTCGACGCCGGGTGCGGGACGGGGCGACGCCTCCCCGAGCCCGGTTCGGGCGCCTGTCCGCTGGCGGTTGGCGTGGATCTCGTGCCGGCGATGCTGCGCGCCGGCCGCGGCGATCGCCCCTCCCGCCCGGTCGCCGCCGCCGACGTGCGTGCCTTGCCGGTTCCGAGCCGGACCTTTGACATCGTCTGGTGTCGGCTGGTGTTGGGTCACCTGCCCGACCCGGCATCGGCGTACGCCGAGCTGGCCCGCGTGGTTCGGCCCGCTGGCGCCGTGATCGTGACCGATTTTCACCCGGACGCCGCCGCGGCCGGGCACACCCGCACGTTCCGTGACGCCGCCGGCACGCTGCACGCAGTCGAGCACCACACCCATCCCGTCGAGGAGCACCTGCGGGCCGCGGAGGCGACGGGACTCACCCTCACGCGGCGGATTGACGCGGAGATCGGGCCGTCGGTCCGGCCTTTCTACGAGCGCGCCGGCCGCCTGGAGCGGTACGCCCGCGACCGCGGACTCCGCCTGGTGCTGGCCCTTCGGTTCGCGCGGTGACGGTTCGCCTCACCACGCCGGAGGGATCCGCGCTGGACATCGCGGACGGCCGGATCGTCCCGGCGACCGGGCGCCCCGCCCTCTCGATCGCACTGGGCCCGGGCGAACTCCGGCCCGGCCTGATCAACGCGCACGATCACCTGCACCGGAATCACTATCCGCGCCTCGGTTCACCGCCCTACCCGGACGCGTACGCCTGGGGGAACGACCTCCACAGGCGGTACGCGGACCAGATCGCGCGGGCGCGGACGTTCCCGCCGCGCGACGCGCTCCTGTTCGGCGCGCTGAAGAACCTCCTGGGCGGAGCGACGACCGTGGTGCATCACGATTTCTGGGATTCGGCGTTCGACCACGGATTCCCGGTTCGCGTCGTCCGCCTGCGGACCGCGCACTCGCTCGGCTTCGAGACCGAACTCGGCCTGGCGGCCCGCGCGGAGGAACACACCGGCCGGCCGCTCTGTATGCACGTGGCGGAGGGGGTCAACCGCCAGGCCGCCGACGAGGTGCGGCTGCTGGCCGAGCGCGGATTGCTCGACCGCCGGCTGATCGCGGTCCATGTGGTGGGCGTGGACGAGGAGGGAACGCGCCGGCTGGCCGGCGCGGGGGCGGCGATCGTGTGGTGCCCAACGTCGAACCTCTTCCTGTTCGGCCGCACCGCACCGGCGGACCTCTTCGCCTCGGGAATGGACGTCCTGCTCGGCACGGATTCGCTGCTCACGGGAGCCGGCACGCTGCTGGATGAACTCGTCGCCGCGCGGCGGATGGGCCGGCTCGACAACCGCCGGCTGATCGAGGCGGTGGGCCCCACCGCCGCCCGGCGTCTCGGCGTCCCGGTGCCCTCGCTCGCGCCCGGGGTCGCGGCCGACCTGGTGCACCTCCGCCGTCCGCTCCCCGACGCGCAGCCGGGTGACGTGTCCCTGGTCCTGGTGGCGGGGCGACCGCGACTTGCGGACGAGTCCTTCGCTCGGCTGTTCGCGCATTGCAACATCGCGACGGAGCCGCTGACCGTTCGCGGCCACCGCATGCTGGTCGAGGCACCGCTCGGTACCGTGGCGGCCAGCGCGGTAGCACTCACGCCCGAGTGCGGGCGGGTATTGGCGTGAGATCGGGTCTGTTTGCGTGAGATCGGGTCTGGTGGATCCCGCTGAAGCGGCCTACTTGAAGTACGGATTCTCCCCCGCCGTATGGTCCGTGATATCCCGCAGGCCCTGGAGCCCGGGGATCACGCGGCGGAGCTGGGCCTCGATGCCCTGCCGAAGCGTGACGTTGGCCATGCCGCAGCCCTGGCAGCCGCCCATCATCCGGACGACGACCGTCCCGTCCTGCACGTCGAGCAGCTCCACCTTCCCGCCGTGGCCGGCCACGGCCGGGTTGATGTCCCGCTCGAGGATCCGCGCCACGAGGGCGAAGATCTCGTCGTCGGGGAGGGGCTCGCCGGCCGCCTCGTCGGCACCCCCGGGGCCCAGGCCCAGCGCCGCGCCGATAGCGTAGCTGATCCGATCTTCCAGCGCGTCCCAGGGCAGGTCCTCGCGGCGGAGCACCACCACCGCGTTGCCCTCCAGGATCACTTCCTGCACGCCCGGCACGCTCATGACCGCCGCCGCCACCGGATGCGCCTCGGCCTCTTCGGGCGTCGCGAACCGCTGCCGGCCGGGGCCCGCGATGGGCGTCTCGGCCTCGAGGACGAACCGGCGGATCCGGTCGGAGCCGGACGCGCTGTAGGTGCGGAGATCCGTCATGGAGGGAAGTTAACGACTTGGCGTCGAGAAGACGGTAGAAGACGGTAGGGACGGTAGAGGGGGTGCGGGTGTGACCCTCAGGCCGCCACGTTGACCTTGGTGGCCTGAGCGTGACTTCGGCACCCCCCCCGACCGTCTTCTACCGTCTTCTACCGTCTATTGCACCGCCACCGCCGGCAGATCCAGCGCCCGTACGGCCGCATTGAACGCCGGGATCCGGTCCCGCACCACGGCCTCGACCCGATCGAGCTGCACCTGGAGCGCGGCGGACAGGTCGTCGAAGACCGTGTGCGCCTGGTCGGTCGGCCTGGCATCGCCGGTAGCCACGGCGCCCGCCAGGGCCGCGATCTTGTTGTTGAGCCGGATGGGGTAGTTGAGCGGGTCCTGGTTGCTCCGGTTCTTCGTCTGATAGATGGCTTCCTCGGCGGCGGTCAGCTCGTCGGTCAGGGTCTTCGCGAGGGCCCGCACGGAGTCCGCGGCCGCCCTGGGCACGGCTTCACCGGCGCCCCGAAGCCGCTGGAGCGCGCCGTCCACGTCCCGCCGCACCGCGCGGATCCTGACCACCGCGTCGTTGGCCTGCGTCACGCGGTCGCGGATCCGGATCAGGAGCTGGAACTGCGCGTCGAAATCGGCCTGGGTCGCGCTCACGCGCGGGTCCTTGAGGAGCGTCGCGGGCCGCGTCTCGGACCAATCGCCCACCGACAGCCGCACCTGGTAGGCGCCGGGCGGTGCCGTGGGCCCCTGCGTGCCGCCGGCCCAGAAGATCATCCCGTCGAACCGGCTCGCGTCGGGGTACCGCAGGTTCCACGCGAAGCGGTTCATGCCCGCGTTCACCTCGAGCCGCTCGGGGCCCCGGCCGGCATCCGTCGCGAACGTGCGGATCACCGTGCCGTCCGTCTCGAGCACCTCGAGCTTCACCGCGCCGGTCGGTTTGTCCTTGAAGTAGAAGTGCGTCACGATGCCGGCCGGCGGATTGCGGCCGACGCCCGCCGCGCCGCCACCGAAGCCGCTACCACCCATCCGGTACGCGGGCCGGGGCGTGAACAGGTGCCGGTCGCCGCGCACCGTCCCCGCCGCAAGCTCGCGCAGTGGTGTCAGGTCGTCCAGGATCCAGAACGACCGCCCGTGCGACGCGAGCACGAGGTCCGACTCCTTGACGACGAGGTCGTGCACCGGGGCCACCGGCAGGTTCAGCTGGAGCGACTGCCAGCGCGCGCCGCCGTCGAACGAGACGTACACGCCGGACTCCCCGGCGGCGTAGAGCAGGTTCGCCCGCTCCGGGTCCTGGCGAATGACGCGCGTGAAGTGCGCCGCCGGGATGCCGGTGACGATTCTGGTCCACGTCCGGCCGTAGTCCGCGGTGCGATACAGGTAGGGCGCGAAGTCGTCGAGCTTGTAGCGGGTGGCCGCCACGAAAGCCGTGCCGGCCTCGTGCGGCGAGGCGTCAATGATCGAGATGAGCGACCACTCGGGGAGGTCGCGCGGTGTCACGTTGGTCCACGTGGCGCCGCCGTCCCGCGTCACGTGGATCAGGCCATCGTCCGAGCCGGCCCAGAGCACCTGCGGGTCCCGGGGCGACGGCGCCAGCGCGAACACGGTGCCGTAGTACTCGACCGACGTGTTGTCCTTCGTGATGGGCCCGCCCGAGGGCCCCTGCCGGCTCTTGTCGTTGCGGGTGAGGTCGGAACTGATCGTCTCCCACGCCTGCCCCTCGTTGGTGCTGCGGTGGACGTGCTGCGACGTCACGTACAGCACGGTGGGGTCGTGTGGCGACAGCACGATCGGGTAGGTCCACTGGAACCGGTACTTGAGATCGGCGGCGCCCCAGCCCATGGGATTGTCCGGCCACACCGAGACGTTCCGCTCCTGTCCCGTCCGCCGGTCGTGCCGGTCCAGCGTGCCGCCGTAGCATCCCGCGTACGAGATGTCCGGGTCGTCGGCGCGGGCCACCACGTGGCCGCTCTCGCAGCCCCCGACGGTGTAGTAGTCGCTCGTGGTGATGCCGCCCCCGGACGTCCGGCTCGGCACGCAGATCGTGCTGTTGTCCTGCTGCCCGCCGCACACGTAGTACGGGAAATGGTTCGTCGCGAACGCGTGGTACATCTGGGCCGTGGGCTGGTTGTCCTGCCGGGTCCAGGTGGCGCCGCCGTTGAACGACACGTTGGCCCCGCCGTCGTTGCCGTTGATCATCCGGGCGGGGTCGTTCGGGGCGATCCAGAGATCGTGGTTGTCGCCGTGCGGCACGCGGATCGTGCGGTACGTCCGGCCGCCGTCCACCGACTTGTAGAAGCCGGTGTTCAGCACGTAGACCGTCTCGGGGTCCCTGGAGTCCGCGTGGATGTAGGTGTAGTACCAGGCCCGCTGGCGCAGGCGGCGCTCGTCGTTCAGGCGCTGCCAGGTGGCGCCGCCGTCATTGGACTGGAACACGCCGCCCTCATCGTGCTCCACGATGGCCCACACGCGCTCCGGATTGGCGGGCGACACCGCGAGACCGGCCTTGCCCACCACGCCGCTGTCCGGGAGCCCCGGGTGGCGCGTGATCTCGACCCACGTGTCGCCGCCATCCACCGTCTTGAACAGGCCGCTGCCGGGTCCGCCGCTCTCGAATGTCCAGGGATAGCGGCGCGCCTGCCACAGCGCCGCGTAGAGGATGCGCGGGTTCGTGGGGTCCATCTCGAGGTCAATGGCCCCCGTGTTCGGATCGCGGTACAGGATCCGGTTCCAGGTCTTCCCGCCGTCCGATGACCGGAACACGCCGCGCTGGTCGTTGGGGCCGAAGATATGGCCGAGCGCGGCGGCGTATACCAGGTCGGGGTTGGTGGGGTGGACCACGATCTCGGCAATCTGTCCGGCGTCCCGGAGGCCGGCGACCACCCAGCTCCGGCCACCGTTCGTCGAGCGGTAGAGCCCGTTGCCCGGCGACACGTCGCCGCGCGGCGGTGATTCGCCGGTCCCGGCATAGACGACGTTCGGATCCGACGGGGCGACCGCGATGGCGCCGATCGAGCCCGCCATCCGCGTGGAGTCGGTGACCGGGAACCAGCCCATCCCGCCGTCGGTGGTCTTCCAGACGCCACCGCCGGTGGCGCCCATGAAGTAGGTGAGCGGCTGATCCGCGTGGCCGGCGACGGCCGTCACGCGGCCGCCGCGGTACGGGCCGATCATGCGCCATTCGAGCGCGTGGAACAGCGTGGAGTCCACGGGAGCGGTCTGGGCGACGACCGGCGCCGTCACGCCGACGGCGCCAGCGACGAGCAGCAGCGTGCGTGCGAACATGCGAACGGCCTCGGGAGAGAAGTCGGAGAGGGTCAGTTATAGTGTCGCAGCACGGCGGACGGAAGGGACGGGCAGGCGAACGCTTCCGTCCTCCAGTCCCTCACTGGAGCTTTTGCAGCACCGCCTCGAATCGCGGATCCCCACGGAGCGAGGTGAGGTCGGCGTCGTTCTCGACCCACCCCCGCAATCCGAATCCCAGGTTCACCGATTTCTCGAGGCAGTCCAGGGCCTCGGCCCGCTCGCCCTGGACGGCAAAGAAGCAGGCGGTGTTGTAGAGTAATCCCGAATCCTCAGGATCGGCCGCCAGCGCCCGCCGGGCCCATTCGAGACCCCGCTCTTTCTGCCCCCGGTGGGCCAGGACGACCGCGCCCAGGTTGAGCGCCCGGGCGTCATCGGGGTTGAGCTCCAGGTGGCGCTCGACCAACTGAAGCGTTCGGCTATAGGTCGCCTCGCCGGCCGATGTGCGACCCAACCCTTCATAGGCCATGGCGAGGAAGTTGGGAGCCAGGTAGTCGTCCGGCCGAAGCCGCGATGCCTCTTCGAACTCCGTGATCGCCTCCGCGAGCTTGCCTTGCTGCAGCAGCGCCCGGGCGTAGAAGTAATGCGCCTCGAACAGCTTCGGGCCGAGCCGAATCGCCGTCTCGAACTCCCGGTTCGCGTCGTCGTACCGTTTGCTGAACGCGAGGGCGAGGCCGCGGGAGGTGTGCACCTCCGCCAGCTCCGGGTCAAGCTCAATGGCCCTCCGGCTGGCCGTGTCCGCCCGCTCCAGGTGCGCCGCACTGGCATCCCAGTAGGTGTAGATGAACGCGGAACAATCCGCGATGCCGGCGTGGGCCAGCGCGTAGTTGGGGTCGATCTCGATGGCCCGCTCGAACATGCGACGGGCGTACTCGACCCCCTTCCTCCGCCACTGGTGGAAGAACTGCCGGCCCCGGAGATAGTAGTCGTAGGCCTCGACGTCCGCGGTCGGCAACTTCTCGATGGCGCGCTTGGCCTTGTCACTCAGGACGATCCTCAGCGCCTTGGCGATACTCTGCGCGATTTCGTCCTGAATCGCGAAGACATCCTCCATGTCGCGATCATAGCGTTCCGACCAGAGGTGATAGCCGTCGGCAACGTTGATCAGCTGGGCCGTGATCCGGAGCTTGGTCCCGGCCTTGCGCACGCTGCCCCCGAGCACGCTGCCCACGTTGAGCTGGCGGCCGATCTCCGGCACGTCCTGGTCCTTGCCCTTGAAGCCGAACGCCGAGGTCCGGGAGGCGACCTGCAGCTCCTCGATCTTCATCAGCGCGTTGATGAGTTCCTCGGCCATCCCCTCGCAGAAGTACTCCTGGTCGTGCTGGGGACTCAGGTCCGCGAACGGGAGCACCGCGATGGACTTCCTGGCGGCGGCCTCGGGTGTGGTGAGCGGAGTCGCGCTGGGGGGAGTCACGACCCTCGGTGACCCCAGCGCCTGCACCATCTGCGCCGCCGTGTCGAAGCGCTGCGCCGGCTCCCGCGCCAGGGACTTCGTCACCACCAGCTCCAGTTCGCCGGTCACCTCTTTCCGCGCCGCCCGCACCGACGGCACCGGCTCGGTGAACCGCTTGGTG
>DASWHL010000044.1:0-4056 GCA_036398175.1 Gemmatimonadales bacterium
CTCGAAATCCGGCTGCTTGAGAATCAGCGCCTGGTCGAACGGCTGGAGCACCACGTCCGGCGCCGTGCCGGTCGGCGCAAACGCCAACCCCGGCGGCCCCACGTACCGCCCCTCGGCATCCCGGTCCAGGATGTAGCTCGAATCCAGCGGCACGCGCAGCGTGTCGGCCAGATCCCCCGCGCGGCGCTGCACCGGTAACCGTGCCACCTCCGCCACGCGCAGGTCCGCGCCCACCCGGGTGCCGCCTGCCAGCGTCACGAGGTCGTGCAGGGTAATGCCCTCGCGCCACGGGAACCGCCCCGGCCGCCGCACCATGCCGTAGATGCCCACGTGATACTGCCCCGCGAGCGGCGGCAGCTCGTGCACCACCACGGAGTCGCCGTCCTGGAGCCCAAAGGCCGGGATCACCACGGGCTGGGCCGAGTCGCCGGACGGCGCCAGCGGCACGTCAATGGCCACCCGCGGCGAGAGCCCGGGCCCCTGCTGCACCACCGGCAGGATCCGGTGTACCGTGAGCCGCCGCAGGTCCGCGTCCGCCTGGAAACCGCCCGCCGCACCCACGACGTCGGCCAGCATCTCGCCCGCCTTGACCTCGTAGATGCCGGGCCGCACCACGCCGCCCGCCACTTCGGTCCGCGGGCCCCGTACCCCCACGAACACCACGTCGCCCGTCTCGAGCCGGACGTCGCCGCGCGTGTCGCCGGCAATCAGGTACTCGTACAGATCCAGCGTGGCCGCCGGCTCACCGTTCCGCCGCACGACGATCTCCCGCAGGTTGGCCGTTTCGGTGACCCCGCCCGCCGCGTACAGCGCCGACAGCACGGTGCCCAGCGCGCTCAGCTGGTACGCGCCGGGCTGCGTCACCTCGCCTACCACGTACACCTGGTTGGCACGCACGTTGACCACCGACACGTCGAACCGCGTCGTGGCCGCCGCCCCCCGCCGCACCCCGGAATAGACGCGCCCCAGCCGCGCGTACAGCAGGTCGCGCAGCTGCTCCATGGAGAGGCTGGCCACGTGTACCTGGCCCACCTGCGGGATCACCACGAACCCTTCCCGCGTCACGGTGAGCGTGTGCGCCAGCTCCACGTCGCCCGTGAGCAGCAGCACCAGCATGTCGCCGGGCCCCAGCCGGTAGTCCGGCGGCACCGGGCCGGAGAGCAATGGGAGGAACTGCGTGGTGCTCCGACGGAACACGTCCACGCCGAACACGCGCGAGCGACCGCTCGCGGCCCGCGACACGTACCCCGTGTCCACCTCGAGCATCTGCTCGGCCATGGCAAACGGGAGCCCCAGCGCCTGGAGCGCCCCCAGGTGCGCCGCCCCCGGAGCGGGCGTGCCGCCGCCCGACGCCACACCCGGCATGTACGCGTCGAGCAGCGTCTCGGGATACCCGGCCTCCCGGAGCCGGCTCCGGATCTGACTCGGCGAGAGGCCCGACTGCTGGAGCTGCTGGCGCACGAGGTCCGGGTTACTGCGCAGTTGCTCGATCTGATACGCCGACAGCTGCTGCGACCACGCGGGCCGCGCGGGAAACACGCACACCGCCGCCAGCGCGCCGGCAAGAACCAGGAACCGCGTGTGAGCGTGGGCCATAGGTGGGGCTAATCTACTTTGTGGTGCAAAGTGCGAAAGGCCGGAACCGTCGGACCTTGCAAGATGGGCCGTAAGGCGTTGGGCGTCAATGGGTTGGGGGAGGGGAAGCGGACACCACGCGCGGAAGGCGCGGGTGAACCCGCGGCTCGGCACTGTCAGTGAACTGACCGGGAATCGGGCGCCGGCCCCGGGAAGGCCGTCACGATCGCCGCGTCAACCACCGCGCAGGCGCTCCCGGACCGCCCCAACCCACTCCCGCGCGCCCGCCGGCTCGAAATGCTGAAAGTCGTGATACTCCATGCGGCACTGCCCTTCGGTGCGCACGCGCTGCGTGGGATCCCGATCAATCACCAGGATGCCGTCGTGCAGGATGCGTCGCCGCACGGCCAGCGGGAGCTCGTCGAAGAATCGAACGTCCACCGACCGATGACCGCCGGTCACCACCGCGCCGAAGCGCGGGTGAACCCGCGGCCGAACCTTGCGTCCAGGTTGCCCTGTGACAGATTGTGGTGCATGCCGTTGCCACCAGCACCGCTGTCGCCCTCGCTCCTCGCCGCCATTGCCGCGCGGGTCGGCCCGGAGTGGATGGCCTGGTACGCGCTCAGCCCCGCCCAGCGTTGGGAGGAGAGCGCTCGCCTGTGGCCCTCCTTTGCCGCCCTGGGAGGATCCCTTGATTCCGTCGCCGATCACGAGCTCGCTCGCGGCGCTCGAGGCCCGTTCGGTCCCCTGCCTCGTGATGGGCGGGCAAGCGTGCGTGCTGTACGGGAGCGCGGAGTTCAGCCGGGATCTTGATCTGGTCATCGCGGCGCACGGTGACGCGCTGGAGCGACTCCACGCGGCGCTCACCGACCTTCAGGCGGAGGTGATCGCCGTCCCGCCCCTGCGGCGCGATCTCCTGGAGCGCGGCCACGCCGTGCATTTTCGCTGCACGCGGCCGGACGTTGCCGGTCTCCGCATTGACGTTCTGCTGCGTCCCCCGCGCATCGCCGATGTGGCCGGGATGTGGGAGCGCTGCGTCCTGATTCAAATCCCGGGGGGCGCACCGGTGCCCGTCGTGGCGCTCGCGGACCTGGTCGCCACAAAGAAGACGCAGCGCGACAAGGATTGGGCGATGATCGGTCAGCTGGTGGACGCCGACATGGTCGCGCATCGGGAGGCGCCGGCGGCGGAGCAGGTCCGGTTCTGGCTGCGTGAGGCCCGTGAGGCGGATCAACTCATCCTGCTGGCAGCGTCCTTTCCCGACCGTGCGGCCGAGGCGGCGCCAGCGCGACCGCTTCTGCAGCTTGCCATCGCGGCCGACCACGCGGCGCTCGAGCTGGCCCTGGCGCGGGAGCAGATCCAGGGAAAGACGGAGGATCGCGCGTACTGGGCGCCGCTGCTTGCGGAACTGGAGCAGATCCGCCGGGCGCGACACCGCTCGGGGCGCTGACACGGGGCGATTCGCTCGCCCGTTGCGTCAGCTACCCGGCGCGCGGCGACAGCGCCGCACCGCCTATCCTACCCCGGACCTCGTCCGCCCGCCGCCGAGCCGCGGCCTCCGGCCGCGCACCCGCATCCGCGCTCCCACCTACGCCGCGGGCGGCCGGCGCGCCAGGACGCCGAGTTGCAGGAAGTACCGCTGTAGCGACGCTGCCGACCCCGGAGGCGCGTCGTCCACATAAAAGAGCCGGCCGAACTCCTCCCGCACCCGGAGCACCTCGCGGCGGCGGTGGCCGCGCCATCGGTCGTCCGTTCCGGTGAGGTCGAACAGCTCGAGCGCACGCTTGAGGGCCTGGTCCCGGCGCCGCACGCGCCCGCCCGCCTGCGCCTCGATGGCGCGGTTGACCTCGCTGCCCACGTTGGCGAGCTGCTCGACCAGCGTCATGGTGTGCCACCGGCCGCTCGCCAGATCGCGGTGCGCGGCGCCCATCAGTGCCCACCTTGAGTGAATCACTCGCAATCACTATGATTACAGATGATTCACCGCCCGAGGACCGCATGACCACGAAGACCAAAGTTCTCACTGCCCACGTTCCCCTGCCCCTGGCCCGCAAAGTAGATGAACTGGCCGCCCGCCTGGAACGCCCGCGTGGCTGGATCGTCAAGCAGGCCCTGTCCGCTTGGGTGGAACAGGAGGAAGAGCGCCGCCGGCTGACCCTGGAAGCCCTCGCGGATGTGGACGCCGGACAGATCATTGACCACCAGGCCGTGCAGGCGTGGGCGGACAGCCTCGGCGGCGACGATCCGCTGCCCGTCCCTCGCTGATGGAAGCGTTCTGGACCAGCAGAGCCCTCGCGGACGTGGTACGACTCCACGAGTTCCTGGCGCTGGTGAATCCCAAGGCGGCCGCGCAAACCGTGCAGGCCCTGACCCCCGCACCGGCCCGCCTCCTGAACGGCCCGCGCATCGGCGAACAGCTCGACGAGTTCGCCCCGCGCGAGGTCCGCCGCATCCTGGTCGGGCGCTACGAAATGCGCTACG
>DASWHL010000045.1:0-51814 GCA_036398175.1 Gemmatimonadales bacterium
CGCCAACCTGCCGTGGCACACCCTGCACGCGGCCTTGCAGGAGAACGGGAGCGAGCCGGTCTCAACGGAGGCGTAGGACATCACGGGCCGCGGCCTCGACGTAGGCCGCCAGCAGCAACATCCGCACATCCCCCGTTGCAAACTGTACGCGCGGGAGCAGCAGCCGGAACAGGCTGTCGGCCGCCGTCGCGTCCCCCACGATGAGGTTGGCGGTCACGACACCCTCCATCAGCGCGCGCGCGGGGATGAGAATCCGCTCCCGCGCGCCGGCCGCGGCCAGCCTGGCGCCCGCCGCCTGGGCGAGGGGGAAGTCCCAGCTGGCCAATCCCCGCTGAAACGCGACCACGTCCCGCACGTCGTCCGGCGCGTCGGTGCGCGTGAGGAAGTCCGTCACCCGGCCGTAGAACGTCTCGTCCGCCGTGCCGCGCGCCGCCCCGTGCACCACCTGCTCGACGGCATCGAACTCCGAAAGCCAGGCCCGCCAATCCTGGGGCGGCCGGCCGTGCTCGAGCTGCGCGGTCCACAGGGCCAGCATGTGCCGCCCCTGTGACAGCGCGTCCGACCGAACCTCCCGTGCGGGCTCCGCGGTGATGCGTACCGCCGCGGCCAGGGCCTGCGCCCGCTGGCGCGGCGCATCGGCCACCACCACCACGGTGTCTGTCCCGAATCCCATACGTGACCCCCGAAGCGCCGCCACGAAGTCGAACCGTGCCGCCGCCAGCTCCGCCAGCCCGGCCGCCCGCTGGCCCAGAAACCGCGCACGCTCGGCGCCAATGTCGAGCACCGGGTAATAGTCGGAGTTGGCCCCGCCGCCCTCGTCCAGCAACGGCGCCAGGGCCTCCCGGTCGAGCAATCGGCTGGCCTCGAGCATGGCCCCCGTGATGGGGACCACATGACAGAGATCCAGACGCAGGTTTGCCTGATCGAACACGGCCGACCACGCCGCGGGACGGATCGAGGGCGCGGGGCTCGCCACGACGAGCACGTTGGTGTAGTCGGTCTGATAGACCACGTACGATCGGAAGTTCTCGTGAATGGCGGCCAGGATGGACCGCGCCAGCACGTCGTTCAGCTCGTAGAGCTGGAACCACTGCGCGAACACGCCGTCGTCGGAGAGTTGCCCCCGCACCTGGCGGTAGAACTCGGTCGTGAACAGCCCCGCAACCCCGGCCACCCACGGATTCGACGGCTCGGACATGATGTAGTCGAAGCGCCGTCCGGTGCGCGCGAAGTAGGCGCGCGCGTCCTCGATCACGATGGTGGATCGGGGATCCTCGTAGGCGCGGCGGTTGGCCGGCAGGAACAGCCGGGCGCCCTCCACCATGGCCGGCTCGATCTCGATCGTGACCAGCGACTCGAGGCCGGGAGCCGCCGCGAGCAGCGTGGCCGACGACATGCCGGAGCCGAACCCGATCACCGCCGCGGTGCGAGCGTCGGGCCGGTGCGCGAGGGCAATGAGCGGCGCGAGCGTCTGCGTGGCGGGGTCGCCCACCAGGGGCAGGGGCGTGGTGCTGTCGCCGCACGGCGTGAGCCACGCCTCGGGCAGTGAGGCGTCCGGCTTGCCGTTGCTGGAGATGACGATCCCCTCGGTGGCGAGATTGCGGTACACGCTGATCGTCGCGGTCCGGCCGTCCGCATGAAACAGCGGCTCGACCGCGTCGCGGCCGGGCAGGAGTCCCGTGCGGAACACGCTGCTCGTGACCAGCACCCGGTCCAGTCCCGGCCCGAGCGCCGTGGCCGTCACGACCGTAACGCCCACGGCTACGGCGGCAACGGCGAGGTGCCGGGTGGTGCGCTCGGCGGCGAATGCGAGCACCATCACGCCGAGGGCGATGTCGAGCGCGGCACCGGTGATCAAGGTTGCCTTGAGGCCGATCAGCGGGAGGAGTACGAGACCGGCCAGGATCACCCCGGCAATGGAGCCGAGCGTGTTGACGCCGTACACCCGCCCGATCGCGGCTTCCCCGTTCCTGTGGGTGAGCAGGACGCGAGTGATGAGCGGCAGGGTGGCGCCGGCACAGAACGTGGACGGCAGCATGATGGCCAGGCTGATCGCGTATCGCCCCAAAGAGAAGCCGGCGTACCCGGTTTCGGTCTCCGCGAACGCGCGCATCAGACTCACCATCCACCCGAACGCGTCGTGATAGAGCGGCAGGGTGGCGAGCGCGGCACAGCCCATCACGAACTGGATGATGCCGAGCGCGCGGAGCGGGTGCGCCCATCCATCGGCGCCGCGCCGCACCCAGAAGGCACCCAATGCGAGTCCCAGAATGAACGCCGACAGCATGGTCTCGAACGCGTGCGTCGCGCTGCCCAGGACCAGGGAGAGCATCCGGATCCATGACACCTCATACAGGAACGAGGCGACCGCGGTGCCGGCCGCGACGGTGAGCATCACCGCGGCAAGGCGCGGATCGGCGGCGGACGCGCGCACGTCAGTTTCGGTCGCCATGGTCGCTTCCGCGGCTTGCCGGCCCGAGAGGACCAGCGCGATCAGGCCGGCGGCCAGGTTCAGCACCGCCGCGGTGAGCACCGCTCCCGGTAGGCCGAGTGCCGGGATCAGGACGAATCCCGCCACCATGGCTCCCGCCGCGGCGCCCCCGCTGTTCGCGGCATAGAGCATCGCGAGGAGCCTGCCCGGCCGGGCCGATAGGCGCCGCAGGATGCCCGCGGTCATCAGCGGAAACGTGGCGCCGAGCAGGATGGACTGGGGGAGGATCGCGAGCGACGCAACGAGCCACGTGGCCACGAGACTGGCGGGCCCCGCGCCGGCGGCCGGCAGCACCCGCTCGAACACCGTCCCCATGAGCCACCGGAACACCGGATCGAACGCAAAGCCGCACACGCCGATCAGGATCTCGACCCGCGCGTACCACTTGAGCGGGTCCGCGAGCCGGGCGGACCACGCGCCCGTGACCAGCGCCCCGGCTCCCATCCCCCCCAGAAACACCGCCAGCACGATCACCTGAGCGTACGCGCTGTGGCCCACCAGCAGGCCCAGATACCGCGACCACAGCACTTCGTAGACCAGGCCGGCGGCTCCCGAGAGCACGAAGGCGGCGTAGGCGGCGAGGCGGAAACCCATCAGACGTGTCCCGGGGGCGGAGGGTTCGATACGGATCAAAGGCGCCCACGCTGCCGGGCAACCCTTCCGGAGAGCCGGTGTATCTTGGGAAACTATGTCACCCACGGCAATGCACTCGGCGGCGGCTCTCGTGGCGCTCGCGTTCGGTCCCGCGCTTCCCGTCGCCGTGGCCCAAGTCGTCGAGGATTCCGTTACCCAGGCCGGCGTGGTGCGTGCGTCGGCCGTGGTGGATGCCGTGTTCGTGGACCGCCTGCTGCCGCGGGGGACCGTGGGCGCCGGCGATTGGGCGTCCTACCTGATGGCGCGCCTCGGTGTCGTGCCGATCCCGGCGGACGTCCGCGTCCGCGTGCGGAGTGATTCGGGCCGGGTGCGCATCAGCAGCCGGGTGCGCGACCTCAACGCGGAGACGCGGGCCGCGCTCGGCCCCATCGCGGGCATGCTGCCGCCGGAGACCGAGATCACGGGCGACATCACGGTGTTCCAACCGAATCCCGAGGTCGTGCAGTTCTACCTCGAGGCGGTGCGCGTGAACGGTGTCGCGCTGCCCGAGGGAATCGTGGCGGCCACGATGCTCGAGGTGGGCCGCCAGTACCCGGCGCTCAGCAAGTCCGGACGGTCGCTCTACGTGCAGGTGCCCCCGGCGGCCGAAGTCCGGTTCCTGCCCGGGGAGGTCCTCCTGATCGGCCCGCCGTCCGGCGATACCGTACGGCGCTAGCGTTCCCCTGGCCCGCCCCTTGGCGCCGGTCTAACTTCGCCGTTCATGAAGACCATCATCGAGCCGTTCCGCATCAAGGTCGTGGAGCCGCTCCGGATGACCACCCGCGACGAGCGGGAGCGGATTCTCCGCGACGCCCACTTCAACGTGTTCAATATCCCCGCGCGCGACGTCCTGATTGACCTGCTGACCGACAGCGGGACCGGCGCCATGAGCAGTCTCCAGTGGTCCGCCATCATGCGGGGCGACGAGTCGTACGCGGGCGCGGAGAGCTTCTTCCGGTTCCGCGACGTGGTGCGCGACCTCACCGGATTCGAGCACATCCTGCCCACGCACCAGGGCCGCGCCGCCGAGCGGATCCTGTTCGAGCTGGTGGGTGGCGCGGGCAAGGTCGTGCCCAACAACGCGCACTTCGACACGACCCGCGCCAAC
The DNA here is from genome assembly GCA_036398175.1 of Gemmatimonadales bacterium. Taxonomy (GTDB): domain Bacteria; phylum Gemmatimonadota; class Gemmatimonadetes; order Gemmatimonadales; family GWC2-71-9; genus JAOTWJ01. The sequence continues at coordinate 4,233 of DASWHL010000045.1, forward strand.
ATCGAGCACTCGGGCGCCGAAGCCGTGGACCTGGGAATCCCCGAGGCCGCGGACCCGACGAACCGCCATCCGTTCAAGGGGAACATGGACGTGGCGGCGCTGGAGGCGCTGATCGAGCGTGTGGGTGTTCGGCAGATCCCGCTCTGCATGGTGACCGTCACCAACAACTCGGCGGGCGGCCAGCCGGTGAGCCTCGAAAACCTGCGGGCCGTCCGCGCCGTGTGCGACCGGCACGGGATCCCGATGTACCTCGACGCGTGCCGGTTTGCCGAGAACGCGTTCTTCATCAAGCGGCGGGAATCGGGGCAGGACCGGCGCCAGGTCCGCGACATCGTGCGCGAGATGTTCGATCTGGCCGACGGCGCCACGATCAGCGCCAAGAAGGACGGCCTCGTCAATATCGGCGGCATCCTGCTCATCCGCGACGAGGCGCTGGCGCTCCGGGCGGACGCGCTGCTCATCCTCACCGAGGGGTTCGTCACGTACGGCGGGCTGGCGGGCCGGGACCTCGAGGCCCTGGCCCAGGGACTCGAGGAAGTGATTCACGAAGACTACCTGGCCTACCGGATCCGGTCCACCGAGTATCTGGGAGAGAAGCTCCTGGCTCTCGGTTTCCCCATCGTGGAGCCGCCCGGCGGCCACGCCATCTACGTGGACGCCGGCCGGCTGCTGCCCCATATCCCGGCCGAGCGGTTCCCGGGGCAGGCGCTCGTTTGTGCCCTCTACCGGGAGGCGGGCATCCGGGCGGTCGAAGTCGGGAGCGTCATGTTCGGCTCCGGCGGCCACGAGCCGCGGCTCGAGCTGGTACGGTTGGCCATCCCCAGGCGGGTCTATACGCAGAGCCACGTGGACTACGTGGTCGAGGCGGCGGAGCAGGTGTACGCCCACCGCAGGGAGTTGGTGGGGTTGCGGATGACGTATGAGCCGCCGTATCTGCGGCACTTCACCGCGAAGTTCGAAGAGCTGGCGGGCTAGGTGATGGATCTTGGGAAGGCATTCCTCGAGGAGTCGCGGCGGTATCTCGGGCGGGAGTACGCCGTGAAGATCCGGCTCTGCCTGGAGCAGCTGTCGGATGACGATCTCTGGTGGCGGCCCAACGAGGGGTCGAACAGCATCGGCAACCTGCTGCTGCACCTGGCCGGGAACATCCGGCAGTGGATCGTGAGCGGGGTGGGCGGCGCACCCGATGCGCGCCGGCGCCAGGCGGAGTTCGACGAGCGCGGTCCGCTGCCGCGCGCGGAGCTGCTGGAGCGCTTCACGACGGCCCTGAGCGACGCCGACCGCGTGCTCGGAACGCTCGACCCCGCGGTGCTTGCCCAGGATCGGAAGATCCAGGGGAGAGACACGAACGTCTTCCACGCCATCTACCACGTGATCGAACACTTCGGGATGCACACCGGCCAGATCATGTACATCACCAAGCTCCGGACCGGGCGGGACCTCGGGTTCTACCGGGATGCCGGCGGGCTTGCCATCGAGGACTGGCGCAAGCGCGGCGGAGTGTGAGCCGGTGCTGATCATCACGAACGGCGGCAGCGCCGTCGCCACGCTGGAGCGGGCGGGGATCCCCGGAGAGAAGCTGCCCTGGAACGACGTCCTGCACGACGGGCCGATCCCCGCCGGACTCGACCTCGACGCCCTCGCCCCGGTTCGGGCCCGCTACATCGCCGACTGCGGATGGGGCGCGTTCGACGACGTGCTCGCGGACTTCCGGCGCCGCGACGCCCGGCTGCGGCGGTCGCAGGAGGAGGACGAGGTCGTCCTGTGGTTCGAACACGATCTCTACGACCAGCTCCAGTTGATCCAGCTGCTGGACTGGTTCGCCACGCCGGCCCGGCAACCGGCACGCTTCAGCCTGATCTGTCACGCCCGGTTCGTCAGCATGGGCTCGGACGACCAGGTGCGGGCGGACTTCGCGCGGCGGACACCGGTTACCGACGCGGAGCTCGGGCTCGCGAGAGACGCCTGGGCGGCTGTCCGGGGCCCGAGCCCGGAGGGCGTGATGGAGATCCTGAACGACGACGTCGGCGCGCTGCCGTTCCTGGGTGACGCGCTCGAGCGGTTTCTCGAGGAACTGCCCGGCCGCGACGGGCTGGCCCGCTCGGAGCGTCAGCTGCTGGCGGCGGTGGCCGACGGCGCGGACACCATCGCGGCGGCCTTCGCCGCCGCGCAGGAACGGGAAGCCGCGGCCTATCTTGGCGATGCCTCGTTCACGCGCTACGGGGCGCGGATGGCCCTGGGCCCGGCGCCGCTCCTGCGGCGTGAAGGGGAAACGCTGGGTGTCACGGACATCGGGCGCGCGGTGCTCGACGAGCGCGAAGACCGCATTCGGGTGAACGGGATTCAGCGGTGGTGGGGCGGAACCCGTCTCACCGCGGAGAGCCTCTGGCGCTGGGACGCGGACCGCCGCGCGCTCCGCCCTCCCAAGCGACGCAGGGAAGGGGACGCAGCGCGCGGCTGAAGCCGCGGCTCGGCGTCGTCCGCTGAAGCGGAGCCGTTCGCGCTCGCGTCCGGCTTGACCGGCGGCCCGGACCGGGAGAAACTGCAAGGCTGTCGAGTCGGCCTTTCCGTAGCCCGGGGGGAACCCATAGGATGTCAGCCCCTGTCGTCGAGGTGCAAGGCGTCACCAAGCAGTACGGCAACTTCACCGCCGTGCGTGATCTCTCCCTCACCGTCCCCCAGGGCGCCGTGTACGGACTCCTCGGTCCCAATGGCGCGGGGAAGACCACCACGATCCGCATGATCATGAGCATCATCTATCCCGACCGCGGGCGGGTGGCGCTCTTCGGCGGGCGTGGCGACGGGAAGGACCTGAGCCACCGGATCGGGTATCTGCCGGAGGAACGCGGCCTCTACAAGAAGATGAAGGTCCTGGACCTGCTGATCTTCCTGGCGGAGATCAAGGGCGTTCCGCGCGGCACGGCCCGCACCAGCGCGCTCACCTGGCTCGAGCGCCTTGGCCTGGCCGAGTGGTCGGGGCGGAAAGCCGACGACCTCTCCAAGGGCATGCAGCAGAAGGTCCAGTTCATCGCCACCATCCTGCACGGGCCGGAGCTGCTCATCCTGGACGAGCCGTTCTCCGGCCTCGATCCGGTGAACGTGCAGGTCATGAAGGACACGGTGGTCGAGATGTCCCGCCGGGGCACGACGATCCTGTTCTCGACGCATATCATGGAGCAGGCCGAGAAACTGTGCGACGCGGTGTGCATCATTGCCCGTGGCGCCATCGTCGTGGACGGTCCGATGGCGGAGGTGAAGCGGCGCCACGGAGGATCGCACCTGATCGTGGCGGCGGAGCGCTCGCCGGCTCTCGACGCGGTGCTGGGCGATCGCCACCTGGTATCGCGGGCCGACAGCTACGGCAACTACGCGGAGCTGGAGCTGGCGCACGGCGCCACGGCGCAGCAAGTGCTGGAAGCCCTGGTGCGCGGGGGCGTGGTCGTGAACCGGTTCGAGATCGCGGAGGCCACGCTCCACAAGATCTTCATTGACCTCGCGGGACCCGGGGCAGTCACGCCGGAGGTGGCTCATGCATAAGCTCTGGGTCGTCATCCGGCGGGAATTCGTGGAGCGCGTGCGCACCAAGTGGTTCCTGATCGGGACCATCCTGGGTCCGGTGTTCATGGGGCTCGTGATCGTCCTGCCCATCGTCATGGCCGAACGGGGTGGGGGCGACCGCTCGCTGGTGGTGCTGGATGCCACGACCGACGGGTTCGGGGAGCGCCTCAGCGCCGCCATGGGGCAGATCCCGCGGGTCACGGCCACCCGGCGCGGCGTTCCGCTGGAGCGGCTCGAGGATGAGGCCGCGCGGCTGGCCGGCGAGGTCGGCCGGACATCCCTCGACGGGATGATGCTCGTCACCGACAACACCGTGGCCGACGGAAAAGCCGAATACCGAGGGTCCAATGTCTCGTCCCCGGCGGACATGCGTGCCCTCTCGACGACGTTGCGAGGCCTCGTGTTCTCGGAGCGCCTCCAGCGGGAAGGGGTGGAGCCCTCCGTGGTGGCCCGGGCGCAGATCCAGGTGGATCTGACCACCCTCCAGATCCGCGATGGCAAGGTGACCGGCGGCTCGTCGGAGTCGTCGTTCCTCCTCGCCTATTTCATCTGGTTCCTGCTCTACATCGCCATCCTCCTCTATGGCGTCCAGGTGCTTGGCGCGGTGGTCGAGGAGAAATCCTCGCGGATCGTCGAGGTACTAGTCTCGAGTCTCAAGCCGTTCCACCTGCTGGCCGGGAAGGTCGTGGGCGTCGGCGCGGTCGGTCTCCTCCAGCTCGGCATCTGGCTCGGGACCGGGAAGCTGCTGCTCGATCGGCGCGCGGACGTTGCGCGATGGCTGGGCCAGGGCCCGGAAGCCGCGGCGGCCATTGGCCAGATGTCGTTCCCCGAGGTGCCCCTCGGTACGATCCTGCTGTTCCTGACGTACTTCCTCCTGGGCTACTTCCTCTACGCCGCCATGTTCGCCGGGGTGGCCGCGATGGTGAACTCCGAAGCGGAGGCCCGGCAGGCGCAGACGCCGGTCGTGATGCTGCTCGTCATCCCGACCGTCCTCATGATAGGCATCCTCAACAACCCCGACGGCCAGATGGCGCTGACGCTGTCCCTCGTGCCGTTCACGTCGCCCATCGCAATGCCCGTCCGGTGGGCCGCGTCCCCGGTCCCGCTCACCGAGGTGGCGGGGTCCCTCGCGATTCTGTTCGCCGCGGTGGTCGTGATCACGTGGATCGCGGGGCGGATCTATCGGGTTGGGATATTGGCCTATGGGAAGAAGCCGGGGATGAAGGAACTGATGAGGTGGGTGAAAGGGTAAGACGCCAAGACGGGGAGACGGCGTGAATGAGACGCTGAGGCGCCGAGACGCGCCGTGGTCACCAGAGACTAGGCGTCGGTTTTTTCCGCCGCGGCGGCGGACACCTTGCGGAGGAGGCCGTACAGGGTCTTTCCGGTTTCCGTGGCGAGGGCGGTCAGGCGGGTGTGGGTGGGGTTGTCCATGTAGCCGAGGTCGTGGGCGAGATCCACGATCGTCTCCAGCTCGGCCAGCGACGCCTTGGCCACGTCCAGGTAGCGACGAAACTCCTTGCTCCCTTTCCGTGTAGCCCCCTCCGCCACGTTGAGCGGGATCGAGTAGCAAGCACGTCGCAACTGATCGGCGAGTATCTGCTGCTCATAATCCGGGAACCGCCGCGCCGCCCGTGAACTCTCGAGCGCGAGTTTCGTCGCATGCTCCCATGCCTTCAGCTTCCGGTAGTGTCCCATGGCGCCAAGTGTGCTGCCTCACGCCCTCAGCCGCATAGCCATTTCCAACGCGTCGCCGCCCTTTCCCTCGCCTTCCGACCCGGCAACTCACGGCCACTCCGCGTCGCGGCGTCTCGGCGTCTTGTTCACACCGTCTACCCGTCTGCCCCGTCTCATCTATCTTCCACCGATGCCGTATGACCTGATCGTGATCGGCGGCGGCCACTCCGGGTCCGAGGCCGCCACCGCGGCGGCCCGCCTCGGCGTCCGTGTGCTCCTCCTCACGTCCAACCTCGAGACCATCGGTCAGATGTCCTGCAATCCCGCCATCGGCGGCATCGCCAAGGGGACCGTGGCCCGCGAGGTGGACGCCCTGGGCGGCATCATGGGACGCGCAACCGACCGAGCCGCCATCCAGTTCCGCATGCTGAACCGGTCCAAGGGGCCGGCGGTCTGGGCGCCTCGAGCGCAATGCGACCGGGCCCTGTACCGGGCCGCCGTCCGGCGGGAGCTCGAGCGGTTCCCGGGAATCGAGTTCCTCCAGGGGACGGCGGCGGCCCTGCTGCTCGACGGAGGTCGGGTAACAGGCGTGCGGACCACGACCGGAGCCGAGATGCGCGCGCAGGCCGTGGTGCTCACCGCGGGGACGTTTCTCCGCGGGCGGATCCACATGGGCCGCGAAACACAGATCCCGGGAGGGCGGGCCGGGGATCCGGCAGCCGTGGACCTGGCCGAACAACTGGAGGCCATAGGGCTCGAGGTGGACCGGTTCAAGACCGGGACCCCACCCCGGATTGACGGTCGTTCCGTGAACTACGCGAGCCTCGAGCGGCAGGAGGGCGAGGACGGCGACTTCCGGTTCAGCCACTATCAGCGGGTGCCGCGTCCCGGACAGCGTCCGTGCTGGATCACGTGGGCGGGGCCCGCCACCAAGGCCGTCATCGAGGCCAGCCTCGGCGAGTCGGCACTCTACGGTGGAGCCATCGCGGGCCGCGGCCCACGGTACTGCCCCTCCGTCGAGGACAAGGTGGTGAAGTTCCCGGACGCCGAACGCCACCAGGTCTTCCTCGAGCCGGAGGGATTGCATACCCAGGAGCTGTACATCAACGGGCTCTCGACGTCGCTCCCGGCGGCGGTGCAGGAACGGTTCCTCCGCACCGTGCCGGGTCTCGAGAACGCCCGCATGACCCGCGCGGGCTACGCCATCGAGTACGACTACTACCCCCCGCACCAGCTCACGCCGTGGCTCGAGGTCAAGGCCATCGCCGGGCTGTTCTTCGCCGGCCAGATCAACGGCACCACCGGGTACGAGGAAGCGGCGGCCCAGGGTGTGATGGCGGGCGTGAACGCGGTCCGGGTGATGCGCGGAGATGAGCCGGTGGTCCTGGCGCGGGACGACGGCTACATCGGCGTGCTGATTGACGATCTGGTGACGCGCGGCGTGGACGAGCCGTACCGCCTCTTCACCTCGCGCGCGGAGTTTCGGCTGCTGCTGCGCCAGGACAACGCCATCCGGCGGCTCGGGCCGGTGGCGCGCCGGCTGGGGCTGCTCACCGACGAGGAGTGGTCGGTCGTCGAGCGCCGGCTCGAGCAGGAAGACGACGTCATGGCGTGCGCCCGCGAAGCGGCGGTGACTCCCGCCGCGGCCAACCCGCTGCTCCGGGTGGCGGGTGAGCGCGAGATCGCCGCACCGCAGCGCGTGGCCGACCTCGCGAAGCGGCCACGTGTTCCGCTGCGGGCGCTGCTGGAGGCCACGCACGCCGCGCCGGCGCACGTGTCGGCGGAAGCCTGGATTTCGGCCGAGGTGGAGATCCGCTACGAGGGTTACCTGATCCGCGAGCGGGAGGCCGCCGCGCGGCTCGCCGACCTGTCGGGGTTCGCCTTGCCGGCGGACCTGCCGTATTTGGAGATGCGGAGCGTGAGCACCGAGGCCCGGCAGAAGCTGGATCGCGTGCGGCCCGAGTCGCTCGGGCAGGCGGCCCGGATCCCGGGCGTGAGCCCCTCGGATCTCCAGGGCATCGTGCTCGAGGTCCTGCGCCACCGCCGGGACGGTAGCCGGGTGGCGTGACGGAAGGTCGCGCCGGCCGGTCGCCGCGTCATTGCGCCGAACCGGAACGCCGGCGTATGTACTAGGCGTCGGCCACGACGGGTCATCCCTCCGATGCGGTTTCGCGCTCGACAAGCGTTGTACCTCGGGGCCCTGCTCGCGGCGGGGACGTCCGCCTGCCAACCGCCGTCCGACGTCCTGGTGGAACCGGAGAAGTATGCCCCCGCCATGGAGCCAGATGGGCGGTTCCGCGTCACGTCGGGCGTGACACCCGCCGAGCCACGAGGGTTCACGCCCGATGACCGGCTCGTGTTCCGGACGCGTGATCTCCCCCCGTTCGGTTCCGGCTGGGTCCTGGTGAGCGTGCCCACGGACAGCGGGTACGTCCGCGAGGAGGCTGCCGTGTACCGGCAGGCGCTGGTTGACGAGGTCGGCGCGCTGGCCCAGCTCGATGACCGGCGTGTCCTCGCCACTTGGAAGGAACCCGTGGCACTGGTGCAGGGTTGTCCCGAACCCGCGCCGCCCGTTCCGGTCCCGGTCGCCTTCACGCTCTATGCGCTCCCCCCGCAGGATGGGCCGGCGCTCTCGAACATACCGACACGCTTCGTGAGCGCCGGGGTCACCGCTCCACGGAGCGAGCCCGGCCCGCCCAACGCGGTCGGGAACGTGCGGGTGCGGGCCACGCCCGCCGCGCGAGAAATCACGGCACGGGGCGGAAACCCGTACGGGCCGGTGCTCGTGCCCGGCGGACACGACGTCATCTACGCCGATGGGGAGCGCATCTGGCAGGCGAGCATGGCCGATACGTCCCAACCGGCCACGTTCGTGGCCGCGGGGGCGTACCCTGCGCTGAGTGCCGGCGGCGGGCAGCTCGCCTATGCGCGACCGGTGGGCGTGGATTCGACGGTCGAGGTGATCATCGTCCCCGCGGGACTCGGCGTCTGCGTGCAGGAGCACGTGGAGATCACGGCCACCGGATGGGAGGTGATCGTTCGGGACCTGTCAACGGGAACCGAGCAGATCCTTGGCGAAGGGCTCGAGCCGGCCTTCGATCCGCTCTCGGCGCGCCTGCTCGTGCGCGGCCCCAGCGAACTCGAGTGGATCGCTCTCGCGACCGGTCTGCGCACGAGTATTCGTCCCACCACCAACGCCTTTGCGCCGTTCACGGCGCTCAATGGCAGCATCCTGGCCTTCGCGGTGGCGGAGGGCGGGGTCCCCAGCGTCTATTCCCTTCCCATCCAGCGATAGGCGGCTGGCGGGCTGGCAAGCCACCCTGTTCGTCTCGACCAGAACGGCGGGCGGCGATTGCGATTTAACATATTGCCTTATAACGAGTTATACATCATAGGGCACAGGTGTTTCACGTGAAACTCGGACGGTTGCTGGTGCTCGCGTCGGGGCTCCTCATCTTCCCGACGGTTGCGTGCGAGTCGCCGTCGGACGCGATCACCGACCCCCCATCGTTCACGCCCCTCGAGGATCGGGAGGGCCGCTACCGTGTCACCTGGGGAACGGGACCGGATGGTGCGCGCGGCTTTCTCCCGGACGGCCGGCTTCTGTTTCGAACCTTCGACCTGGATCCCTTTGGAGAGGCGTGGATTCTCGCGAGCGCCCCACTCGATGGCGGGGTGATCCGGGAGGAAGCGGCGGTCTACCGGCCGGCGATCCTGTACCAGATGGGGCACCTCACCAGCGACGGTGCGCAACGGGTACTCACCGCATGGCACGGCGCGATCCCCGGATTCCACGGATGTCGCGACAGCTCCATGACCACCGACGGAACACCCCCGCCTCCCACACCGTCGCCGGTGGCGATCACCCTGTACACGCTCCCGCCCGGGGATGGGACTCCCCTGTCGTCGCTCCCGGCGCGGTTTGTCCCGATGACGACGGTAACCGGGGCCGGGACCGCGACGCAGCGCGTACGACTCAGCCCGGCGGGGCGCGACGCGCACCGTGACAATGCCAACCCGTTCGGACCGGTGCTGCTCCCGGGTTCTACCGAGATGATCTATTCGGACGGCGACCGCCTCTGGAGGGCGAACGTCAGCGACACCACGGTCCCGTTGGCCTCGATCGGCGTCGGTGCCTACCCGGCCCTGAGCCCGGATGGGGGCACGCTGGCCTATTCCCGACCGGTCGGGCTGGACTCGACCGTCAGGAGGTTCTTCGTCCCACAGGGATTCGTAGGATGCTCCGAAGAGTTCGTAGACGTAACGGCCGCGACCTGGGAACTCATTCTGCGTGATCTGGAGTCCGGCGCCGAAACGGTACTGGGAGAGGGGCGCGACCCGGCCTTCGACCCTGTCGCCGGCCGCCTGGTGGTTCGCGGTCCCGACCTTCGATGGTTGGATCTGACCACCGGGCTCCCATCACCCATCCCGGTAACGACAGGGGCCTTTGCCCCCGCCATCTCGGCCGACGGTGGGATTCTCGCCTTCTCGCTCATCAACCCCGATACGAGGGCGGACGTGTACTTCCTGCGCCTTACGCGCTAGCCCAAGGTCGGAACAGCCTCCTGGGTTTCACGTGAAACTCACGGAGCTGAACGCTTTACGGTGCCCGACACCATCCGTATATTCCGCGTCGGCCTGCCCGATGGGTTGGACAGGTGCCCATCTCTTGCATAACACCATGTAAAAAAACGAGTTATAGCGATGGGTCGAGTGATAGCGATCGCGAACCAGAAGGGCGGGGTCGGGAAGACCACGACCGCCGTCAACCTGGCCGCGTCGCTGGCCGCCGCGGAAACCAAGACCCTGCTCGTGGATGGCGATCCCCAGGGGAACGCCACGAGCGGCATCGGTGTGGACCGCGCCGCGGTGTCCGGATCGCTGTACGAGGCCCTCGTGGGGGACCTCGCGGTTGCCAGCGTCGTGCGGCGCGAGGTGAACTTCCCGCACCTCGACGTCGTGCCGGCCACGCAGGACCTCGTCGGCGCCGAGATCGAGTTGGTGAGCCGGCGCGGTCGCGAAACGGTCATGCGGCGGACACTGGCACCGCTGCGCGACGCGTACGACATCATCCTCATTGACTGCCCACCCTCGCTCGGCCTGATCACGCTGAACATGCTCACCGCGGCGGACGCGGTGCTGATCCCCATCCAGTGCGAGTACTACGCGCTCGAGGGACTGTCGCAGCTCCTCAATACCATCAAGCTCGTGCAGCAGAACTTCAACGCCGCGCTCGCGATAGATGGTGTCCTGCTCACCATGTACGACAGCCGCCTCAACCTCTCGCGTCAGGTGGCGTCCGAGGCGCAGGAGTACTTCGGCGCCAAGGTGTTCCGCACGGTCATCCCGCGGAATGTGCGGCTCGCGGAGGCGCCGAGCTTCGGCAAGCCCATTCTGCTCTATGACGTGCACTCGGTGGGCGCCAAGTGTTACCTCGCGCTCGCCCAGGAGTTGATCCGCCGGGTCGCGGCCCCCGGGGCCGGCACCCAGGTGCGGGGCGTCAAAGGCGCATGAGCGCGAGCGCCGGCCAGCCCAAGCGCCGGCTGGGCCGCGGGCTCGAGGCTCTCCTCGGTCCGTCGCCCACGACGCCGGAAGCGGCGGCCGCCGGCACCCTCGTGCACCTGCCGTTGGCACAGGTTCGTCCCAATCCCTACCAGCCGCGCCGCGCCTTCGACGAAGACGCGCTCACGGAACTCGCGGAATCGCTCAGAAGGTCGGGGTTGCTCCAGCCGATCGTGGTGCGACCGGCCAACGGGGGCTACGAGCTGATCGCGGGCGAGCGGCGCCTCCGCGCGGCGGACCGCCTGGGCTGGAACGAGATCGGCGCCATCGTACGCGACGTGGACGACCGCACGCTGCTGACCCTGGCGCTCGTCGAGAATCTCCAGCGGGATCAGTTGTCTCCCATTGACGAGGCGCTGGGCTATCAGCGGCTGATGGGCGAGTTCGGGGTTTCGCAGGGCGATCTCGCGAGCCTCGTCGGACGAAGCCGGCCGGCCGTGGCCAACGCCTTGCGGCTCCTCAAGCTCCCGGACGACGTGCAGGAGCTCGTCCACCGCGGGACGCTGTCCACCGGTCACGCGCGGGCCCTGCTGCTCGTGCAGGACGTCCGGGCCCTTCCCGCCCTCGCTCGCCGCGCCGTGGAGGACGACCTCTCGGTCCGCGAGCTGGAAGCCCTGGCCCGCGGGGACCGGGCGCCGGCGCGCCGGCCGCGGGCGGGCCGGCGGTCCGCGCGGAAACCGGATGCGGAGGTGCGGCGCGTCGAGGACGCGCTGCGTCGGTACCTGAAGACCGACGTGTTCGTGACGCGCCGCGGGAAGGGAGGGCGCGTCACCATCAGCTTCTACTCGAACGACGACCTGGCCCGCGTGCTCGAGCTGATCCTCGGGGAGCCGTTCGCCGGATGACCACGAGCCGCGTCGTCACGGTCGTCGTCCACCGCGATGGCGATCCACACTCGCGGCAGTTCCGGCTGCCCCTGTGGGCCGCGCGGACGCTGCTCTTCGGGGGCGGCGGCGTCGCCGTCGGCGTCCTCGTGGGCGCGGTTCTGTATGCGCCCATTGTCCGGACGGCGGCGTCGGTGCCGGGCCTGCGCGACCGCATTGCGCGGCTGGAGGCGGAGCGCGATCAGGTGCAGCACCTCGCCCGCCGGCTGGACGAGGCGGAACAGCGCTACGAGCAGATCCGTGAGATGATGGGAGGGCGGATCGTCCCGGAACTCCAGGCGCCCCTGACCGGGCCGCTGCTCGCGGTGTCGCCCATCGTGGTGGCCGCACCGGACGCACCGGCCCGCTTCGAGGAAGGCCTGTCCCCACCGTTCCACTGGCCCCTGGACCAGCGCGGCATCATCACCCGCGGCCAGGTGGGCCCCGGCCCGCGCGACGAAACGCACTCCGGCCTCGACATCGCCGTTCCCATCGGCACGCCGATCCGCGCGTCCGGGGGCGGGGTCGTGAGCCAACTGGGGGAAGACGCCGAGTACGGTCACTTCGTCATGCTCGATCACCCGGACGACTACCAGTCCCTGTACGGGCACGCGTCGCGGCTCCTGGTCGGCGAGGGCGACACGGTCGCCGCCGGGCAGGTCATCGCGCTCGCCGGCTCGACCGGGCGCTCCACCGGCCCCCACCTGCACTTCGAGATCCGGCGCGGCGCCCGCGCCGTTGACCCCCGCACCGTTGTCCGAGAGGCTCCCTGATCATGGCCACGAGTCCCGACCGCACGCCGCGCAGTGACGCGACCCTCACCATCATTGCTCCCGGGACCCGCTTCGAGGGGGAACTCGTGTCGTCCGGCGTGGTCAAGGTCGAAGGCACCGTGGCGGGGACCGTGCGTGCCGAGCGGCAGGTGCTGGTCGCGCGCGGCGGTGTTGTGGAGGGGGACATTCAGACCGCGGAGGCCGTGATCGGGGGCCGCGTCCAGGGCGGCGTGACCGCGACCGAGCGCATCGAAGTCCAGGGCGGAGCGGCGGTGCACGGCGACGTCACCACCAAGTCCCTGGTGGTACAGGAGGGTGGCGAAATCAACGGCCTGGTGAAGATGACCGGTGTGGAGGTCGCCGCCCCGGCCAAGTAGCGGGGACCAACGCGACAGTTCTCCACCAGTATGAACACACGGTTCGCGACGCCCGATATAATCAGTTGCAGATCAATGTGTTACCAGGAACAACAGTTCCAACACCCGGGTCTTTGAGTAGCGTTACTGTCACTGTAATGTCTCGTTTGTGTGGATGAGAACATGGGCGCTACGATGACCAGTGATCAGCTCGCCGCCTATCTCGACCGGTTCCTCAAGGTCCCCGAGATTCCCGATTCCCCGCAGGCGCTGAACGGCCTCCAGGTCGCGAACTCGGGCCGCGCTTCCCGGATCCTGGGCGCGGTGGACGCCTGTCAGGCCTCGATTGACGCCGCCGTTGCGCGGGGGGCCGACTTCCTGGTGGTCCACCACGGCTTGTTCTGGGGCGGCCTCCAGCGCGTGACCGGTCGGTTCGGGCGGCGCCTCCGCGCCCTGATCCAGCACGACGTGGCGTTGTACTCCGCGCACCTCCCGCTCGACTGCCACGCCGAGGTCGGCAACAACGCGGTGTTGGCCGGCGACCTGGGGCTGGAGGCGCCGGTCCCGTTCGGGCGGTACCAGGGGATCGAGATCGGGGTGATGGGAGGATTGGAGATCCCGCTCACCGAGCTGGCCGAGCGCGTGGCCGAGCGGCTGGGCGCCGCACCCCGGGTGATCGCCAAGGGCCCGTCGCGCACGAGGCGGGTCGCGCTCGTGACCGGGGGGGCGAGCGACCTCATCGCCGAGGCGCACGAACGCGGCGTGGACACGTTCATCACGGGTGAGGGTCCCCACCACACGTTCTTCGATGCCGAGGAGTGGGGGCTCAACGTCATCTACGCCGGTCACTACGCGTCCGAGACTGTCGGCGTGCAGGCACTCGGGGAACACGTGCGGGATCGCTTCGATATCCCATTCGAGTTCTTCGACCACCCCACCGGGCTGTGAAGCGGGCACTGGCGATCGTCGCCGGTACGCTGCTCGCGGCGTGCGCCGTCCCGGCGCGCCGGCTCCCGGTTCCCGAGCCGGACGTGCACATCGTGGCGCCGCTGTTCCTGCGCGGGCTTCCCTACCGCGCGTATCCGCCGCCGGCGGATCCGTCCACGGTAACGGTCTGCGCGGGCGGCGACGTCATGCTGGGCAGCAACCTCGACACCGCGTGGGCCCTGGCCACGCGGCTTCCCGGGACCCGGACGCTCCTGCCCAACCCGGACACGCTGCTCGCCCCGCTGCGTCCGCTCGTGGCCGACGCCGACGTGGTCCTGGTGAACGTGGAAGGGGCGATCGGTATGGGGCCCGCCCCACGCAAGTGCCGGCCGGGGTCGCGCATGTGCTACGCGTTCCGCCAGGATCCGGACGTGGCCGCCGCGCTTCGGCGATTCGCCGGCCGGGCGCAGGTGGCGGGAAACGTGGCGAACAACCACGCGATGGACGCGGGAGTGGCGGGTTTCGAGGAGACCGTGAACCACCTGCGGGACGCCGGCGTGCACGTCGTGGGAAGCGACACGTTGCCGACCTTGGTCCCGCTCCCCGACGGCGACAGCCTGGCGTTGCTCGGCTTCAGCGTGTTCAGCGCGGGGCCGGATGCGCGGGACCTCGAGGCCCTCGCGCGCCACGTTGCCCGTGCGGCGGCCGCGTACGCCCGCGTCGTGGTGTCGCTGCACGTCGGCGCCGAGGGCGTGGGCGCGCAGCGGACGCCCGACGCGACGGAGCGTTTTGCCGGGGAGGATCGGGGCAACCCGGTACGCATCGCCCACACCGCGCTCGACGCGGGTGCCCATCTCGTGATCGGACATGGGCCGCACGTGCTCCGGGCCATCGAGCTGCGCGGGGACGCCCTCGTGAGCTATTCTCTCGGCAACCTGCTCACGTATGGGCCGTTCTCGCAGGTCGCGCCCCTCGACCGTGGCGCCATCCTCTGCGCCGTCCTCGACCCCGCGGGGCGCGTCGTCCTGGCGGACCTGCGCGCCACCCACCAGGTACGGCCGGGTCTCGCCTTCCCGGATCCGGTGCAGGCCGCCTTCCGGATCATTGATTCGCTGAGCGCCCTGGACTTTCCCGCCACCGGCGCGCGCGTGCGCGCGGGCCTCCTGCGGCACCCGACGCAGCACTGACGACGGTCGTTACGACTGCCCGCCCAGGGGGACGACGAACCGCACGGTGAGGGTCTCCGCGGTCTGCGGTTCCACGATGCAGTAGCAGTGCGTCCGCAGGAGGCGCTTGACGCCAAGCACCTCCGATTCCTCGATGCGCGTGACGTCGCGGTAGACGATCTCCAGCGTGCGCCCGGCGATCAGGTGATAGCTGACCGGCCGCCCGCGCAGCCGGTGGTGCGGATCGAGCGACGCGAGACCATCCTCGAGCCGGGTACGAAGCGCGGTCACCGACGCCGCGGCGTCAGCCGGCGCGTCAGGCTCGGTCATGAGATTCCCCGTGCGAAGTGTTGGCGGCCGCGACGGCGCAATTGCGACGCATCCCGGCGAGGCCGGGCCGCTCCAGCGGCGTCCACCCGTACCGCTCGACGAACCCGCCCTCGTCGAGATCCCCGAACGCGTCCAGCGGGACCCACGCGCGCGCGGGATCCAGACGCAGGATAATGTCCTCGCCCCCGCCCGCGAACTTCTGGTTCCAGGGGCAGACGTCCTGACAGACGTCACACCCGAATACCCAGTCGCCCATCCGATCGGCCAACGGCCCGGGGATCTCGCCCCGATGCTCGATCGTGAGATACGAGATGCAGCGCGTCGCATCAAGCACGCGCGGGGCCGGAAACGCCCCCGTCGGGCAGGCGTCCAGGCAACGCGTGCATGACCCGCAACGATCCGCCTCGAACGGCGGGTCCACGGCGAGGTCCACGTTCGTCAGGACCGACGCGAGCATCGTGAACGAGCCGCGCTGGGGATGGATCAGCATCGTGTTCTTGCCGATCCACCCAAGACCCGCGCGTTGGGCCAGCTCCCGCTCCGGGACCGAACCCGCGTCTACGTAGGGTCGGGCAACGGCTCCAGGGCCCCCGAGCCCCCGGACGAAGTCCGCGAGGTTTTCCAGGGCGGGCCGCAGGCCATCGTGGTAGTCGCGACCGTGGGCGTACTTGGCCACCCGCCCGCAATCCTCTGGGCTTTCCCCATCGGCATGAGCGTAGTTGTACACAACAACTATGGCACGTTTCGCCCCCTCCAGGATGCGGTCCGGCGCCTTTCGCTTCTCCGCCTGGCGGTGCATGTAACGCATGCTGCCGGCGTGGCCCGACGCAAGCCACTGGTCCAGGGCGTCTGGGTGGGGGACCGGGTCGAGCGTGGTCACGCCCGCGGCGGCGAATCCCAGCTCGCGCGCCAGCGCCTTAACCTGCCCCGCGCGCGCCGCCGCGCTCAGAGCTCGAGGAGCTTGCGCCGCCATCGCGCGAACCTGACCACATCGTCGGCCGGCGGAACGGCCGCTTCGTCGCCGTAGGCGGTGTACATCCGCCAGCGCAGGTAGTCCGATGCGGGGAGCGGGAGGAACGGGGGGATCCGATACCAGTGGCGGCGCCGGAAGGCCCACGCGGCCGAGAGAAGATCCAGCGCAAGCCGGGGACGCACCAGGGCCCGCACGGCGAGCGTCCCGGTCAGGCGCATCCAACTTCCCTGGTACAGACCTTCCCATCCGGCAGTGGCCATTGTCCGGCTTCCATCGAGAGCAGACTTGGCGCGAGAAGCCGCCATGGTGGAGTGTATATTGGGCCCCTATGGCGTTGGCAAGCGTCCCGGCGACCGAGCTTGCCCGGTATCGGGCCGAGTTTCCGGTCTTCGAGCGACAGATCTACCTCAATTCGTGCTCGCTGGGCGCCCTGTCCCGCCGCTCGCGAGCCCGGGTCGCCACCTTTCTGGACGAGTGGGACGCGCGGGGTGCGCCGGCGTGGTATGACGTCTGGTGGGAGCGGCTCGCGGAGCTCAGGCGCCGCTACGGCGCCCTGATCGGGGCCGGTCCCGACGAAATCGCGCTGCACGCCTCGGTATCCACGGCCACCGCCGTTCTGGCAGGGCTGCTGGACTACTCGCGCAGGCCCAAGGTCGTCACCACGGACCTGGATTTCCCCACCGTGGCGTATCAGTGGCTCGCGAAACGCGGCGCGGGAATCGAGGTGGAGGTGGTCCGGAGCCCCGACGGGGTCACGGTGCCGCCGGACCTGCTGGCCCGAGCGGTGGATGACCGCACCGCCCTCGTGGCCACCTCCCATGTCTTTTTCACGACCGGGGCCATCCAGGATCTCCGGGCGGTGGCCGACGCCGCGCATGCGCATGGCGCCCTGTGTTTCGTGGATGCCTACCAGGGTGTCGGGCAGGTGCCGCTCGACGTGCGGGCCAGCGGGGTGGACTTTCTGTGCGCCGGTGGGCTCAAGTGGCTGCTCGGCGGTCCGGGGATCACCTTTCTCTATGCCCGCCGCGACCTCATTGCGCGTTTCACGCCAACCGTGACGGGGTGGTTTGCCCACGCCAGCCAGTTCGAGTTCGACCCCGGTCGGATCGTCTGGCACGATGATGCCCGGAGGTTCGAGCAGGGAACGCCCGCGCTGGCCGCCGTGCACGCGCAGCTGGGGGGTCTCGACGTCATCGAGGAGATCGGTGTGCCCACCATTCGCGCGGCCACGTCGGGCCTGACCGAAGATCTGGTGGCGCGCGCGACCGACCGGGGCTTCCGCCCCCGCGTGGCGCCGGTGGCCGACGAGCGCTCGGCCATCGTGATGCTGCCGTCCGCGGACCCCCACGCCGACGTCGCGGCGCTCGCGGCGCGGCGGATCGTCGCCGACGCGCGGCCCGGGCACGTCCGACTGTCCCCGTATTTCTACAACGTCGTGGAGGACCATGTCGCAGCCCTCGAGACCCTCCGGCCCACGCGGGAGTAAACCGGCGACCGCGGACGCCCAGCTGCTGTCCGCGCCGCCCCCCGCCGCCCCGAGCGACTTCACGAGCACCGATCCGTGGCGCGTGCTGCGCATCATCGGCGAGTTCGTCGAGGGGTTCGAGGAGCTGGCCACCGTGGGCAGTGCGGTGGCGATCTTCGGATCGGCACGCGTCGGCGAAGACGATCCCTGGTACCAGGCGGCCCGGGAGACCGCACGCCTCCTGGGGCAGGCGGGCTTTGCGGTGATCACCGGAGGGGGCCCGGGGATCATGGAGGCGGGCAATCGCGGCGCCCGGGAGGCCGGCGCCCTCTCGATTGGCCTCAACATCGAGCTGCCGCACGAGCAGCACCACAATCCCTACATAGACCGCGCCATTGATTTCCGGTACTTCTTCGTCCGGAAGACGATGTTCGTGAAGTACTCCACCGCGTTCATCGTGTTTCCCGGCGGCTTCGGCACGCTGGACGAGCTGTTCGAGTCCCTGACGCTGATCCAGACGGGCAAGATCGAGAACTTCCGGGTGGTCCTCATGGGTACGGCGTACTGGAGCCCGCTGCTCGAGTGGCTGCGAACGGGCGTCGCGGCCGACGGCAAGATCGCCATCGAGGATCTCAACCTGGTACAGCTCACGGACGACCCCGCCGAGGCCGTGCGGGTCGTGATCGAATCGGAGATCGAGGCCGGACGGCGCCCACCCGCGCCGCGCGGCTAGGACTCCCCCGCACCACGGGTACCGCCATGGCCAACGCAGGCAGCCACTTCCTTCGCGGCTCCCGGATCGAGCCCCGCGCCGTCACCGGCCGCGAGACGGTCGCGGACCTCATGGACGGAGCGTTCCTCGCCTACAACGCGGGCCGCCTCCGCGAGGCGGGCCGGCTTCTCACGGAACGGATGCTCCCGGACAACGGGACCGTCGGCATGAGCATCACCGGCGCGCTCACGCCGGCCGGCCTCGGCATGTCCACCGTCATTCCGCTGATCGAGGCCGGCTTCGTGGACTGGATCGTGTCCACCGGCGCAAACCTGTACCATGATGCCCACTTCGCGCTCGGCTTCTCGATGCATGCCGGCCGTCCCAACGTGGACGACGTGGCGCTGCGCGAGGAAGGCGTCGTCCGGATCTACGATATCTTCTTCGATTATCGGGTGCTGCTCCGAACCGACGCGTTCGTTCGCCAGGTCTCGTCGCGGCCGGAGTTCCAGCGCGCCATGTCCACGGCCGAGTATCACTATCTCCTCGGCGGGTATCTGCGGGAACGCGAGCGGGTGCTGGGCCTTTCGGGCAAGTCGCTGCTCACCGTGGCGCACGAGTATGAGGTGCCCATCTACACGTCGTCACCGGGTGACTCCTCCATCGGCATGAACGTGGCGGAGCTCGCCCTCGCGGGCTATCAGCTGCGCTACGACGTGTCCGCCGACGTCAACGAGACGAGCGCCATCGTGCTGGACGCCAAGCGCGGCGGCGGTACCAGCAGCGTCCTGATCGTGGGCGGTGGCAGCCCGAAGAACTTCGTGCTGCAGACCGAGCCCCAGATCCAGGAGGTGCTCGGCATAGACGAGAAGGGTCACGACTACTACCTCCAGATCACGGATGCCCGGCCGGACACCGGTGGTCTTTCCGGCGCCACGCCCGGGGAGGCCGTGAGCTGGGGAAAAGTGGATCCCGCGCGCCTCCCGGACGCCGTCGTGGCCTACCTGGACTCGACGGTGGGCCTGCCCCTGCTCGCCGCCTACGCCCTTGCCAGGGTGCCTCCGCGTCCCCCGAAGCGGCTGTACGCGCGCCGCGAAGAGCTGATGACCCGCCTGCGCACGGCGTATCAGGACGCAAAATCGTTCCGGGACGAGCGCGCGCTGGCGTCGAAGCTGCCGGGTGAGGACTAGCCGGAGGTGAACGGCCCGGCCGTTTCACGGCGGTACGCCGGTTACGCGGTGGTGCTGCTGGCGCTCATCAACGTGCTCAACTACGTGGATCGGAGCATCATCTTCGTCCTGTTCGAGCCGATCAAGGAGGAACTCGATCTCTCGGACGCGCAGCTGGGCTGGCTGGGGTCGGCCTATGTGATGGTGTACGCCGTCGCCGCGGTGCCCCTGGGCATTCTGAGCGATCTCAAGTCGCGGCGGGGCGTGATCGCCATTGGCGTCGCCTTCTGGAGTTCGTTCACGGCCCTGGGAGGCCTGGCGCGGGGGTTCGGTCAGCTGTTCTTCTGCCGGTCCATGGTGGGCATCGGCGAGTCGTCCTACACGCCCGCCGCCCAGTCGCTGATCGCCGACTACTTCCCAGGCCGCGGACGCGCCCTGGCGCTCGGCATCTTCTGGGGAGGTCTGGCCGTCGGGGGTGTCCTCGGGATCTGGGTGGGCGGCGAGCTCGAGGGCCTGTACGGCTGGCGGGCCGCCTTTCTGGCGGTGGGCATCCCCGGGTTCATTCTCGCCATGCTGGCGGCACAGCTCCGCGATCCGGCCCGGATCCGCGCCCATTTTCCCGTGCTGGACCAGCTGCGACGGTTCGAAGTCGGTGTTTGGCGTATCGTGAAGGCCCTCTGGCCGATCTGGTCCTTCACCGTCCTCGGCGCCATCGGCGCCTACGTCGCCAACCACTTCCAGGGCTCCGCCGATCTGGACGTGGCGGTCTTCTCGGGCTTCGCCGGGCTGGGCGTGGCGTTGCAGCTCGCGCTCGCCGTCCGCCGCGCGGTGCGCCAGCGGCACCAGCCACGAGCCCACCACCCACGCATCGCCGAGCTCCAGCATGCCGCGGGCCTGGTGCTGCGCACGCCGACGCTGGCCTGGCTCTTCATCGGCGGCGCGCTGATCACCTTCTCGATGAACGGTCTCGTGGCGTGGTCGCCGTCCTACATGCAGCGCGAACTCGGACTGACGCCCGCCGTGGTTGGCCGGACCATCGGTCTCTGGGGCCTCCTGGCCGGGGTGCTCGGCACGATCTTCGGCGGCCGGCTCGGCGATCTCCTGGCGGAGCGATGGGCCGGCGGGCGCGTGCTGGCCGGCTCGGCCGGGTTCCTGGCCGGCGCGCCGCTCGCCGTCTGGCTGCTGCATGTCGGGGACCTCGACGTCTTCATCCCCGTCTTCTTCACCACGCTGTTCTTCTTCACGTGGTATCACGGCCCGATGACGGCCGCGATCTTCGACGTCGTTCCGCCTCAGGTTGGCGCGTCCGTGATCGGCACGTACGTGTTCTTCACGCACATCGCCGGCGATGCCATCGCCTACCCGCTCGTGGGATGGCTGTCGGACCGGTTCGGGCTGCGGACGGCCATGCTGGTCCTGCCGGCCGCGGCCTTCGTGGGTGGCAGCCTGGTGCTGTTCGCGCTCCGGACGATCGCGGACGACCGGGCACGGGTGCGGGCAAGCCCCGTGTCGGGCCCACCCCTCGCGGGTTAGCGCAACTGGTGCCGGAACGCCTCGGCGCGCGCCACCTCGGCGCGATACGCCTCGACCTCGGCCGCGCAGCGCGCGGCGTCCCACCCCAGCTCGGGGGCCACCAGCGTTGCCAGTGCGAGGGCTTCCGGAAGCCCGTGCCCCGGCGTTTCGTAGAAGACGTGCGTCCGGCGGATCAGGAGATCCGGGAGCGTGAGGGCCATCTCCCGCTGGACGGCGTACACGAGTTCGGCCCGGATGGCGGTTGCCCCGGTCGCCACGGGTGCGGCGAGATGCGGGGTGGCGGCCGCCAGCCGCGCCACGGCCGGCGCCTCGGTGCCGTAGCGGCGCACCAGCCGGCGGGCGGTCGTGGATGCGAGTCCCTCGCGCTCCACCTCCGTGGCGATGAGGTCGAGGTCCGCGGTCTCCCCTCCGGGCAGCGGCTCGCGCGCCGTGGCGGCGGCGCGCGGCAGGACACGGCCGTCCAGGGCGTGCAGCTCCTGGGCGGCCCGGTCCACCGCCTGGGCGGCCATCCGCCGATACGTCGTGAGCTTGCCACCGAGGACCGACACGAGACCCGGGGCAACCACGATGACGTGCTCCCGGGACACCCGCCCCGCGTCCCGGGCATCCGCCGGCCGCACGAGGGGGCGGAGGCCGGCCCAGGTGGCCACGACGTCATCCGGCTGGAGCCGGGCGTCGGGGAACATGGCGTTGCCGGACCGCAGCAGGTACACGACATCGTCGGCGTCGACCGTGACGTCACCCGGCGGTCCGGTCACGGGCGTCTCCGTCGTGCCGATGTAGGCCAGATCGTCCCACGGCAGGGCGAACAGCACGCGCCCGTCCACCGGCGAGAGCATGGTGACGGCCTCCGTGAGGCCGATCCGGGCCCGGGGCACGATCACGTGAGCCCCCTTCGAGAACTGCAGCAGCTCCCGGCCGTCCTCGCGGACCCCATCCGACCAGGGCCCCGTCGCGTTCACGATCACCCGCGCCCGCGCCGTCAGGGTCGCGCCCGACAGGCGGTCCTGGAGCCGGGCGCCGCGGATCCGCCCGGCCGCCCGGTCGAAGCCTTGCACCTCCGTGTAGCTGGCGACCAGCGCCCCGAGGCGATAGGCGTCGCGGACGTTGGCCAGGGTGAGTCGCGCATCGTCGCATTGCGCGTCGTAGTAGCGGGGCCCACCCAGCAGGTCGTCCGCCCGCAGGCGCGGCTCGGCCTGGAGCAGCGCCCGCTTGCTGAGCCAACGATGCCGCTTCACATTCCGGAACGACGCCAGGGCGTCGTACAGCCACATCCCGGCCGCGAGCTGCCAGCGCGGCACGCGGCCCCCGGCGAACAGCGGGAACAGGAACGAGCGCGGCCAGACCAGGTGCGGGGCGATCCGGAGCAACGTGCGGCGTTCGCGGACCGACTCGTGGACGAGGTGGAACGCGTATTGCTCGAGGTATCGCAGCCCACCGTGAACCAGCCGCGAGGAACGCCCGCTCGTACCGGTCGCGAAGTCGCCCCGCTCGACGAGGGCCGTGCGGAACCCGCGCATGGCCGCGTCGCGGGCGATGCCGGCGCCGGTGATCCCGCCGCCGATCACGAGGATGTCTACCGCCGTGTCCGCCAGCTCGGTCAGCGCCGCCGTCCGGGTTGCGGCTGAGAAGGGAGCGATCACGCCGCTATTCTCTCGTCGGAACGAGCGCGGGCAGCCCCCGAGCGCGTGGTTCACGTGGCACGCGGGCATCCTCGGGCCGGGTGTGCGGGTCCTCGATCTGGCGTCGGGGCCGGGACGCCACGCCCTGCCGGCCGCCGAATACGGCGCCGAGGTGGTCGCCGTGGATTCCGACGCGGCGAGCCTCGCCGTGCTGGAGCGGGAAGCGGAGCGGCGGCGACTTTCCGTGAAGTGTCTCCATATGGACCTCCGGACCAGCCAGATCGCGCCGGCATCGTTCGACGTGGTCATGCTCTTCGGCTACCTGGACCGCCGGCGGTTCGCCGATTTTCGGGCGGCGGTCAGGCCCGGTGGGTATTTCCTCGCCGAGACGTTCCTGACCGCGCAGCGTCAGCAGGGTTGGGGGCCCGAGTCCGACGAGCACCTGCTGCAGCCCGGGGAACTGGTGCGCCTCGTGGCGCCGTTCGAGGTGGTCCTCTCCCGCGAGGTGATCGAGATGATTGACGGCCGGCCCGCCGCCATCGCCAGCGTCTTCGCGATCAATACCACCGGACAATGATGCCACGCGCCTCGCGGGGCGCGCTACCACGACGTTTCCCCGGCGGCTAGTTTAGCACGATGGGTAACGGGGCCGCGGGACGTCGAGTCGCCGTGGTGGGCGGATGCCGCACGCCGTTCTGCAAGGCAGGCACGGCGTTGCGGATGGTGAGTGCGGTGGACCTGGCCCGCCATGCCACGGTCGAAGTCCTGCACCGATACGAGCTCGACGGGGCCGACGTGGACGAGATGTACTTCGGCCAGGTCGTTGCGAGCGTGCTCGCGCCCAACCTGGCGCGGGAAGTGAGTCTCCTCCCCCAGTTCCCGCGGGACATCGCGGCCGCGTCGGTCAATCGTGCCTGCGCGTCGGCCAACACGGCCATCGCCATCGGCGCCGACCAGATCGCGGCCGGGCGGGCGGACGTCGTCCTCGCGGGCGGCGCCGAGAGCCTCTCCGACATCCCCATCCTCCATTCGCGCCGGTTCTCGGATCGGCTCGTGGCGCTGAGCAGGGCCCGGTCCCTGGGCGAGCGACTCCGGCTCGTGGCGGGGTTCCGGCCCCGCGACCTCATTCCGGTGACCCCGGCGATCGCCGAGCCCTCCACCGGCGAGAGCATGGGGCAGTCGGCCGAGACGATGGCAAAGCTCAACGGCATCACGCGGGACGCGCAGGACCGGTGGGCCCTGCGCAGTCACCAGCTGGCCTACGCCGGCACGGCCGACGGCCGCCTCACGGCCGAGATCGCCCCGGTCCTGCCGTCGGACGGCGAGCCGGTGGATCGCGACAACGGCGTCCGGCCGGATTCCAGCCTGGAGCAACTCGCCGCCCTCCGGCCTGCCTTCGACCGGCGCTACGGGAGCGTCACGGCCGGCAATGCCTCGCCGCTCACCGACGGCGGAGCCGCCGTCCTCCTCATGAGCGAGGAAGCCGCCCGGGCCCGCGGCTATGACCCCGTCGCGTTCATCCGTGCGCACGCGGTGGCCGCCGTGGATCCCGGCTGGCAGCTCCTGATGGGCCCGGCCATCGCGGTGCCACGCGCGCTCGAGCGCGCGGGCATCACGTTGCGAGACGTCGGACTCATCGAGATGCACGAGGCGTTCGCGGCCCAGGTCCTCTCGAACATCCAGGCCTTCGAGTCGCGCCAATGGGCCACGGAGCATCTGGGGCGCGCCGAGCCGATCGGCGAGGTGAATCTCGACATCGTGAACGTGATGGGCGGCTCGATCGCGATCGGGCACCCGTTCGGCGCCACCGGCGGGCGGGTCACCCTCACCCTGGTCAACGAGATGCGGCGGCGCGACGTGCAGTTCGGCCTCCTGTCCGTGTGCGCGCAGGGCGGGATGGGCTTTGCCATGGTGCTGGAACGCGCATGACCGCCTTTGCCGTTTCCGTGACCGACGGGATTGCCCGGCTCGTGCTCGATCTGCCGGGCGAACCGGTCAACAAGATCACGCGGGCGGTTCGCGACGAGCTGGACACGATGCTCACGACCCTGGGCGGCGATGCGGCCGTGCGGGCCGTCGTGCTGCTGTCCGGCAAGCCGGACACGTTCCTTGCGGGCGCCGACATTGACGAGTTCGTGGCCCTGCGGTCGCGCGAAGAGGCGTACACGTTCGTGCGGGCCGGCCAGGCCCTCATTCAGCGCGTCGCAGAGCTGGGCAAGCCGGTCGTTGCCGCGATGCACGGCGCGTGTCTGGGCGGCGGACTCGAGACCGCGCTCGCGTGCACCTACCGCGTGGCCACCGATCACGAGAAGACGAAGCTCGGGCTCCCCGAGGTGCAGCTCGGCATCATCCCGGCGGCCGGCGGGTGTCAGCGGTTGCCCCGGCTCATCGGCCTCCAGGCGGCGCTCGACATCATTCTCGCGGGGAAGGTGCTGCCCGCCAAGACGGCGTTTCGGCGCGGCATCGTGGACGAACTCGTCCATCCCGCCATCCTGGAACGCGTGGCCATGGACGCCGCGCGGCGCCTCGCGGGCGGCTGGCGCCCCACCCGGCCCACCGGCGGCCTCGTGCGGCTGGTCGTCGAGGGCAATGCGGCGGGGCGCGCGCTCGTGTTCTCCCTTGCCCGCAAACAGGTGCAGCGCAGGACCGGCGGGCACTATCCCGCGCCCTTCGACGCCCTCGACGCCGTGGAGCACGGGCTCCGGAACGGCGTGGCGGCCGGGCTCGAGCGGGAGGCGCGCCATTTTGCCGACCTCGCCGTGGGCGACGTCTCGCGGACGCTCGTCGGCATCTTCTTCGCCACGACCGCCCTCAAGAAGGATTTCGGCGACGCCGACGGCGTCGCTCCGGGCGAGGTGCGGCGGCTCGGCGTTCTGGGCGCCGGTTTCATGGGGAGCGGCATCGGCGGCACGGCGGTGGCCCAGGCCGGCGTGGACGTGCGGTTCCGTGACACCGGACTGGTGGCGGTGGCCAGGGGCCTGGGCGGCGCCCGGCGGATCCTGGATGCCCGGCTGAAGCGGAAGCGCATCACGAAGTACGAGCACCGGCGCCTGACCGCGCTCCTCTCCGGCGGGACGGACTGGTCGGGCTTCGGGCGCGCGGATCTCGTCATCGAGGCCGTGTTCGAGGACCTCGCCGTAAAGCACGAGGTGTTCCGCGAGCTGGAGGCGCGGGTCGGCGAGCGGTGCATCCTCGCCTCCAATACGAGCACGATCCCCATCGCGCGGATCGCCTCCGTGCTCCGCCGCCCCGAGCGGATGCTGGGCATGCATTTCTTCTCGCCGGTCGAGAAGATGCCGTTGCTCGAGGTGATCGTCACGGACGCCACCGCGCCCTGGGTGACGGCCACCGCCGTGGACTTCGGGCGGCGCATGGGCAAGACCGTCGTGGTGGTCCGGGACGAGCCGGGGTTCTGGGTGAACCGGATCCTGGCGCCCTATCTCAACGAGGCCGGCCGGCTCGTGGCCGAGGGCGTGGCCATCGAGGAGATTGACCGCTGTATGAAGGAGTACGGCTTCCCCGTTGGCCCCATCACGCTGCTGGACGAGGTCGGGCTGGACGTTGGTCTCAAGGGCTCGCACGTGCTGCATGAGGCCTTCGGAGATCGGCTGGCTCCCGTGGCGGGGCTCGAGGCGCTGGTCCGTGCCGGCCGGCTCGGCCGCAAGAGCGGGCGCGGCTTCTATCGCTACGACGGGGGCAAGCGTCGCGGCGTGGACCCGACGGTGCGGGAACTCCTGGGTGTCACGGGCCCCTCCCCGGCGGCCGAGATCGAGGACCGTCTCGTCTACGCCATGCTGAACGAAGCGGCGCTCGCGCTGGACGCGGGCGTCGTGCGGCGGCCCCGCGACGGCGACATCGCCGCGATCTTCGGCATCGGATTCCCGCCGTTCCGCGGCGGGCCGTTGCGAGAGATAGACGCGCTCGGGGCCGCCCGTGTCGTCGAGCGGCTGCGACGGCTCGCGTCACACTACGGCCCCCGGTACACTCCCGCTCCCTTACTCGTCCGGCAGGCCGAGCAGGGCAGTCGCTTCTACCCCAACTCCTGACGACATGCTGCGAAGCACTTTTCTCTGGCTCAGCGAACGGCGGGGCCTGTTCGAGTTCGTGAAGCGCAACGGCCTGGCCCGCCAGTTCTCGGCCCGGTTCGTGGCGGGCGAAACCCTCGACGCGGCGATCAGCGTGGCCCGGGACCTGAATGCCCGGAACATCACCGTGAGCCTCGATCTGCTCGGCGAGAGCGTGACCACCCACGAGGCCGCCGCCGGCGCACGCGACGCGGCCATCGAGATCCTGGATCGGATTCAGGCGAGCGGAGTCCAGGCCAACCTGTCCATCAAGCTCACGCAGATGGGGCTCGACCTGGACGAGGGGCTGGCGGGCGACAACGCCCGGCGGATCCTGGAGCGCGCCCGCGCGCACGGGATCTTCGTGCGCGTGGACATGGAGGCGTCCGGCCACGTCCAGCGCACACTCGATCTGTACGACAGCGCCCTGCGGCCCGCGTTCGGCGACCTCGTGGGTGTGGTGATCCAGACGATGCTGCGCCGCACCGAGGACGATATCGAGGCGCTGCTGGCCGCCGGCGCGCGCGTGCGGCTCGTCAAGGGCGCGTACAAGGAGCCGGCGACGGTGGCGTTCCCGGGCAAGTGGGACGTGGACGCCGTCTTTGCCCGCTGCAGCGAGCGGCTGCTCGAGCGCGGCAACTATCCCGCGTTCGCCACCCACGACGAGGCGTTGATCACCCACGTGAAGGACGTCGCCCGCGCCAGGGGGGTGGGTCCCGAGCGGTTCGAGTTCCAGATGCTGTACGGCGTCCGGCGGGATCTCCAGGACGGCCTCCGGCGCGACGGGTACAACGTACGCGTGTACGTCCCGTTCGGCACCGAATGGTATCCGTACCTGATGCGGCGCATGGCGGAGCGCCCGGCGAACGTGTGGTTCATCGTCGGGAACGTCCTGCGGGAGACCGTGGACGGCCGCTCGCGGTGACGGACGAGACGACGCTGGGCGGATACCTCGCGAAGCACCAGCGACCGCCGGCGTTCGGCGGGCCGGATGGCCGGGCGTACTCGGTCGCCGTGATGCTGTCCGACGCACCGGACGCGGACGGCCGGTTCGGGGCGGCCCTGCTCTTCGTGCGCTGGTCGGAAGCGGGCGACGCGCCGGACGGGCACGTGGAGACGGACTACGTGGCGTTCGGGGCGAGCCGCGACGAGGCCGAGCGGACCGCGCACGCCCTGTCGCTCCACGACGTCAAGCGGCACCTCGATCGGGCCGTCGAGGCGCGGCAGCGGGAGCCCGACTGGTAGACCGGATCGAGGGCGTGGTACTCGCGCGGGTCGGCGGCCGGTATGCCATCTGGTCGGACGGCCGCGTGTGGGACGCGGTGCTCCGCGGCCGGATGAAGCACCGGCGGGCGGAGACGGTGCTCGTCGGCGACCGCGTCGTGCTGGCCAACGTGGCCGACCCGCCGGCCACGATCGAATCCGTGCTCCCGCGACGCTCGCTGCTCCAGCGGCGCAGTCCGGGACGGGCGCGCGGGGAGCGCGCGGTGGCCGCCAACCTCGATCAGGTGGTGGTGGTTGGTGCCGCCCGCATGCCCGACTGGGATCCCTTCCTGATGGACCGGTTCACCGCCGTCGCCGAGGCCAATCACCTGCCGGTCTCGGTCGTCATCAACAAAGGGGACCTCGCGCCCGAGGCCGCGACGCTCGGCGAGCCCTACCGCCAGGCCGGATACGGAGTCCTCGTGACCAGCGTCGTGAGCGGCGCGGGGATCGTGGAGCTGCGCCGGTTGCTCGGGGCCCACGTGTCGCTCTTCACCGGACCCACGGGCGTCGGGAAGTCCAGCCTGCTGAACGCCCTGGTGCCGGGGCTGCGCCTGCGGACCGGAGACGTCAGCCCGCGCAGTCATGCCGGCCGGCACACGACGGTGGCCGCGGAGATGCACCCGTGCCTGGACGGCGGGTTCGTCGTGGATACGCCGGGGCTTCGGGACATTGGGCTCTGGGGCCTGCGACCGCAGGACGTGTCCGAGGCGTTCCCGGACGTCCGCCGCCACGGCGCGGACTGCCGCTTCGACAACTGCCGGCATTGCGAGGAGCCCCGGTGCGCGGTCCGCGGGGCGGTGGAAGCGGGCATGCTGGCGTCGTCGCGGTACGGGTCGTACCGCAAGATGCTGGAGGAAGCGGAAGCGGCCGCGCGACCCTGGGCGTGAGGCCCGGGCGGCGCGGACTGGCGGGGCCGGGAACGCGAGCGCAATCTCATGGGGCGGAGGATCCCGAACGTAATGGCAGACGCCACGATGTCGTCCACGCTGTTCACCCCGATCCGGGCCGAGCGCTTTCGGGCGCGGGACCGGCTGAGCGACCTGATCGCCCCCCCCTACGACGTGGTGTCGGCGGAGGCGCGCAGCGCGCTGGCGGGCCGGTCGCCGCACAACATCGTCCACGTCACGTTGCCGGAGGGGTCGGGGGACCGATACCAGGCGGCGGCGCGGACGCTGGCCCGCTGGCGGGCTGCCGACGTCCTCGAGCGGGACCCTGACCCCGCGGTGTACGTGGTGCAGCAGGAGTTCCTCCTGCCGGACGGGCGGTCGTGTCTCCGGACGGGGGTGATCGGCGGCCTGCTGGCGGAGGGATACGAACCCGGTCGTGTCCGGCCGCACGAGCGCACGCATCGCGGCGCCAAGGAAGACCGCCTGGCCCTGGGCCGCGCCACGCGGGCCGCGGTGGAGCCGATCCTCGTGCTGGCAAGGGACACCCGCGACCATCTGCGCCGCCGGCTCGACGGCGTCACCCGGCACGAGCCCACGGCCGTGGCGGAGCTCGATGGCGTCGCCGTGGGCATCTGGCGGGTGACGGGCGCGCAGGCGGACGAGATTGCCCGGGCGGTGGGGGACGGGCCCGTGTACATCGCGGACGGTCACCACCGGTACGAGACGGCAACCGCGTTGCGCGCGGAGCTGGCGGAGGCGTCGCGGATTCCCGCCCTGGCCGTGCCGGTGCGGGACCCGGGCCTGGTCGTCCTGGCCACCCACCGGCTCGTGCAGGGCGCGCCGGTGGACCTGGCCCGCATGCGGGAGCGGTGGGCGGAGTGTTTCGTTGTGGAGGACCGGGAGGCCGAGCTGGATCCGCAGGGCCTGCTCGATGCGCTCGGCCCCCGACCCGCCGCGGCCATCGTATTCCCCGGCGGGCGCGTGCTGGTGCTGTCGGCGCACACCGACCACGACAGCGAACTGGAGATCGCGGTGGTGGAGCGGGAGATCGTCCAGCCGCTGGCGCGGGCGGCGGGGCCGGAGGCCACGATCGGCTATGTGGCCTCCCCCGGTGAGGTGTTCGACGCGGTCGCCCGCGGCGCGGCGGCCGGGGTTCTGGTCCGCGCCACGCCCACCGAACGGATCCTCGCGGTTGCCGACGCGGGCGGGATCATGCCGCCCAAGTCCACG
This sequence comes from Gemmatimonadales bacterium, assembly GCA_036398175.1. Taxonomy (GTDB): domain Bacteria; phylum Gemmatimonadota; class Gemmatimonadetes; order Gemmatimonadales; family GWC2-71-9; genus JAOTWJ01. The sequence goes on from DASWHL010000045.1 coordinate 34,366, forward strand.
TACTTCGCGCCCAAGGTGCCGAGCGGGCTGCTGATCCTCCCGTTCGGCGACGCCGCCGCATGAGCCCCCGTCCGCGGGATCGCATCCTCGAGAACCTCGAGCGGATCTACCGTGAGGCGTACGATCTGGCCAAGGAGGCGGGGGACCAGCGGCGCATGATGGAGCTGGACGCGTCGTTCCAGCGGGAGCAACTGCTGCTCGAGGTGTTGCTCGACGTGCGCGACGGCCTGTACGCCATCGCGGAGGCGCCGTCGTCGTCGTCGGCGCTGGAGAAGCTGGAAGTGCTGCGGAAGCTCACCCGGCTGCGCTGATGCCGGGCGGCTGATTGGCGGCGGCCGTCGCGCCGCCATGTCCACACGCCGGAGGAAACCATGGCGTTCAGGCCCGTGGTGGTACTGCTGAGTATCTGGGTGGCCGCAGCCGCTTTTCCTTCCCCTGGCCTGAGTCAGCGGATCAAGCTCCCAACCAGCGTGAAGGATCCGCATCCACGACCTCGGACTGCTCATCAGGCGGAGTTGGCGGGAGGAGCAACACGACTCGGCGCATCCCCTGGCGTACCTCGTCACGAACGACATGCGCTACATGGAGGCGTACTGGCGGGACCGGCTCGGCCGCGCCTGGGCGGCGGAGCAGGGTTACCGGCAGGTGCTCGCGTTCGATCTCGGTTTTTGGATGGCGCACGTGCGCCTCGCCGACCTCTATGAACGGCTGGGTCGGCTGGACGAAGCGCTGGCGGAGCGACGGGAAGCGGCGTTCCTGAATCCGGATGATCCAATGCTCCTCGTGGACCTTGGCCTCACGCTCGGACGGCTCGGACGACTCGAGGCCGCGGATTCGGCGCTCGCACGCGCCGCGTTCGAGCGGTTCCTGACCCTTGCGCCGCGGAGTCTCGCGCGGCAGATCGAAGACGCACGTGTCTCGCTCCTGGCGATTCCCTGAAGGAGGCCCGATGCACGGCCCTGACCCCCGTCGCGGCGCACGCTGGTGCGGGCCGGCCCTGGCCGCCCTGGTCGTCGCCGCGGGCCCGCTCGATGCGCAGGCCCGGTCCAACTACGAGGAACTCCAGACGTTCTCGGGCGTCCTCAACCACATCCGCATCAACTACGTGGACAGCGTGCCCTACGCCCGCCTCGTCCGCGCGGCCATTCACGGCGTGCTGCGGTCCCTGGACCCGCACAGCCGCTTCGAGCCGCGGACCGAGGTCGAGCGCGCCGCCGCAATTGCGCGCGGCGACCTGGGGACGGTGGGGATCGCGCTGGAGGACGTGGATGGCGTGGCCACGGTCCTCGCCGTGGCGCCGGACGGACCGGCGGACCGGAAGGGCGTGCTCCCCGGTGACCGGCTGATGACGATGGACGACAGCTCGGTTGCCGGCCACGACGCCGAGACCCTCATGCTGCGGATGGCCGGGAAGTCCGGATCACGGGTGAAGCTGGCGTTCGAGCGCGGACCACGCCTCGAGCCGCGCCGCTACGAAGTGACCGTCAAACGCGACGACATCAAGGAAACGTCCGTCGGCACGACGCAGATGCTGGACGCGGTCACCGGCTACGCGCGCCTGGCGCAGTTCGCTCCCGAGGCCGCCGACGAGCTGGAGAAGGCGGTCAACCGGCTCCGGCGCTCGGGGGCCAGGCAGTTGATCCTCGACCTGCGTGGCAACCCCGGCGGGATCGTGACCGCGTCGGTGGAGGTCGCGTCCCTGTTCCTTCCGAAGGCGACCGTGGTCTTCCGGACACGCGGCCGAAAGAGCGCCGTGGACACCACGTTCGTCACGAGGCGGGATGGGCGATTCGTCGAGATGCCCCTCGTGGTGCTCATTGACGAAGGGAGCGCCAGTGCGTCGGAGGCGCTGGCCGGATCGCTCCAGGACCACGACCGTGCCCTGCTCGTGGGGAGGCGCACCTTCGGCAAGGCGCTCATGCAAGGGCCGTTCGTGCTCCCGGGCGGCGACATCGTGTGGCTCACGATCGGGCGGGTGCTGACGCCCAACGGCCGGTTCATCCAGCGTCACTACGCGGGGCTCGCGGTCGAGCAGTACTACGGGCTGGCCGGCAAGGGCGGAACCGAACGCGATACGGCCGAGGTCTTCCGGACGGACGCCGGGCGCGAGGTGCGCGGCGGCGGCGGGATCCGGCCGGATCTCGAGGTGACGGCCGTGCTGGATCCCCCCGCGTGGCACGCGGTGGCCGCCGACAGCGGGTTCGAGGAGGCGGTGGCGGACAGCCTGGCCTACACCCTGCCGGCGTCGCCCGCCGGCCGCGAAGCATGGCTGTCCACGCCGGAACGGTGGCGTAACGAGCTGCTGGATCCGTATCTCCAGCGCGTGCGCGCCCGCCTCGCGGTCACGGCGCCCGACGACCCGGCGCTCGGGATGGCGCTGGCGCGGCGGTTGGCCGCCCGGGTTGCGCTGGTGCGGTGGGGTGTCGAGGCCCGGGAGGCGCTGCTGCTGGCCACGGATCCGTTCGTCCTGCTGGCGAGGGAGGAGTTCGGCCGCCTTCCGGGGCTGCTGGCCGGTCCGCCCAAGTAGGCTATTTTGGGCCCATGCCAGCCAAGACCGGGACCAAGTCCAAGTCGCAACCCAGCCGCGGACCGGCCGCCCGGCTCGACAAGGCGGAGCTGCTGGACCTGTTCCGCCTGATGCTCCTGTCGCGGCGGATAGACGACAAGGAGATCCAGCTCAAGCGCCAGAACCGGATCTTCTTCCAGATCTCGGGCGCCGGGCACGAAGCCGTCCTCGTGGCGGCGGGCAAGGCGCTGCGGGCCGGGTACGACTGGTTCTACCCCTACTACCGGGATCGCGCGCTGTGTCTCGCGCTCGGCATGACGCCCACGGAGATGCTGCTCGAGGCCGTGGCGGCCGCCGACGATCCGAACTCCGGCGGACGGCAGATGCCGTCCCACTGGGGCCATCAGGCCCTCAACATCGTCAGCTCGTCGAGCCCCACGGGGACGCAGTACCTCCAGGCCGTCGGGTGCGCGGAAGCCTGGCACCGCTACGACCGCATCACCGCCATCCCCGACCGGCGCGAGCGCATCCGCAACGATGAGGTCGTGTTCTGCTCGTCCGGGGACGGCACCACGAGCGAGGGGGAGTTCTGGGAGGCGCTGAACTCGGCCAGCAATCTCAAGTTGCCCGTGTTCTTCCTGATCGAGGACAATAAGTACGCCATCTCGGTGCCGGTCGAGGTGCAGACGGCGGGGGGCTCGATCTCGAAGCTGCTCACGGGATTCCCGCACCTGCACGTCGAAGAAGTGGACGGCTGCGATCCCCTCGCCTCGTATGACGCCGTCTCCCGGGCGGTGGCGTACTGCCGCGCCCGGCGCGGCCCCGCCCTGCTGCACGCGCACGTGATCCGCCCGTACTCCCACTCGCTCTCCGACGACGAGGTGATGTACAAGACCCCGGAAGAGCGTGAGGACGAGGCGGGCCGGGATCCGGTGACGACGTTCAAGGCGCGCCTGCTGGCGGACGGCATCGCCACCGAGGCCGAACTGGCCGACATCCGGGCGCGGGTGGACGAGGAAATCGAGGTCGCCACCGAGATCGCCCTGGCGTCCCCGCAGCCGGGTCCCGGGACGATCTACCAGTACGTGTACTCGCCGGACGTGGACCCGACGGCCGAGCCGTTCGACACGGAAGAGGACCCGCAGTTCGACGGCGCCCCGACCACGATGGTGGACCTGCTGAACAAGTGCATGGACGACGAGATGCAGCGGGACCCCCGCATCCTGATCTTCGGCGAGGACGTGGCCGACACGTCCCGCGAGGAGCAGGTGGACCGGGTCAAGGGGAAGGGCGGTGTCTTCAAGGTGACGTGGATGCTGCAGCAGAAGTTCGGACACGACCGGGTATACAACTCGCCGCTCGCGGAGGCGAACATCGTGGGCCGGGCCATCGGGCTCGCAACCCGGGGTCTCAAGCCCGTGGTCGAGATCCAGTTCTTCGACTACATCTGGCCGGCCTATCACCAGATCCGGAACGAACTGGCGCTGCTCCGCTGGCGCAGCAACAACGCGTTCAGCTGCCCGGTCGTGATCCGCGCCACCTACGGCGGCTACCTGCGGGGCGGTGCCATCTACCACTCGCAGACCGGCGCGTCGCTGTTCACGCACATTCCCGGCCTGCGGGTCGTGTGTCCCGCCACGGCGCTCGACGCCAACGGCCTGTTGCGCACCGCCATCCGCTGCGACGACCCGGTCCTGTTCCTCGAGCACAAGCACCTCTACCGCCAGACGTACAACAAGGGAGCGTATCCCGGCCCGAACTTCATGATCCCGTTCGGGAAGGCGAAGGTGGTCCGGGAAGGGGCCGACCTCACCGTCGTGACCTATGGGGCGGTGGTCCAGCGCGCGCTCAATGCGGCACGGCTGGTGGCGGAGTCGGACGACATCAATGTCGAGGTGCTCGATCTGCGCTCGCTGAACCCCGTGGACTGGGAGCAAATCGGCGAGTCGGTGCGCAAGACGAGCAAGGTGCTCGTGGCCTACGAAGATTCGCTGTCCTGGGGCTACGGGGCGGAGATCGCGGCCCGGATTGCCGACGACCACTTCCACTGGCTCGACGCGCCGGTGAAGCGCGTGGCGGCAACCGATACGTTCGTGGCCTACGCGCCCGAGCTCGAAGACGTGATTCTGCCGCAGGCGGAGGGCATCGCGGAGCGGATCCGGGAACTGCACACATCCTAGAACAGGCACTGCCTTCGCCCGCCTATCCTCCCAGCTCACTCCTGATCTCGGCGGCGGCCTCGATGGCCGCTTCGACGTCCAGGCTGAGGGCGCGCGCCGACTGGGTGGCGGAGGTGAGGTCGTCGAGCACCGTGCTGACGCCCGCGGAGCGGAGCCGGAGCAGGTCGAAGCGGATGTTCTGCACGGCGAGCACGCAGGACTCGAACTGTTCCTGGAGCTTCTGCCGTCGCTGGACCAGTTCCCGCAGAGTGTCCCGCTGGCGGCGGAGCAGCTCGATGCGGCGGTCGTCCCCGGCCTCGCCGCTCAGGTCCTCGAGCCGCGCGTCGAGGCGCCCGAGCGCCTCGGTGTCCACTTCGCCCTCCATCTGTGAGAGCGTGCGCGCCAGCTCGAGCGCGCGCGTGGACAGGGCTTCGACCGTGTGGACGATGTCCGGAAGGAGCTTCCGCTCGGACGCCGGGAGCCGGTCCACGATCTGCCGGACGGCCGTCTCGTCGCGCCGCAGCTGCGTGATCTGCGCTTGGAGCGGGCCGAAGTCCTCGTCGGCGCCGACGTCGGTGGGCTTGCGCAGCGCCTTGGGGGCCTCGATGGGCGAGAGGCGGGCTTCCAGCGCGTCCGGCGCCGGCGGCCGGTTCAGGACGTCCCGCCAGCTGTAACCGGCCTGCCAGAGCTTCGAGTACCGGCTGCCCAGCCCGAACCCCCAGAACCCGGCCACGAACAGAAACCAGGGCTGGGTGATGCCGGTGGCGACGTTGATCAGCATGAGCCCGCCCGATACCACCGCCCAACGCGCGAACTCCTCGCGGAACTTGCGGACGATCTCGGGCTCCCGCGGACGGGTCTCCGGGGCCGGATCCCGGGGTCCGCGGGAGTGGCGGGGACGCCGGTCCCGCGCCCGTTCGGGGGCGGCACCGGTGGGTGGCCGACGCGCGAGCGTCTCCCCCCGCGGCACGGGTGGCCGGTAGGGACCCGCGGTCCGGCTGTCCAGCGCCCGAACCAGCGACTCCGCGGTGGGCCAGCGGGCCTCGGGGTCTTTGGCCAGGCACCGCATGATGCAGGTCGCGAGATCCTCCGGCAGGTCCGGCCGCGCGCGCATGATGTCGGGCGCGGACTCGGAGATGTGCTTCATGAGGATGCCGGGCACGGTGGGTGCCTGGAACGGCAGCTCGCCGGTGGCCATCTCGTAGGCCACGACGCCGAGGGCGTAGAGGTCGCTCCGGGCGTCAATCTCGCGCTCGCCCGCGGCCTGCTCGGGGCTCATGTAGTGCGGCGTCCCGATCGCGATCCCGGTGCCGGTGAGCGTTCCGGTGCCGGCCTGCGAAAGCGCCTTCGCGATGCCGAAGTCCGTGACCATCACGCGACGCCGCGTGCCCTCGAGCAGGATGTTGTCGGGCTTGACGTCGCGGTGGATGACCCCCATGGCGTGCGCCATGCCGAGCGCGTCCGCGGTCTCCTTCATGATGCGCCGGACTTCTTCGGCCGGGAGCGCTTGCCGCCGCCGCAGCCGGGCGGCCAGCGACTCGCCGTCCACGAAGCCCATCACGAAGTAGACGAGGCCCCCCTCGTTGCCGACCGTGTGGATGGGAACGATATGGGGGTGCGCGAGCCGCGCGGCCGTCTGCGCCTCGCGCGTGAACCGGGTCTTGATCTCCTGGCGGAACGCGAGCTCGGGCGGGAGGACCTTGATCGCAACCCGGCGCTTCAGCGCCAGGTCGCGGGCCAGGAAGACCACCCCCATCCCGCCGCGGCCAATCTCGCCCTCCAACTCGTAGGCGCCCTCGAGGACCACCGCGAGGCGCTCGGCGAGAGAATTGTCCTGCGGCTGGGCGTCGTCCATGTGGCACCGCTTTGATTCGGGCCGTACATTAAGTCCGGGTCACGAGTACTGGCAACCTGCGGCACCGACGAACGAGGCGACGATGCGATGGATCATCGATGACGCCGGACGCCGGTGGTCGGCCGAACGCGTCGGCCGCACGTCCGGCCTCGTCTCTACGAAGCATCGCCCGGCAGGTTTCCCCGAGCCTGCCGACATCGTCCGCTTCGACTGCCACTCGGACCCCAAAGAAGCCGCCCGGGAAACCACAACGCGCGCCGGCCTGCTCGAACAGTTCACCGAGTCGGAACTTAAGGCGCTGTTGAACAGCGCGCCGCGTGCCCCGGCTGGCTGAGTCACCCGAAGCCGCCAAAATGGCAGGTTCCCGCACGCGGCACCCCGTTCCGGGAAAGGGAACGGCTGATTCGGCATTGGTGTTCGGTCAGTAGAGGCAGGTTTCGCTGGCATGCGCGGTGCGTCCTCACGCCGGCTACCGATGTCGCCGAAGCGGAAGGAAGGGCTTGATGCCTGAAGCGGTCTCCACGCCGGACCTGAGCCGACTGCGGCTCCCCGTGCTCCCGTTGCGCGAAGTCGTGCTCTTTCCCGGCGTCACCGCGCCCATTGGCGCCGGCCGGCCCGGGACTCTGCGGGCCATCGAGTCGGCACTCAAGCGCGAAGACCGCAGGATCTTCGCGGTCTGCCAGCGCCAGAACACGGATGCGGTGGACCCCGCCGGACTCTATACGACGGGCACGGTTGCGAAAATCGGGCAGGTACAGCGCGGGCTGGGCGGCGTCCAACTCCTGTTGCACGGCGAGTTCCGGGCCAGCGTCCTCCAGTACTCCGATACCGAAGGGTACATCGAGTCGGTCGTGTGCCAGGCGCCCGACCTGCCGCCGATTGACGCCACCGAGGCGGCCTTCATCGCGCTGCATCGGGAAGTGCGCGAACGCGCGGCCGAGCTCGGCCAGAAGTCCGGACTGGCGGAGGACGTCGTGGATCAGGTGCTCGAGGGGGTGACGGATCCCGGCCGCTTCGCGGATCTCGTCGCGGGATACCTCGACATCTCCTCGAAGGACCGGCAGGGCCTGCTGGAGACATTGGGCGTCGAGGAACGGCTGCGTCGCGTGCTGCTGCACGTGCAGCGCCAGATTGACCTGCTCGATGCCCAGCAGGACATCAAGTCGAAGGTCCAGGAGGAGCTGGGGGAGCGGCAGCGCGAGATGTTTCTGCGCGAGCAGATGCGCGCGATCCGGAAGGAGCTGGGGGACGAGGAGGACGAGGCGCTGGCGGACGAGCTGCGGGAGCGGCTCGACGCGCTCGAGCTGCCGGAGGACGTGCGCAAGGAAGTGAAGCGTGAGCTGGCCCGCCTCGCGCGGACGCCCAAGGAGGCCATGGAGGCGCAGGTCATCCGGACCTTCCTCGAGACGGTGGCGGAGCTGCCGTGGAACGAGCGGAGCACCGAGCACCTCGACCTCAAGCGCGCCGCCGAGATCCTCGAGGAGGATCACTTCGGCCTCGAGGACGTCAAGGATCGGGTGCTCGAGTTCCTGGCGGTGCGGCAGCTGCGGGCGCAGCGCGAGCCGGCGTCGGCCGCCGTGGCGTCCGAACAGATGCCGGGCAACGAGGACGACCGGCGCTCCCGTGGGTCCATCCTGCTCTTCGTGGGACCGCCGGGCGTGGGGAAGACGTCCATCGCCAAGTCCATCGCCCGCGCGATGGGGCGGCAGTACGTGCGCATCTCCCTCGGTGGGGCGCGCGACGAGGCGGACATCCGCGGACACCGGCGGACGTACGTCGGCGCCATGCCGGGCCGCATCATCCAGGGGATGAAGAAGGCGGGCACGAAAAACCCGGTGTTCCTGCTCGACGAGGTGGACAAGCTGGGCGTCTCGTTCCAGGGCGATCCCGCGGCCGCGCTGCTGGAGGTCCTGGATCCGGCGCAGAACGATTCGTTCACGGATCACTACCTGGGCGTGCCGTTCGATCTCTCGGAAGTGCTGTTCATCGCGACGGGGAATTTCCTCCAGAGCATCCCGGCGCCGCTGCTCGACCGCATGGAGCTGGTGGAGTTCTCGGGGTACACCGAGCCCGAGAAGCTGGCCATCGCGCGGCAGTACCTGGTGCCGCGCCAGCAGCTCGACGCGGGTCTCACGCCCCAGCAGGTCGAGTTCGACGAGAGCGCCCTCAGCGCCATCATCTCCGGCTACACCCGGGAGGCCGGCGTGCGGCAGCTCGAGCGCGAGCTGGGCAAGGTGGCCCGCAAGGTGGCGCGCGAAATCGCGGCGGGCGATGCCACCGCCGTCCTGGTGGACGCGGCGGCCGTGGACCGGCTGCTCGGTCGGCCCCGCGTGCATCCGGAGCGCGCGGCACGCACGCCGGAAGTGGGCATTGCCACCGGCATGTACTACACGCCGGTGGGCGGCGATATCATGTTCGTCGAGGCGTCCGTGATGCGCGGCAAGGGTGACCTCGTGCTCACCGGCCAGCTGGGCGACGTCATGAAGGAGTCCGCCCGCGCCGGCCTCACGTACGCCAAGACCCACGCCGACGAGCTGGGCATTCCGGTCGAGCGGTTCCACGAGAAGGACCTGCACATCCACGTTCCCGCCGGCGCGGTCCCCAAGGAGGGATCGTCCGCCGGCATCACGATGGCCACGGCGCTGATCAGCGCGCTCGCCCATCTGCCCGCGCGCCACGACATCGCCATGACGGGCGAGGTCACGCTGTCGGGTCGCGTGCTGCCGATCGGCGGGGTCAAGGAGAAGGTGCTGGGCGCGCTGCGGGCCGGGATCACCACGATCGTGCTTCCCAAGGAGAACCTGGCGGACCTGGACGACATCGGACCGGCCGAGCGGGAGCGGCTGACCGTGCATGGGGTGGAGCATCTGTCCGAGGTGCTCGCGATCGCGCTCCATCCCGCGGATTACGACGGCCCCGTGGACGCGAGGCGCGGATCCGGCGACGCGAAGATCGCCGCCACGGTAGGCTGACGAACGCAAAGGGGCGTTCGTCAGCCCCAGGCGGTGGCGCGGAGCAGCGTATCCCCCACCTCCCGCACCCAGGTGTCCGCTGACACGTCGAGGTGGCGGCGGACGGCCAGGAAGCCCAGGCACGAGACCAGGGCCTGAAGCGCGATGCTCTCGGCGTCCACGTCGTCGCGGAAATAGCCCATTCCCTGCCCGCGGGATACCGCGGCCGTGATCTCGCCAACGGCCTGCGTGATCCAGGCGCGCCCCTGCGGCGCGGCGTCCGCGGCGGGATGGCGGTCCACCGCGAGGGCCAACATGTCGGGTCGGGCCTCCAGCGACGTCAGGATGCGCGCCAGCGCGGCCCGGACGACGTCGGGAGCGGGGGCTCGCGGATTCGCGGCCGCCGGTACCACCGCCGGGCCTTCCGACGTGGCCGCGGCGTAGAGGCCGGACTTGGAGCCGAAGTAGTAGTAGATGAGCTGCTTGTTCAGGCGGGCCCTGGCGGCAATCCGGCTGATCCGCGCACCCGCATAGCCGTGCTCACCGAACTCGGTGCGCGCGGCGGCGAGAATCGTCTGCTTGGATTCACCGTGTCGCATGGACGTGTGCGGAAGTCATTATACCGCAAGCTAGTCTAGCGTGATACAAAATCAACCATCCGTTTGGTTGAGATCTCTCAATGCGGCTTCGGCCACGCCCACCATGATCCGCGAGTCGGACCAGATCCCGGATGCCTCCGGGCCGAGGGTTGCCAGGAGCACGCCGTCCGCCACCAGGATCACCGGGTCCTCCCCCAGCATCTCCCGCACGCGAACCGGGGGCGCAGGGCGCGGCGAGACCGCCAGCTCGGGGACGTCGCCATCGGCGCTCCAGAGCTCCAGCGGCTTCCCCGACGCCGCGCGAGCCCGAATGGCCGGGGCCCAGCCGGCGAGGCGAGCGCCGCCCGCGAGGCAGCGCACCGTGCCCGCGGCGCGAATGATGGCGCGGACGATCAGGGCGTTCAGGGCCCGCTCGCCTCGTATGTGGCTCACCGGATCGGCGCCGGTGCGGGGCTGTTCCAGGACCTGACGCTCGAGCACGTCGAGCTTCCTGGTCTCCGCGTCCACGATCCGCGCGAACACGGCGCTCGCCTGGATTGCCCGATACCGCTTGGGAGGGGTGGTGCCGGCCAGGACGGCCGCACCCTTGGCCACCAGACCGTCCAGTGCCTGGTAGGCGTTGGCGCGCGCGATGGACAGGGCGCGGGCGACCGCATACCCGGTGGACGGGCCCAGCTCGAGGAGCGCGCGGTACGCCTGCGATTCCGTCGGCGTGAAGCCGAAGGGCGTGAGATCGAGCATAGTAGTAACTCAAACTACTACCAGCCCGCCTGGTTTTCAAAGCCTGGTCTGGGCCCCGGGGCCCTCAGACGTACTCGAGGGTCCAGCCGGCGAGCTTGGCGATCAGTGCCAGCCGGAACGTCACGTCCGCCTGGCGCCGTTCCATGGTCTTCCCATCCTGTTCGAGCGGGAACATGAAATCGGCCAGCCGCGACTTGCACTTGGGAATGCTGCGGAGGCTCTTGGGCGCCCAGACGCCATGGCCATCTACATCCGCGAGCAGGCGGCTCAGGATCTTCACGGCCGTCTCGTTGGTGGACAGCATCTCCATCCGGGCGAGCAGCTCGATCCAGTGCAAGGCCAGGGGCAGGTCCTTGGGCATGCCGGAGCGGTCGGCCTCGAGTGGATTGCCCAACAACTGGTACGTGGGCTGAATCACCTTTCGACCGATGGCGATGACGTACGGCTTCTTGGGTGTGGGTTGCGCGAGGAACGCGGTGAGCCGCTCGACGAACCCGGCCCGCTCGCGCTGGAGTCCCGGCATGTAGGCCACCAGGGCCACGGCGAGCGTGGTCGGGGGATGGGCTTCCGGATGCAGCACGTTTCGGCTGGCTTTGCGGACGAACGGCTTCTCCGCGAGTTCGCTGCGGAGAAACTGCGAGATCTGCGACGCCACCCGATGGGCCGCTCCCCGCACCCGCGGATCCTCGATCAATCCGGCCTGTGCCAGCGCGACGGCCGCCCCCTCGCGGAACCGTTCCCGCGACCAGAGCGCCAGTTCGGCGTTGCCCTTGGTGGCGGTCTTGTATTCCGCGAGCAGGTCCGGGGACTCATCCCGCGACAGCAACCGGAACAGGAACCGGTCGGCAAGGCGGAACACGCGATCGTCCCGCGGCACCCCCAACTCGGTCAGGCGCCGGTACTGGGCAATGGTCCCGATGTCCTTGTAGCCGGCCGTCTTGTTCGCCGCGAGACCAAGGACGTTATCGCCCCAGAGTCCGGACTTCCGCTGCTTCTTGATGACCTGTTGCACCTGCTTGCACTCGAGGACCTCGGCCTGGATGGCCGCATAGTCCTCGGGAGCGGCCGCCCCGGGGGGGAGTATGTCGTTGATGGTCCGCCACTTGAGTGGTGCCGTCGCGTGGGTGCGAAACCAGCTGACCGGCACGCGGTGCGAGGTGGGAAGATCCAGGATCATCGCCTGCAATCCGCTGAGTTGGGGTTCGCGAACGCGGGAACATAGTCCCTTTGTCGTGCCTGATCCAGAGCCCGAAAACTCAGTCCCAGTCGCAGTGAAGCAACGAAAGCCCCCCGGCCGTACGCCGAGCCCGCTCGCTGGTAAGCACCAGGCGGTTTCCGTCCAGGAAGTCCACGCCCTCTCCCTGCGGCTCCACGAGCCCCATGCGGCATGCCGGACCCGCAGGCACCCACCGCGTCCCCAGCCGGAACCGGAATACCTCGGTGTAGGTGCGCACCACGGCGTGGACACCATCAGGAGATGCGGCGGCTCCCGTGACCCACCGTCCCACCGCCATCTGCGGCTCGATCGGGAGCGTGTCCGGGGTCGCGAGCGGGAGGTCGTCGTGCTCCCACGCCTCGGGGGGCACTTCGAACCGGAGCACGGGTCCCGAGCGTCCCTTGGTGATGAGCGACAGCCGGCCGTCGGGAAACGCCGCGAGGGCCTCCGCGTCGTGCGGGCGGTCGGCGTAGTGGAGCCTGAGTGCCCGGGCCGGTTCCGTGCGGGCCCGGTCCTGCCTGCCGGCCGGAACCGAGTCGGGTTCCGGCACCGCATACAGCACCACGCGCGTGCGTCCCTCGGCGTTGTCGCCCGTGTCGGCGATGACGAGACACGTGCGACCGCGCCAGGGGGCCGGTGCGCACGGGCCGAGGGCCACGGCCTCCCAGTCCACGGCGCGCGCCCCCGCGACCTCGAACACGGCGAGGAGCGCGCCGGTCGTGTCGGTGGCGTAGAGGTACGGTCCGTCGCCGGAGTCGTTGTGGGTCCAGACGATACCGTCGTGCCGGCGGCTCACGGCCACGCCGGAACTCTCGTTCAGCCGCGCGTCGCCCCAGGCGGCGAGGCGGCGGAACTCGAGCGGTGGTCGCGATTCCTGGGCAACGGCGGCTCCCGCGGTCGCGAGCCACAGGCACAGCGGGACGGAGACGGGAAGGTGGCGCATCGCCCAAGTGTACGCGAGCAGCTTGCCTGTGTGATGGGCCCCGGTGAAATTGCCATTGTATGCTCGAGAGTATGAAAAACCGTCCGTTGACGCGCTTGCCGGACGACGTCCGGCTCCCCGGCCGCGTCCTGTTCCTGGCGGACGACGCGGACGCCGTCAGGCGGCAGCTTGGTGGCGAGGATCTGGCGTGGCCGTCGCGGATTCCGCTCCGCGACAACATCTCCACGGACGAGATCACGCCGGCCTACATCTGCTACTACTACGATGCAACGCTGGGCGACTTTCCCTATCTGGGCCTGCGCGCCGGGGGCGAGTTCCCCGTCACGCGGGGCAGCGTGCGGGCGGGCGGATTCGTCTGCTCCGTGGCGGGGAAACGCCGGGGCAAAGGGTCGTCGCGGGAGCAATCGCCCTACGCCGAGTGGTGCGCCGGCATCCGGCTCGTGATTGCCGAGAGCATCGAGCGCATCTATCGGGAGAACTGCCAGAACCTGGGCGTCCTCACCAGCAGCGACTTCGGGCTGATCGAGCAGGTGCGTCGCGGCGAGCCCATTCCCCTCGGCGTCTTCACGGAGGGAGAAGGCGAGATCACGCGCGGCATCATCGAATACGGCGGGCTGTTCCACTACAACGTGGCGCGGCTCCAGGGCAAGGTCACGGTCCCGGCGGTCACGACCGGCGCGCGTCCCATGACGCTGGCGGAGAAGATCATTGCCCGCCACTGGGTGACCGATCTGGCCCGCGACCACCGCGGGGTGGCGGCGGTCCGGCCGGGCGACGAGGGGTTCATCCGCACCGACATCCGCTTCAGCCACGAGTACGTGACCCCCATGGCCGCCATCTTCTGGCGGGACTACGTGGGCGAGCGGGAGCTGATCGTGGATCCGGAGTCGGTGTTCCTGTTCCGCGACCACCTCACGTTCCTCGACCTGGCCATGACGGACGCGCGCAAGGCGGACGGCCTGCTGGACGTGGCCCTTGAGCTCAAGAAGAAGCAGGAGGAGTTCGCGGCGCAGCAGGGCGTCAAGCTCTACGGCGAGCTGCCGCGGGTCGGCCAGGGTCTGCACGGGATCCCCACGGGCTCCGAGGCCATCTGCCATTCCAAGATCCTCGAGGCCCACGCGCTGCCGGGGCAGGTCATCATCGGGAGCGACTCGCACACGCCCCACGCCGGGGCCATTGGGGCGTTCGCCTTCGGGGTCGGCACCACCGCCGTATTCAACTCGTGGCTCACGAAGGACGTGCGGATCCAGGTGCCGCCGTCGGTGTTGATCCGGGTCAACGGGCGGCGGCCGGCCGGCGTGACGGCCAAGGACTTCATGCTCCAGATCCTGCGGCACCCGTACGTGAAGGACGGTCATGCCATCGGCAAGATCGTCGAATACGCCGGGGAGGCGGTGGAGGACCTGGACATTGACGAGCGGGCCACCATGACCAACATGGCGGCCGAGGTGGGCGCGTTCACCGGTCTGGTACGGCCGGACGAGAAGGCGGTCGAGTTCCTCGTGCGGGAGCGTGGCGCCAACGCCGCCGACATGCGGGCGCTGCTGGCCGGCCTCCACTCGGACGAGGGCGCCGAGTACGAGACGGTCATTGACATCGAGGCGGGCGACCTCGAGCCCATGGTGGCGTTGCCGGGGGATCCCGGAAACGGCTTGTTCATCGGAGAGCTGGGGCAGCGGGTCAAGATCGACATCGCGTACGCCGGATCCTGCACCGCGGGCAAGAAGTCCGACATGGACATGTACGCGGCGGTGTTCCGGGACGCCCTCGAGCGCGGGCGCCGGATCGCGGACGGGGTGACGTGCATCGTGCAGTGCGGCTCGCAGGAGGTGAAGCGGTACTGCGAGGAGCGCGGCTATCTGGACGTGTTCCGCGCGGTGGGGGCGCAGTTCATCGAGCCGTCGTGCGGGGCGTGCATCAATGCGGGGCCGGGCGTGTCGTATGACAAGGACACGGTGACGATCAGCGCCATCAACCGGAACTTTCCGGGGCGGTCGGGGCCGGGGCAGCTGTATCTGGCGAGCCCGTACACGACGGCGGCGAGTGCCGTGGCGGGGTACATCACGGCGTGGGAGCCCGGTGCCGTGACGGCGGACGTCTAAAGGCGCAGGGCCTTTATCGAGCCTCGTATTTTGCCAGC
This sequence comes from Gemmatimonadales bacterium, assembly GCA_036398175.1. GTDB lineage: Bacteria > Gemmatimonadota > Gemmatimonadetes > Gemmatimonadales > GWC2-71-9 > JAOTWJ01. The sequence goes on from DASWHL010000045.1 coordinate 49,476, forward strand.
AGCGCCCGAAACCGCGGATGTTCCCGGATCGGGTCCCACAGCGGGTCCAGCCGCAGCGTGTGGACGCTGAGCCACGAGGGTCCCGCCAAAAGCCGCTCGATCTCGTCCAGCGCGGCGTCGGCCTCACCAGCCTGTGCCAGGATCCGCGCACGAGCCGGAGCCAAATTTCTCACCCGGTCAAACGCGTCCTCGCGGTGGACGACCGACTGCTGAAGCCACCGTGCCTCACGAAGCGCCTGGTCGTGGCGGCCCAGTCCGGCCAGCGCCAGACCGCGGGCCGCGTGCACCCGCCAGTCGTCCGCCAGCGCTTGCATGACGGAGTCGAGAACGGCCAGCGCCGCCTCGAATGCCGCGCGCGCCGCCGGATGGTTGCCGTGCAACTGGTGTGCCCAGCCGGCATACAGCGCGGGGGGCAGAAGGAAGTTCTGCGCATCGAACGCGGCGAGGGGCGCATTGGTCACAAGCTGGAGCAGGCTGTCCGCATGCCGCTCCCAATAGAGCAGTTGAGCGTGCTGAGCGAGTATCGTCCCCAGGGCTCCCACATCCCCATCCCTGGGCAGGCGGGCCAGCGCAGCGCGCAGCGTGTCGACCTGGCCCTGCCACTGCGTGAAGGTCAAGCCTCTGCGAACGGCGGCGACATGAAGGGCGGGTGCGAGGTCCAGCGCCCGGTCGAACGCGCGCACCGCCTCCGCGTAGCGTCGCATAGTATGGAGAGTTTCGCCGCCCAGATCCTGGAACAGATCCGCATTCCGCGGGTCGAGCTCGGTCGCCTTCTCGAACGCCGCGAGCACTGCGTCCCAGTTTCCCAGCCGCCGGTGGACGTACCCGATCAGCGCCACGACCCGCGCGTCGTTGGGAAGCCCCTCTCGGGCAACGGCCAGCGCGTCCAGCGCCCGGCGGTAGTCGCGGCGCCCCCAGTAGTGCACGAGGCCCATGGCCATGTGCGCCTGCGGGAGGTCCGGTGCCAGCCGGAGCGCCGCCTCCGCTTCCTCCCGCTGAGCCACGACCCGCTCCGGCGACGGATCGTAGCGGAACCAGTGCATCCTCCCATGCACTTCCGAGAGCGCCGCACGCGCCAGCGCGAACTCCGGATCGCGCGCGATCGCACGTTCGTAGAGTTGTTGCGCGATCTCCCAGTTCTGCCGGACGTACCCCGGGCGTGTCCAGTACTCGCGCCCCTGGAGGTAGAGCCGGTATGCCTCGGGATCCGCCGTCGGGGCCTGGGCCAACCCCCGCTGCTCGGCCCCGCCGAGCGCCCCGTCCACCGCCGCCGCCACCCGCTGCGCCACGTCGCTCTGGATCTCCAACGCGTCGTCCAGCGTGCGGTCGTAGCTCTCCGCCCAGAGATGCTCGTCCGTGGCGGCATCAATCAACTGCACGTTCACCCTGAGCCGCTCGCCCACCACCTGCACGCTGCCCTCCACCAGCGCGCCCACCTGAAGTTCCTCGGCGATCTGGGGGATGGACTTGGTGGTGCCGGCGTAGCCCATCACCGACGTCCGGCCGCGGAGCGACAGCGCCGCGACCTTGGAGAGCTGGGTCAGCAGCTCGTCATGCAGCCCGCCCGCGAAGTAGGCGTGCGGTCCGTCGGCGCTCAGGTTCTGAAACGGCAGCACCGCAATCGCCGTCCGGGCAGGCGCCGCCGTGGCCGGTGCGCGCGGCTGCCGGCCAACACGCAGCGCCAGCAGCGCCCCGACCACCACGACCACACCGGCCGCCCCCACCAGCGCGGGCCGCAGTCGCCGAGCCGGGGGCGCGACCGGTGCCGACACGACCGGGGCGGGTACGGCGGCCGGGGTGGCGGCTGACTCGTGCCGGGTCAGGGCCTCGGCAAACAGCGCAACCGGGCTGAACCGATCGGCGGGCGTCTTGGCCAGCGCCCGGGCCACCGCCGCCGCCACCCAGCCCGGGACGGCAGGCCGGAGCGCGGTAATGCCCGGCGCCTCGGCCGTCAGGTGCTGGCGCACGACCCCCTCCACCGTCGGCGCGGTGAACGGCGTCTGACCTGCCAGCATCTCGAACAGCACGCAGCCGAGACTGTACAGGTCGGACCGGCCGTCGAGATCCTGGCTCCCCGCGGCCTGCTCCGGACTCATGTAGGCCACTGTCCCCACCGCCAGTCCCGTTTCCGTCAGGCGGTCCCCTCCCGCCGCGGAGATGGCTCGCGCGATTCCGAAATCGGCCACCACCGCGTGGCCCGACTCCAGCAGGATGTTTTCGGGCTTGATGTCCCGATGCACCACGTCGTGGCTGTGGGCGTAGCTCAGGGCGTCGGCCACCTCGCGCGCAATCTGGAGCGCGTCGTCCACCGGCAGCTGCTTCTCGCGGGTCAGCCGGTC
>DASWHL010000046.1:0-21546 GCA_036398175.1 Gemmatimonadales bacterium
CGTGGCGTCTTGGGCTCCCTGGGCGGCTTCGGCTTCCCCCGGCGCGGCGGGACGGCAGAGACCACCCGGTCCGCGGCCACCCGGCGCGTCAGGGTGCCCACGTTGCCGTTTTCGAACGCCCCCTTGGGCCCCAGGGCGATCTCTACGGTCTGTTCGCGGTAGGCGGCCGCGGGGGCGCCGTTGCCGGCGTCCATGGCGACGTGTACGATGCGGAACCAGACCTCGGGCTCGGCCCACCCCCGGCCGGATCTAATACTGTTACATTCGGGGAGTCCCCCCGAGCCCTCCTGGGCTCCGCGCGTACGAAGGAACCCGATGACACAACCCGGCGAACAGAAGCCGCGGCCCGAGAAAGCTCCCTCCTTGATGGAGAACTGGATCAGCCTCGCAGGGGCGATCCTGGCCGGGGGCGCCTTCTTCGCGATCATCACCCTGATCGCGATTGACCTCACCTGGGGCTTCAGTACCCCGTACGTGGGGATCCTGACCTACCTGGTCACCCCGGCGTTCCTGGTGGGCGGCTTGACCCTCATCGTGCTCGGGGTGCTGGTGGAGCACCGCCGGCGCCAGCACCTCGCGCCCGGCGAGACGCCCCGGCATCCGCGCATTGACCTCAACGTCCCCCGGCACCGCAAGGCGCTCACCATCGTGGCCGTGGTGACGTTCGTCTTCCTCGTCACCACGGGCCTCGGCACGTATCAGTCGTATCACTTCACCGAGTCCGTCACGTTCTGCGGGCAGACGTGCCACGCAGTGATGAACCCGGAGTACACCGCCTACCAGAACTCCCCGCACGCGCGGGTCACGTGCGTCCAGTGCCACATCGGTCCGGGCGCCGGCTGGTTCGTGAAGTCCAAGCTCTCGGGCGCCTACCAGGTGTACGCCACGCTCGCCAACAAGTACCCGAAGCCCATCCCGACGCCCATCGAGAACCTCCGGCCGGCCCAGGAGACCTGCGAGCAGTGCCACTGGCCGCAGAAGTTCTACGGCAACGCCGAGCGGGTGAACTACCACTACCTCTCGGACGAGACCAACCGCCCCTGGACCATCCGGCTCCTGATGAAGATCGGCGGCGGGGATCCGGAGCACGGGCGGGCGGGCGGGATCCACTGGCACATGAACATCGCGAACACCGTCGAGTACATCCACACCGACAGCGCCCGGCAGGTGATTCCCTGGGTGCGGCTGACCGCGCCCGACGGACAGGTGACGGTCTACCAGTCGGCATCGGACCCGCTCTCGCCGCAGCAGGTGGCGGCCGCCGAGACGCGACGGATGGACTGCATTGACTGCCACAACCGGCCCTCGCACGTCTACCACGCGCCGGCGCGCGCGGTGAACCTCGCGATGAGTACCGGCCGCCTTTCCACCACGCTCCCGTCTATCAAACGGACTGCCGTGGGCCTGCTCACCGCCGAGTACGACAGCACGTCCCAGGCCCTGGCCGCCATCGAGCAGGGACTCACCGAGCAGTACCGCGACTCCCCCGACACGTCGGGCGTTCGGCAGGCCGTGACAGCGGTCCAGCGGATCTACCAGACGAACTTCTTCCCCGAGATGCGGGTCAACTGGCGGGCGTATCCCACCAACCTCGGGCACACGATCTTCCCCGGGTGTTATCGCTGCCACGACGGCAAGCATCGGAGCGAGGACGGCCGCGTCATCGCCCACAGCTGCACCTCGTGCCACATCATCATCGCGCAGGGGAGCGGCGCCGCCGCCGACACGATCGGGCCGGAAGGGCTCGAGTTCCAGCATCCGACCAACATCGGGGAGATGTGGCGCACCGTGAACTGCGCCGTCTGTCACACGGGCGGGTAACGGGCGCGACGCCGCTCGACCAGGTGGTACTCGGCCTCGGGGCTGCCTTCGGTCACCTCCTGCTTCTTCTCACCGGCGATCATCAGCACGTTGTTCTCGACGTTCACCTCCACGTCCTCCGGGCGCAGGCCGGGCAGCTCGGCCACCACCTCGATGGCGTCCTTGGTCTCGCGGCCGGCCACGCCGGGCCAGGAAGCGGGCGGCATGCCAGGCCCAGCTGTCAGAAATGCATACCGTATCTGCTGTGCTTGCAAACGATTAGCCGTTTTGGCGGAGCGCCGGCCGCCCGGGTATCTTCTCCCCCACCACCGGATCCCGTCGAGCCCGCCATGACGCCGCTTCGATTCCTCGCCATCCTGGTCGCCCTGCCTGTCCTCACCGCGGCCGCCCAACCCGTCCCTGAACGGCCGCTGGGAACGATGCGGGAACAGGCCGCCGTTCAGCAGCGATGGCTCGAGGCCCGCCTCGAGCAGAACCTCCCCGCCGTCATGCGCGCGCAAGGCGTGGACATGTGGGTGGTCGCGATGCGGGAGTACAACGAGGATCCCGTGTTCCGGGCGCTCGTCTCCCCGACGACGTTTGCCGCCCGGCGGCGCTCGATCTACGTGTTCTACGATCGCGGACCCGCGCTGGGCGTGGAGCGGCTCGCGCTCGGCGGCACCAGCCAGGGAGGCCTGTTCCGGGCCGTGCGGGACAGCGAGTCCGCACCGGACGGTCGCCCCCGGGAGCTCTGGGGCAAGGCGCAGTGGGACTTCTTCGGGCGGATCGTGCGCGAGCGCAACCCGGCGGCCATTGCCGTCAACATCTCCCACGAGCACAACTTCGGGGACGGCCTCTCGGCCGGCGAATGGGAGCAGCTGCAGGCGGCCCTCGGGCCGGAGTTGTCGGCCAGGGTCGTGCGCCGCGAGCGGCTCGCGATTGACTACCTGTCCCTTCGCGTGCCGGACATGCTCCCCACGTTCCGCCGAACCCAGGAGCTGGCGCACGAGATCATCGCCACGGCCTTCTCCAACGCCGTGATCACGCCGGGCGTCACCACCACGGACGACGTGGTCTGGTGGATGCGCCAGCGCCTGGCCGATCTCGGGCTCACCACGTGGTTCCAGCCGAGCGTGGACGTGCAGCGGCGCGGGGTGGTCATGCAGGACTCGGTGGCGCCGGTCATCCTGCGCGGAGACATCCTGCACTGCGACTTCGGGATCACCGCGCTCGGTCTGAACACCGATACCCAGCACATGGGGTACGTGCTGCGGGACGGCGAGGCGGCGCCACCGCCCGGCCTCCGGGCGGCGCTCGCCGCGAGCAACCGGCTCCAGGACATCGCCATGGCCGAGATGCGGCCGGGGCGGACCGGCAACGAGGCCCTGGCGGCCACGCTCGCGCGGATGCGTGCCGCCGGCTTGGACGGCACGGTCTACAGTCACCCGGTGGGCGACCACGGCCATGGGGCCGGCCCGCTGATCGGGATGTGGGACCGGCAGGACGGCGTGCCCGGTCGCGGCGACGTCCCCATCCTCGCCGGCACCTGGTTTTCCATCGAGCTCCAGGCGGCCACGTCAGTGCCCGAGTGGGACGGGCAGCGCGTTCGCTCGATGCAGGAAGAAGACGCGGCGATGGACGCCGACGGCGTGATTACGTGGGTCCTCGGTCGCCAAACCGAGTATCACCTGGTGCGGTGACCTCCGGGACCATGGACCTCTCCGACCTGCCGACCCCCGCCCTGCTGCTCGACCTGGACCGGGTCGAGCGCAACCTCGCGCGGATGGCGGCGCGCTGCCGCGACCTGGGCGTGGCCCTGCGGCCCCACCTCAAGACGCACAAGTGCGTCGAGCTGGCCCAGCGGCAGCGCGTGCATGGCGCCGGGGGGGTCACCGTCTCGACGCTCGTGGAGGCGCGCGTCTTCGCCGACCACGGATTCGACGACATCACGTGGGCCTTCCCCGTCATCCTGAGCCGGCTCCCCGAGGTGCGCGCCCTGGCGGATCGCGTGACGCTCCGGCTCTTCGTGGACGGGCCGGAAGCCCTCGACGCGCTCGAGCGCGAGGAGTTCCCGTTTCACGTGTGGCTGAAGCTCGACTGCGGGTATCACCGCGCGGGGCTCGACCCCTCGAGCCCCGCGACGCTGGCCCTGGCCCGGCGCCTCGCCGCGTCCCCCCGGCTGCGGTTCGACGGGGTCGCCACGCATTCCGGACACGCGTATCACACGGCGGGCCGGGACCGCATCGCCGCGGTGGCCGAGGACGAGCGACGCGCGGTCGCGGAGTTCCGGGATCGCCTGGCGGGCGAGGGAATGCAGGTCTCCGGCTCGGTGGGGTCCACACCCGCCATGTCCTGCGTCGAGCGGCTGGACGGCGTCACCGAGGCGCGCCCGGGCAACTACGTGTTCTACGACGCGATGCAGGTGGGGCTCGAGGTATGCTCGCCGGCGGACTGTGGCGTGTCGGTCCTCGCGAGCGTGGTCTCGGCACAGCCGGGGGCGGCGCACTGCGTCGTGGATGCGGGGGCGCTGGCCCTCTCGAAGGACGCCGGCCACCCCGGCCCGGTCCCGGCCATGGGATGGATCTACGACGACTACCCGGCCGGAACGCTGCGCTCGGACGCGCGGCTCACGGCGCTGAGCCAGGAGCACGGCGTACTGTCCGCGCGGCTGCCCGTCGGGGCGCGCGTTCGGATCCTGCCCAACCACTCCTGCCTGACCGCGGCCTGTTTCGACGAGTACCACGTGGTGCGGGCCGGCCAGGTCGTGGATCGCTGGAAGATCTGGCGCGGTCGCTGAGCCTCACGCACCCGGGCGGCGGCGGCGCGACTCCAGCTCCGTGATCACCGCGGCGAGCGACACATCCCGCGCGGCGAGGTCCACCAGCACATGGTACAGCAGGTCGGCCGCCTCCCACCGGATGCCGGCGGGCGTATCCGCGTCCACCAGCTCGTGCGCCTCCTCGATGATCTTCGCCCGCCGGGTCACCCCGTCCGTCAGCAAGCGTGCGGTATAGCTCCCGTCCTCGGCGTTCGCGGCCCGCTCCGCGATCACCTGCTCGAGCTGCGCGAGGGAGAACGGCCGTTCGCCAAAGCACGAGGCCGTGCCGCGATGACACGCCGGCCCCGCGGGCTCGACCAGGAACAGGATCGCGTCGCGGTCGCAGTCCACCTCGACGCGGACCAGCCGCGGCGTGTTCCCCGATTCCTCGCCCTTGCGCCATCGCCCGCGGCGCCGCGAGTGCAGCACGACGTCGCCGGTTTCGACGGACTCCACCAGCGTCTCCCGCGTCGAGTGCGCCATCAGCAGGACCCGCCCATCCCGCGCGTCCTGCACGACCGTCGGCACCGGGCCGTCGTCCTTCGGGAACTCCACGACGGCGGCGAGTCCCTCCCCCAGGCCGATCGCGCCCCGGTACAGTGCCATGCCCACCTGGGCATCCACCCCCATCCGATCCAGGGCCTGGATCTCGTCCGCCCCCCGGATCCCGCCGGCCGCGGTCACCGGCTTTCCGACGGCCTGGGCCAGGGCCTGGACGCGGGTGAGATCCACACCGGCTTGGGTGCCCTCCCGCTCCACGATCGTATACAGGAATCCACCCACGTACGGCTCCAGGCGCCGAGCCCGCTCCAGCGGCGACTCCGCCAGCTCGCGCTCCCAGCCCTGGTCCACCACGCGGCCGTCGCGCGCGTCCACCGCCGCCATCAGCCGCGCGGCGGGAAACTCCTGGAGAAACGCCGGCTCGGCGGCGGTCCCGATGATGAGCCGGCGTGCGCCCGCGCGCAGCAGGCGCCGGCCGCGTTCGAGGTCGCGGATGCCGCCGCCCACGCGGCATGGCGCCAGCGCGCAGAGTTCCTCGATCAGGGAGAGATTGTCCCCGGTCCCGCGCGCCGCGTCGAGGTCAATCACGGCAATTTCCCCCACGCGGCCGAAGCGGCGCGCGAGCTCGCGCGGATGCTCGTCCGCCACCAGCTCGAGCTCGCGTCCCCCGCGTAGCTGCACCGCCTGGCCCCGGACCAGATCAATGCTGGGGATCAGCATGGCCGCACCTCCACTCCGTGCGCCTGCAGGTATCGTTTCCCATCGCCCACGCGGCAGGAACCGTCATGGAAGATTCCGGCGCCGAGCGCCGCGCCCGCCCGGCCCTCCGTGGCGACGTCGAACCCCTGCCGGGTGCCGTCGGCGTCAATCACGTTGAGCAGGATCTCGCCGGCGCCCGCCGCCGCCCCCGCCCGCGCCAGGTCCACCGCGTCCACGGTCGTATCCTCCCGGCCCCCTCGCCGTGTCGCAACGCACCGATCGGCGGTGACGTGCCGTGCATCCAACGATCCCCCGGGGCGGCGCCGGCCCCGGGGGATCGCGATTCGTCGTGACTGCCGGAACCACCGTCAAGTTCCGTCGCGCCGGAACACCACGCGCCCTTCGACCATCGTGAGGTCCACGCGCGCCCGATCGAGCTGCTCCGGCGGCATCGTCCGGAGGTCGCCGCTCAGCACCACGAGATCCGCGTACTTCCCCGGCTCGAGCGTGCCCAGATCGCCTTCGCGCCCCGCCGCGCGGGCGGCGGCCCGGGTGTAGGCGGCCAGCGCCTCGTCCACCGTGATCCGTTGCTCCGGTACCCAGCCCTCCGGATGCGCCCCGTCCAGCGTCCGCCGCGTGACGGCGGCGTAGATGCCGTACAGCGGATCCAGCGGGGCCACGGTCCAGTCGCTGCCGAACGCCACCGTGGCGCCCGCGTCCATCAGGTCGCGGAACGCGTACGTCGTACGGATGCGCTCGGGACCGATGCGCTTTTCCGCCCAGCGCCCGTCGTCAATGGCGTGGTACGGCTGCATGGCGGCGATGACGCCGTCCCGGGCGAAGCGCGCGATGGCGTCGCGCGTGAGGTGCTGCGCGTGCTCGATGCGGAATCCGGGGTCCGGGGCGGACCCCGCGCCCCGCGCGGCGGCGAACGCGTCCAGCAGCCAGTCGTTGGCGCGGTCGCCGATGGCGTGCACCACGACGTGCAGGCCCGCGCCGTGGGCGGCGAGGATCTGCGCCCGCAGGGCGGCGGTGTCGGTGACCATGAGTCCGGACGTTGCGGGTGCGTCCGCGTACGGCTGGTAGAACCAGGCGGTGGTGGATCCCAGGGAGCCGTCCACGAATCCCTTGACCGCGCCCCACGCGAGACGGTCGTCCCCGCGCCCGTGGCGCGCGACGTACGTCCTGAGCCGCTCCCACGTGGCAATCGGGACCGCGGCGTAGACCCGGAGCGGAAGGCGATCGGCGGCCGCCGCCCGGCGATAGGTCTCGAGGCCCGCCCAGCTCCCCATGTCCGTGACGTGCGTGACGCCCCGTGCGACGGCATGGCGAGCCGCGGCGTCGAGCGCCCGGTCGAGCTCGAGCTCCGTTCGCGCGGGCACGGCCCGCGCCACCAGCGCCATCGCTTCGTCCTTGAGCACGCCGGTGGGCGCACCGGTGGCGTCCCGCACGATGGTCCCGCCGGGCGGGTCGGGCGTCGTGGCGGTGACGCCGGCGAGCGCGAGCGCGCGACTGTTGGCGAGCGCCATGTGCCCGTCGAGGCGGCTCACGAAGACCGGCGTTTCGGCCGTGACTGCGTCAATCCAGTCCCGGCGCGGCAGCTCGCCACCCCACAGCTCGTGATCCCACGTCCCGCCGGTCATCCACTCGCCCGGGTGGGTGGCGGCAAAGGCCCCGATGCGGCGCGCAAACTCCGCGGGCGTGCCCGCGTCCCGCAGCTGCACCCCGGCAAGCCCGAAGCCGCCATCCAGGAAGTGCGTGTGGCTGTCCAGCAGGCCCGGGACGACGAAGCGCCCCCGCAGGTCCACACGCTCGCTGCCCGATCCCGCCCACCGCTCCACGTCGTCCGTGGTACCGACAGCCACCACCCGGCCGGCCCGCACCGCGATCGCGGACGCCGTGTCCCCAGTCCCGGTCCAGATCCGGCCATTCACCAGGACCAGATCCGCGGGCCCGTTGCAGGCCGCCAGTCCGATCATCGCCACCGCCACCCCCACTCGCCCATTCACCCCGTTACCCCTCGTGCCGTGGTCCGGGCGGAAAGATCGCGCGCGGGACCCGGCGCCGCCAACGATCACCGCGCTCGGTGGACCGGCCAACGCCCGGAGCCGGGGGCGTAGCCCAAAACCGAGCCGTGCCTGGTGACATTGTCATAATGACCTGTACTGCCAGGATGGCGTTGCGTCAGCACGATAGTGAGTACTCACTCTCGTAAGAATCCGTTGCGGGACCCCGGCACCATGCCCCCTTTTCCACCATGGCCGCCGGCACATGGCCGTTAACTGCGTTGTTCTGCAACGTCTTACGTAAATCCGGATACCGCTTCGCCCTCGCCCCGCCTACCTTTGTTCTACGATGTCACTAGCCCCGATTTACGGCCACGATGGGCTGCGCGCCCGGCTTGGAAGAGCCGCCGCGGAGGGCCGCCTGCCGCAGGCACTGCTGCTGACGGGCCCCGTCGGGGCTGGAAAACAGCGTCTGGCGCTCTGGCTGGCCCAGACTCTGCTCTGCTCGGAGGGGGCCGCCGAGCCCTGCGGTCGCTGTGCCGAGTGCCGGCTGGTCCTGGAGATCGCCCACCCGGACGTGCACTGGTTCGTCCCCATCCCGCGCCTCAAGGCCGGGGAGGCAACCAGCCAGGTGGACGAGGCGCGGCAGGCCCTGGCCGAGGCCCTGGCGGAACGCCGCGAGCACGGTCGGTGGGAGCCCGCGGACGGCGCCTCCGGTCACTGGCTGGCCTCCGTGCGGGTGCTCCAGCGTGTGGTGGCCATCACGCCGTTCCGGAGCCGGCAGAAGGTCGTGATTCTCGGAGACGCGGAACGGCTCGTAGTTCAGGAGGCCAACGTCGAGGCTGCCAACGCGCTGCTCAAGGTGCTCGAGGAACCGCCGGCGGACACGGTCCTGATTCTCACCGCCGCGGAACCCCAGGCCCTGCTCGCGACGATCCGGTCCCGGACCGTGCCCGTGCGGGTGGGCCGGGTGCCCGACGAGACGCTCCGGCGGTTTCTGGCCCGCGAGGTCAGTCCGGACCTGCGGGGCCCCGAGCTGGAACGGCGGGTCGTGGAAGCGGATGGACGGCCCGGGCGGGCCCTTCAAGCGGAGGGAGATTCGGCCGCCGACGGTCGTGCCCGCCGCCTGCTGGACGCGGTGGCTGCCGGGCCCGGGGAGTGGGCGTCGCTGGCGCTGGCGCAGCCTCCGTGGGGCGCGCGCGCGGGATTTGCCGACACGCTGGACGCCCTGGCGGTGGCCCTGCGGAATCGGCTGGCCGCGGCGGCCGACCGGAACGACCGCACCGCGCTCCGCCGCGGACTGGCGGCGCTCGAACGGGTGGACGCGGTGCGCGAGACGATCGGGACGAACGTGAACCCGCAGCTGGCGCTGGCGGAACTCGCCCGGGAACTGGAGCGCGTCGCATGACGCTGTCGCACGTGGGACGGGACGGCCGGGCGCAGATGGTGGATGTGGGGGGCAAGCCGGTTACGGCGCGCCACGCGGTGGCCGCCGGCACGATCACGATGGCGCGCGAGACGTTTCACCTCGTGCGGGAGGGGCGGGGCCCGAAGGGCGACGTCCTCACCACCGCCGAGCTGGCGGGCGTGCTGGGGGCCAAGCGGACCGCGGAGCTGATTCCGCTGTGCCATCCGCTCCCCCTGGACCAGGTCGAGGTCCGCGCGGAGCTGGATGGCGACCTGCCGGGAGTGCGGGTCGAGGCCACCGTCCGCACCACGGCGCGGACGGGCGTGGAAATGGAGGCGCTCACCGCGGTGACGGTGGCGCTCCTGACGGTCTACGACATGGTGAAGGCCGCGGGCCACGACCTGCGGATCGGCGAGATCGTGCTCCTGGAGAAGGCGGGCGGACACGGCGGCGATTGGAGACGAGACGGATGACCACCGACGAACACGGCATTCCCCTGCACGCCACGCAGCGGCTGATGCTGCGCGGACTCGGGCTGTTCACCCTGCTGCTGGCGGCGGGTGCCGCCATCAGCCTGCTGCCGGGCGGCGCCGAGGCGGCCCGCGAGACCGACGTGTACACGGGCATCGTGGGCGATCTGCGGGACCTGCGCGTGGCGCTGGACCAGAAGCACGGCGAGGCCGAGCTGCAGCGGCTCCGCGCCGAGCGGGCGGAGGCCATCCTGGCCCTCTCCAAGGCGCACCCGGTCCCCGTCCAGCTCGCGGAGCTGATCTACGACGAAGCCCTGCGCGCCGGCCTCGACCCGGGGCTGGCCTTCGAGATCGTCCGGCTGGAGAGCCGGTTCGACCCGAGGGCCGTGAGCTCGGTGGGGGCCATCGGGCTCGCGCAGGTGATGCCGCGCACCGCGGTCTTCTACGACTCTACGGTCACGCGGGACGACCTGTTCGATCCCGCCACCAACCTGCGCATCGGGTTCCGGTTCTTCCGGGATCTGCATCAGCGCTACGACCACGACCTGCGGATGGCGCTCCTCGCGTACAACCGCGGCCCGCAGCGGGTGCAAGACATTCTGGCCCAGGGGGGCAATCCGGCCAACGGATATGCCGACCGGATCATGGTGAACTACGGAACCCCGAGGGGGCCGATCCAGCGGTAGGCGGTCGCGGCTCCCGTCAGGGAGCGCGGACCTGAAGCTCCTGTCCCGCCCGGACGAGCGTCCCGGACAGATCATTCCACCGCCGCAGGTCGGCCACGGCCACGCCGTGGCGCTGCGCGATGGTCCACAGGGAATCCCCCGACCGCACCGTATACACGGCCGACCCGGGCGCCGCGGGCGCCGTAGCTGCCGACGCGCGTGTGGAGCGGGACACGGTACGTTGCGCCGCCGGGCTCACCGGAACCGTGAGCTGCTGTCCGATCCGCATGCGGCGCGCCTGGACGCCCGGGTTGGCGGCCTGCAGCACGGCCGTGCTGATCCCATAGCGCTTTGCGATGGCAGAGAGCGTCTCCCCCTGCGCCACCCGGTGCGTCACGAACGTGATGCGTTCCCGGGCCGGCAGCTCGGCCCAGCGACGGGCCACGGTGGGGCCGGTCCCGGCGGGCACCCGAACGACGACGGCGCGCTTCGGAGGCGTGGCCCCCCGCACGAACTGCGGATTCAGCTCGACGAGGGCGCGGGTGGTCGTGTCGGCCAGCCGGGCCAGGACATCGAGCCCCGTGGCGTCTTCCACGAGCACCTCGTCATACGTGAGCGGATCGAGGCGCGGCACGCGGTCGAAGCCGTACTGCTCAGGGTCCTTGGCGATCAGCGCGGCCGCGATGAGCTTCGGCACGTAGTCCCGGGTCTCGAGCCGGAGGTAGCGCCGGTCGGACAGCTCGAAGAACTGGGCGTCGCTGGCCCCGCCGTACGTGGAGGGCAGGCGCTCGAGCCCGCGCGACACCCGGCCGGCGCCGGCGTTGTACGCCGCCGCCGCAAGGTACCAGGACCCGAAGATCTCGTTGAGGTCGGCCAGGTGGCGGGCGGCAGCCTCGGTGGCGCGGAACGGGTCCCGCCGCTGGTCTTCCCACACGTCCTGCGACAGCCCGTATTGCCGCCCCGTGCTGCCGATGAACTGCCACATGCCGACGGCCCGGGCCCGTGACACGGCGGTGTTCGAGTAGCCCGACTCGATCATCGCGAGATAGATCAGGTCCTCGGGCACCCCGTAGCGCCGCAACTGCTCCCGGATCATGCCCTCGTACCGCGGCAGGCGCCCGAGCCAGATGGTGAACCGGTCGCGGGCCGGGCCGCGGAAGAAGTCAATGTAGTACTGGACCCGTCCGTGGCGGGCGAAGGACTCGATATCGAGGTGGCGCACGACGTCCGCCGCCGCCTGCGGGCCCCCGGCGCTGGCCTCGGTCTCGGCGGCCGCGCGGCCCAGCCCGGCGTCGGCCTGCCCGCGCACGCGTCCCGCGCGCCGGTCCAGGCTCCCGAACTCGAGCTCGGCCAGGGCCTCGAGCACCGCCCGGTCGGCCGCGGAGTCGCCCTCCGCCGCCGCCAGCGCCTCGACGACCTCGCTCGGACTCACGGCGGCCGGCGCGGTGTCCGGCGCTGCGGCCTGGGGGATGAGCGCCGGGCCCTCCACGGGCCGCGCACAGGCGGCGAGGAGGGCCAGCAGCGCCAGCGGTGACATGACAGCGGCGCGGCTGGTCACGAGGGCTCCCGGGCGAAGATGTTTCCCATGACGCGGTTGGTCGCATTGAGTACTGCAAGGGCCGCGCCACGGGTATGCTGCTGGTCGGCCAGGAACGACCCCACCAGCCGGTGCGTCTGCCCGCTCTCGCGGGACACGACGGACACGATCAGCACGATCGTGTCGAACGCGCGCACCGCCTTCACGCCCAGCAGCTCGAACGTGATGGAGCCATTGGCCGACGCCTCGATGGCGTGCAACGTGGCCTCGGCGGCGCAGCGCATCTCCCCCGCGTCCGACGCCAGCCCCTCGGCCGTTCCCCGCCAGCGCGCCTCGGTGCCGAACCCGAGGGTGACCTCGGCGCGGCACCGGCCGTTGGGCTCCGTGTTGAACTGGAAGTCCACGAAGCGGAGCCGCTCCTCCCGGGCGAACGCGGAGGTGCTCATCGCTCAGTCGGCCGCATCGAAGTGCACCTCGAGCTGCCCCGTGGCTGCTTCTTCCGGCGACCGGATGAGGTCCGCGTCGAGGCGGGGCCGGCCGGCTTCGTCCACGACCACCGCGAGAAACAGCGTCTGGCCATCATCGAGCACGATGCGGAGCTGACGGCAGTCCGAGCGCAGCACGATGTCCGCCACGTGACGATCGCGCAGGTGCGCGACGGCATCGGCGATACGGCGCAGGTCGTGGAGGGAAGCCAGCGACACGACGGTCTCCGCGTTCCGGCAACGAAGGTCAGGACAGGTGCCGGGCGAGGACTTCGTGCAGATCCTCGTCGGAGAGCTTCTCGGCCTGCAGGAACAGGGACGACTTGGAGGACGCCTCGAGCGGGACGGACGCCCAGAACGACCGGCGCCCGCCCTGCGTGTCCTTGCGACGGAACGCGAGCACGAGCTGCCACATGGCCTGGTTCGCCCGCCGTTCGGCGGCGGGATGGACGTGCCACGTCTCTCCCTCGCGAGACAGGATTCTCCAAGCCATCAGCCAACCCCGGGGCGTGTACGTCGTCAGGATGCAAGCGAGGCAAGCAAAGATGCCCCCGTGCCCCGGAACGGGTCAAGTCATGCCCGCCCGCCCGCGCTGCCGGTATCGAATGTGGGGCCACGCCGTCCCGGGCGGCGTGACGAACGTCACCGCAGCTCGGACCGTGGGGCCTCGTTGAGCGTCCAGTCGTAGGCGAAGTACTCCACCCGTACGCGGCCGGGCTCGAGGGTCGGGACGTGTTCCGGCGGCGCGAATCGCCGCAGGAAAGCCACGACGCCGGCCGTGCCGCCGAAGTCCTCCTTGTACCAGTCGAGCAGCTTGTTGACCCGCAGGGTCGGGGGGACGCCCGCCTCGAGGCGGTACCGCGACGAATCGGAAACGAACCGGAGGACCGCGACATCCAGGTCCGCGTCCAGGCGATCCCCGCGGTAGGCCTCGCCCGCCAGCGGTGGACAGGACCGGGACGGACAGCTCACCGCGAAATGGACCCGCGGCTCGCCGAGCGGGCGGATGACGCCGTGCGCGATCCCGTCGAGCGAGCGGTCGCGCTGCGCGACGCGGCAGAACTGCCGGCTCCAGGCGTCCGGGATCTGCCGTACGGAGTTGGCGGGCCCGTCCCCGCGCTGCACGATCGGATAGTGGTCCGCCACGAGTCGCAGCGCGCAGGCGTTGTAGGCGTTGATCCAGAACGCGAGCCGCTCCTCGCGCGACGCCAGTTCCAGGTCGTACGGGCTCGTCCGGCCAAGCTGCTCGAGGTACAGGTCGAGGTCGGTCCGGTTCCCGGCGAGCCCGTGGTAGTCCACGAGCCCCGCGCGGACGTGCGCCGCGAGGACGCGATCGAAGATTTCCGGATCCGGGAGCGTCTGCCCCCAGCCGCGCGGGGCGCCCAGCAGGAGCGACGGCAGAGCGAGCAGGAACGGCAGCCGGAACGGCGGCATGGACAACCCTTCGGAATGACGACCGGTCGGAAACCGGGGCGACGGCGTTGCTGGGCGTGCGGTCCGGCGGATGCGGGCGCCGGTGGCCGGACGGGTCGGGCCGCACCGCCGGCACGGACGGTCTACCCCCGGGCGCCGGGAACGATACCAGCCTGGGCCCGAGCGGCGCAGGGTCGCCGCCTCGCGGCCCGGCGTCACGAATTGAAACTTCCGCGCCCCCCAGCCGTCCGGTCCTGCGGGAGGGACCTATGCTCGAATTGCTCTTTGCCGCCGGCACCGGGGCCGCGACGCTGTTCGGTTACCTCAAGGCCCGGCAGTTCGTGCGGGAACGGCTCCGCTTCGTGGACGTCGCGCACAAACCCGTGGCGCCACTCGTGGCCGGAGCGGCCGCGGCCGTGGTGGCGGCGCCGGTGGTCTGGCTCCTGCCGATCGTGGGCGCGCCCGCCGCCGTGATCTTCGGCGTCGGCGTCGGATGGGGCGTGCGCCACGGCTCCCAGGACGCCCGGAAACGGCTCCCAGGAGGCTGACCGGCGCACGGGAGGCCCGGACACCACTCACAGCCGATGATCGCGCCATAGCAGGCCACGGGCGTTCCTGACGTGATTGTGGCATCTCGCGCGCGCGGACCTCGTCGTGCGCGGGTGGCGGGCCGGAACGAGCCGGCGATGCTGCAGGGTGGACGGCGGCCGATGACCGGGGTGGGGCTCGAACCCACGACCTACGGATTAAAAGTCCGTTGCTCTGCCAGCTGAGCTACCCGGTCGGGGACGCTGTGTTGCTGCAACTTACGCTACCGGGGTGGGATGTCCACCGGCCCGCCGGGAGCCCCACCCCTTTCTGCGTCTAGCCGATCACGAGACCCACCAGCACCCCGACGATGAGCGCGGCGCCGACGATGAGGAAGACGATGGTGCGGTGCACGCGCAAGGAGTCGTCACGAGGCGCGGCCTGCTCCCGCGTGCCGCGGAACGTCACCGCTTGGAGCGCGCTGTCCAATTCCTTCGCGGTCTGGAACCGCTGCCACGGGTCCTTTTCCAGGCAGCGCATGATGGCGTCCGCGAAATCCTTCGGAATGGTCGGGTTGACGTCACGGATGGCCACGGGCGCTTCTTTGACGTGCTTCTCGAGGATCTCCGGTGCGTTCCGCCCGCTGAACGGGGGCCGTCCCATGAGCATGCAGTATCCGAGGGCGCCCAGCGAGTAGATGTCCGACCGGTGGTCAATGTCCGGCAGTCCGCGGGCCTGCTCCGGCGACATGTACTCGGGCGTCCCCACCACGGGGCCGCCCGACGATTCCCCGACCACCGCGGTGACGGCCATGGCGGTCCCGAAATCCATCAACAGCACCTTCTGGAGGTCTCCCTCCAGGAACACGTTGGCCGGTTTGATGTCCAGGTGGACCATGTTGGCCCGGTGGGCCGCCGTCAGGGCTTCGGTCAGCTCGCTCAGGATGCGCCGCGACTCGTAGGGCGGCAGTCGCCCGCGGGCCAGCCGCGCCTCGAGGGTGGTCCCCTGCACGAACGGCATGATGTAGTAGATCAATCCGCCCCGCTCGCGGATGTCGTAGATCGGGACGATCCCGGGGTGCCGGAGCTTCGCCAGGGCGATGCCCTCGTTCCGGAAGCTCTCCACGAACAGCTTGGTCCCGACCACATCGGGGCGAATGACCTTGATGGCCACGATCCGGTCGAGGCGCCGGTCCCGTGCCCGGTAGACGCGGGCGAACCCGCCCTGGCCGAGCAGGGAGAGCAGCTCGTATTCGGCGCCGAGCACGTGCCGCAACCGGTCGTTGAAGGCGGCGCTCGAAAGTGGCGCCGCGGACTCCACCGAGGCGGAGGCTTCGGCCTCTGCCGCCACGACGAGGGTGGCTTCGGGATCCACGTTGGTGGCCGTCGGCGTGCCACACCGGGCACAGAACTGGTCGTCGGGGCCCAGCTGCCGGCCGCAACCGGCACAGTGCGGGGTGGCGTCAGTCATGGTGCCACGAAACCTCGGAGCGGTCGGGCCAACGCCCGGTTGGTGTTGCCATCGAGTGCAGGAACGTAAGCGTAGCGCAGGAACCCGGGCAGCGCCTCTGGCCCGCCAGCGTCCCGCCGCGATACACTTGCCCGATGGACGTTGCCGCTCTGGGTCCGGACGGTCGCTGCTCCACGCGACGGCTCGGGCCACCGGACCTCGCGGCGCTCCAGGCCCTGTTCACCCGCGCCGCAGACTACTTCCAGATTGCCACCGGCGCCCCTCCCACCCCCGACGAAGCCGCGCGCGCGTTCGTGGGCGGGCCGCCATCCAAGGCCGTGAGCGACAAGCAGACGATCGGCATCTTCGACGACGCGGGAACGCTCGTGGGTGTCCTGGACGCGATTCCCGATTTTCCCGCCGACGGCACCTGCACGATCGGCATGCTCCTCTTGGATCCCGCCGTGCGCGGCCGTGGCGTGGGCCACGCGGCGCTCGCGGCCTTCGAGGCCTGGACCGCGCGCCGCGGCACACGCCGGCTCCGCACGGCGCTCGTGACCCACCACGCGCGGGGGCTCGCCTTCCTGCACCGGGCCGGCTACGTCGAGGTCTCCCGACGAGAGGGCGGCGACACCGGCGCCGCCCCCGGTGCCGTCACCTTCCTCGAGAAGGAGGCGGGCCTGCCCGACTGACGGGGCGTCTTTGCGCACGCGCCGCCGCTCCGGTCCCCCGGCGCCCGAGGGGAACTGGGCGTTTTCCGAGGGGAAAACGGGTGCCACTGAAGGGGTTGACGCTCCCCCTTCCAGGGGGAAACGGCCCTGGTTTCAGAGGGGAAATGGACCCCTGCCGAGGGGAAACCGGGTGGCTTCCGAGGGGAAACGGACGTTTTCAGAGGGGAAACCCTCTTGTCCCAGAGGGAAAAACGCTTACTTTGGGGCCCATGTACGGGCTGGCGGGCGAGTACTCACCCTTCTCGTGAGGTGAACATGACAGCGAAGAAGAAGGCCAGACCGGCCAAGAAGAAGTCGAAGCGGAAACCCAATCCCGCGTTCATGAGGCCGATGACGCCGAGCGCGGTGCTGGCCGCCGTCGTCGGGAGTGGGGCACTCCCCCGCACGCAGGCGGTGAAGAAGATCTGGCAGTACATCAAGCGGCACAACCTGCAGGACAGGAAGAACCGCCGCAACATCAACGCCGATGCCAGGCTCAGACCGCTGTTCGGTGGCAAGTCGCAAGCGACCATGTTCGAGCTGGCGAAGTTCGTGAACAAGCACCTGAAGTAGCAGTCGAACGCGTTTCACGGGAGCACCCGCAGCACAGCGAAGCGAAGACCGCAGGACGCCGTATGAGGGACATCGATATCTCTTACCAGCCCTGCATGAGGGCCGGCGCGCTCGCCGGCCCTCAATCGCTTCTGGGAGGATGACGGGGAATACGCCTATCCCGCTCTGAACAACCCCAACTGCACCACCGGCTCGAAGCTCCGCCGGTGGTGCGGCGTGGGGCCGGCCGCATCCAGCGCGGCCAGATGCGCCGCGGTCGCGTAGCCCTTGTTGCTCTCCCAGGCGAAGCCCGGATAGCGCCGGCCGAGGGCCAGCATCAGGCGGTCGCGCGTGACCTTGGCCAGCACCGACGCGGCCGCGATGGAGAGACAGAGGTTGTCGCCGCCCACGATGGCCTCGTGGTCGCAGCCGAGGTCGGGGACGGGATTGCCGTCCACGAGCACGTGATCGGGCGGAACGCGCAGGCGGGCCAGGGCCCGCCGCATGGCGCGCACGCTGGCCCGCAGGATGTTCACGCGGTCAATCTCCCGCACCGAGGCCGCACCCACGGCCCAGGCAACCGCGCGGGTGCGAATGACGACGGCGGCCGCATCCCGCTCGGCCGCCGTCATGCGCTTGGAATCCCGCAGCCCGTCCCAGGCCAGGTCGTCGCGGGGGAGAATCACCGCCGCGGCAATGACCGGACCCGCCAGCGGGCCGCGCCCCACCTCGTCCACTCCCGCCACGTGGCGGGCGCCGGCCGCCCACAGCGCGCGCTCGCGCGCCAGCGTGGGATCCGGCACGTCAGGTGGTCTCGCGCTTCTCCCGGATGCGCGCCGCCTTGCCGGACAGATTGCGCAGGTAGTAGAGCTTCGCGCGCCGCACCCGGCCCCGGCGCACCAGGTCAATGCTGGCGATGCTCGGCGAGTGCAGCGGGAAGATGCGCTCGACCCCGACGCCCGCCGAGATCTTCCGCACCGTGAACGTCTCGCTGATGCCGGCACCGCGCCGCCCGATGCAGACGCCCTCGAAGGCCTGGAGCCGTTCCTTCTCCCCTTCCCGGACGCGCACCTGCACGCGGACCGTATCGCCGGGGAGGAAATCTGGCAGATCGGTTCGCAGCCCTTCGCGCTGCACGTCGCTCATCTTCGTCATGTCCACACCCTCGTCAGGGGGCCCCCTGGGGCCCGTGCTCTTCAATGTAGCGCGCCCAGAGATCCGGGCGTCGTGCCCTGGTCAGCGCCTCCGCCTGCGCCCGCCGCCATTCGGCAATGCGGGCATGGTCCCCGCTGAGCAGGACCTCCGGCACCGCCTGTCCGCGATACTCCGGCGGACGCGTGTAGCTCGGCGGGCTCAGCAGCCCGTCGTAGTGCGAGTCGGACGCGGCGGACTCGTGATCGCCGAGGGCGCCCGGCAGCAGGCGCACCACCGCATCCATCACGCACAGCGCCGCGAACTCCCCGCCCGACAGGACGAAGTCGCCGACACTCAGTTCTTCCACGCCTGCCCGCTCCGCCACCCGCTGGTCCACGTCCTTGTAGTGACCGCAGAGGAGCGTGACCTCCGGGGCAAGGCTGCACCGCACCGCATCCGCATGGCCGAACGCCCGTCCGCGCGCCGAGAGCAGCACCACCGGTCCCGCGGGCTCGAGCGCGTCGAGGGCCTCGTAAAACGGCTCGGGCTTCATCACCATCCCCGCCCCACCCCCGTACGGGGAGTCGTCCACCGTCCGATGGCGGTTGTGGGTGTAGGCCCGCAGATCCACTATCCGGTACGCCACCAGTCTCGCCGCCGCGGCCCGCCCCAGGATGCTCGTCGTGCACGGCGCCGCGAACAGGTCGGGGAACAGCGTCACCACGTTGATCCGCAGCACTACAGCTCCAGCAATCCGGGTGGCGGGTCCACGATGATCTCGCGCCGGGCCCGCACGGTTTCCACCAGGATGGGCGGCCGGTACGGAATCAGGTGCTCCCGCCCGTCCCCATCCACGACGAGCAGTGGCCCTCCGGGAACGTCGAGCACCTGCCGGACCGTGCCAATCACCTTCCCTCCGGCCAGCACCGTGGCGCCGGGAACTTCGTGGTCCCGGAGCGGCCCGGTCCCATCGTCCGCGGGGTCCACGGGCTCCCCATCGTCGGGGATGGCCAGCGTCACCTGCCCCCACGCCTCGAGCGGCGTCCGCTCGTCAATCCCCTCGAACTTGACCAGCCAGCGGCGGTGGTACGGCCGCGCCCGCTCGACCGTCAACGGCGCTCTCGACGGCCGTCCCTGCGCGTCGAGCGGCGTCAGCACCCGCCCCGGAACGAGGATCGCCTCCGCCCGCCCGGCGAGCACGAACAGGATCGCCTCACCCTTGAGTCCGTGCGGCTTGGCGAAGCGCGCCACCGCCAGGTAGCCCGCCTCGGCCATCCTCGTGCCGCCTTCAGGCCGTCGGCGTGTCCGTCGCGGCGGGCGCGGCGGCTGCCGGCGCCGCGTAGACGCCCGCGCGCTTGAACAGCGAGCGCACCGTCTCCGACGGCGTGGCGCCCTTCGCGAGCCACGCGCGCGCGCGGGTGTCGTCCACGTGGATCACCGCCGGCTTCTCACGCGGCCGATAGTGCCCGATGGTCTCGATGAACCGGCCGTCCCGGGCGTCCGTCCGCTCCGCGACGACGATCCGATACTCGGGCTGCTTCTTCCGCCCCATCCGGCGCAACCGAATTCGTGTTGCCATTCTGTCCCTGCTCTCCTGCGACTGTGTGTCAGTGCGTCCGCAGCTTCCCCATCCCCTTCATCACCTGCTTCATCTGCTGGAACTGTTGCAGCAGCTGGTTCACTTCCTGGACCGTCCGGCCCGCCCCGCGGGCAATCCGCGCACGGCGGGAGCCGTTCAGGATCTCCGGCCGGCGTCGCTCCTCGGGCGTCATCGCAAGGATGATCGCCTCGGTGTGCCGGATCCGCCGCGGGTCCACCTTGGCCTGCTTGAGCGCCTTGGCCGGCATGCCGGGCAGCATGCCCAGCAACCCCTCCAGCGGACCCATCTTCTGCACCTGCTGCATGGCCACCAGGAAATCCTGGAGATCCATGCCTTGCTTCGTGGTCACCTTCCGCGCGAGCCGCTCGGCTTCCTGCTGATCCACCGCCGCCTGCGCCCGCTCCACCAGCCCGACCACGTCCCCCTGCTGGAGGATCCGGCCGGCCATCCGCGCGGGGTCGAACACGTCCAGCGCGTCGAGGCGCTCGCCCACCCCCACGAACTTGATCGGGGCGCCCGTGACCCCGTGAATGGAGAGCGCCGCGCCGCCGCGGGCATCCCCGTCCAGCTTGGTGAGGATCACGCCCGTGATCCCCAGCGCCTCGTGGAACCCCTGCGCGATCCGGACCGCATCCTGGCCGGTCATGGCATCCGCGACCAGCAGGATCTCGAGCGGACGGACCGCCTCCTTCACCCGCACCAGCTCGCCCATCAGCTCCGCGTCAATCTGCAGCCGGCCCGCCGTGTCCACGAGCACCGTCCGGGCGCGCGCCGTTCCCGCCGCCGCGATGCCGGCCTGGATCACCCCCACCACCTCATCCCCGTCGCCGTGATCCCGCGGCCCGAACACCCCCACCCCGACCTTCTCGCCAAGCTGCCGCAACTGCTCTTCCGCGGCCGGCCGATACACGTCGGCGGCCACCAGGAACGGCGCCTTCTGCTCGCGTTTCAGCCGGGCGGCGAGCTTGGCGGCCGTGGTCGTCTTGCCCGACCCCTGGAGGCCCACCAGCAGAACCACCGTGGGCCCCACGGACGCGTACAGGAGGCCGGCCGGCTCGGCGCCCAGCAACCGCACCAGCTCGTCGTACACGATCTTGACGAGCTGCTGGCCGGGATTCACGGACTTCACGGCCGTGACCCCCACCGCCTGCTCGCGGATACGCTCCGTGAAGCGCCGGGTGAGCTCGTAGCTCACGTCCGCCTCGAGGAGCACCAGCCGGATCTCGCGCAGCCCGTCCCGCACCGCGTCTTCAGTCAGAACGCCGCGGCCGGTCAGGTCGCGCAGGACCGCCGTGAGACGCTCGGACAACGCTGCGAACATAGAGCCTTGTAATATAGGGAGTTCGGGACGCCAGGGGGAGGGTCGGGGATACTCGATTTGCCGATTGCCGATGGCCGATGGCCGACGGTTCGTGGCCGATTAGCCGAACGCCGGTTGGCCGCGCGGTGTAATGACCCGCGATTCCGTTGCCGACCCGAGGCCGGCCCATCGGCCCTCGGCTTTCGTCCATCGGCCATCGGCCATCGGCCATCGGCTATCGGCTTTCGGCTATCGGCCATCCCCC
The DNA here is from genome assembly GCA_036398175.1 of Gemmatimonadales bacterium. Classification (GTDB taxonomy): domain Bacteria; phylum Gemmatimonadota; class Gemmatimonadetes; order Gemmatimonadales; family GWC2-71-9; genus JAOTWJ01. The sequence goes on from DASWHL010000046.1 coordinate 21,341, forward strand.
GTTGTCATTCCCTCCCCGCGCGCGGAGATTCCGGCGTGCCCACCGACACCCTGTGGCTCCAGGCGCTCGTCACCATTGGCTTCGGGGCCCTGGCGGGGGGGCTCACCAACGCGGTCGCCATCTGGATGCTGTTCCATCCGCACCGGCGCCGCGGGCTGGGCCGATTCGGAATCCAGGGAGCCATTCCAAAGAACCGGGAGCGTCTC
>DASWHL010000047.1:0-25508 GCA_036398175.1 Gemmatimonadales bacterium
CGCACCCACCCATCCCGGGGAGATGCTCCGCGAGGAGTTTCTGAACCCCATGGGGCTGACCCAGCGGGAGCTCGCCGCCGGCATCCGGGTGCCCTACCAGCGCGTCAATGAGTTGGTGAACGGACGACGCGGCATTACGCCCGCGACAGCGCTCCGGCTGGCCAAGTACTTCGGGACGACCCCGGATCTGTGGATGAATCTTCAGCTGCGGTGGGATTTGTACCACGCGCAAGCGGCTGAGGCCCCCGATCTCGGCCGCATCAGACGAGTCCGTGCGGGCTGACCGCAGCGGCGAAGCGCAGCAGAACCGCGGTCCGTTCTATGAGAGCGATTGTCAAGGGCACACTCCGGCGCTGCTGATTGCGGAGCGCCTTTTCCCCGAGCAAGCAGACCCGATTGCGGTCCGGCAGCGGGATACGGGATGAACCGGGTGACACAACGTACCCGGGCCGCAGGCGGGCGGTTCATGCCGCAATGCGGATCGGAACCGTCCGGCGATCCGAGCGCGGCGAGGGCCCTGGCAGGGGACTTGCGCCCCTTGTGGAGGGATGCCCGCGGCTGGTGGCGCCTTGCTGGACAGCCCGGCCCCCACGCGGTACTATCTCACGCGAGTCGACCCACCCTGCGGACGCCCCGGCTCGCCAGAGGGTTCATGGGAAAGTACATCCAAGCAGCCCGCTCGAGATTCGGGGCGGCCGCCCGAAGCATCGCCAGCATGGTCGGCGTCCACGCCGCCTCTGGGGATCGCCGGGCGGCGATCGGCTTCCACCCGGATCGGGAACCGCCCGCGGCCAACCCGCCTGCCGCACCGGTCGGCTTCTTCCCGGCCTCGCCCGAACAGATGGCCCGCCACAAGCGGCCGTTCCAAAAGCAGCATCCGTCGGCGTTCCGGAACTTCTTGCGCGTCAAGTACGAGCTGTACACGGGCAAGGTGGAGGTCCGTTCGCGGCCGTACGTGCTGATCGTGGATCCCTGCGATGCCTGTGGTCTGCGGTGTACCACCTGTCCCACGGGCATTGAGAACGCGGGCCGGCGGTCGGGGGCCGCGGTCCCGGTGCAGTTCCGGACCCGGCGACTCACCATGCCGGCGCCGCTCTTCGAAAGCCTGCTCGACGAGCTCGGCGACGAGGTGTTCCTGATCCTGTTCTTCAACTTCGGCGAGCCTCTCCACAACAGGCAGCTGCCGGCGTTCATCCGCCAGGCCAAAGCGCGGCACATCGAGACCGAGATCCACACCCACCTCTCCCTCTCCCTCTCGGACGACATGGTTCAGGATCTGGTGGACTCGGGCCTGGACCACCTCCAGGCCTCGATTGACGGCTTCACGCAGGAGGCCTACCAGATCCATCGGGTCGGCGGCGACATCGCGCGCGTCAAGCACAACCTCGAGCGTCTGGTCGCCGCCCGGGACCGGCTGGGCGCCGACACCTGCATCACGTACAGCTTTCTCGTCTTCGCCCACAACGAGCACGAGATCCCGCTGGCGAAAGCCTACTGCCGGAAGCTGGGCATCAACTTCAACGCCCGGGATGCCTTCATAGACGACCCGACGTGGCTGCCCGCCCACCGGGTAGGCGAAGCGCCATGGACCGTCCCCGCGGAGGTTCGCCACCTCGCCACCCAGCGCGTGGGGTGGTCGCCGCCGGTCCCGCTGGCGGCCCCGGCGCACTGGCCGAGGGGCTGTTCCTGGCACTACGGCTACTCGGTCATCCAGCCCGGCGGCCAGCTGGCGCCTTGTGACGCAGTGTCGAAGGAGGCCTTCGACATGGGCACCCTCGTGCCGGACCAGGGCGGGTTCGGGGCCGTCTGGAACAACGACGCCTACCGGCGCGCGCGGGCGCACTTCGCGGCAGCGGGCGGTCCCGGGCACGATGCCGCGGGGCCGCTGTGCCTTCGCTGTCCCTGGCCGCCGTTCCTCCGGCACCTGTTCTCCCTGAACGACGGGAAGGTGCTGTTCAACTACCACCAGACCCTTCGCGGCCGCGACCCGGTCCTCCACGAGGGTTTCGACCGCCTCTGCCGCGTACGCTTCGGGCTCTCCCTGGAGGAGTTTGTGGCGCGCGGAGAAGTGCATCCCATGCAGGAGCTCCTGGTGGGCCACGAGAGCCCCGGAGAGACCGCGGACTTCGTGCGCTTCTTCGAGGACCATCTGGACGGCGACGCGCGCCCGGTCGGTTGAGGGCTCCGGGGTTACGCCGCGCGGGGATCGCGCTCCGGCCGCCGACGGCCTTCAGGACGTGGACAAAGACGACCGTTCTCCTGGGGCGAGGCCGGGTGAATGCGCTGGTGCCGGATCGCGCGGGGCAGGCCCGAATCCCTGCTTGGAGTCCCTGCGCATGACGTCCCACGATGCGGCCCTTCTGCTACTCCTCCTGCTTGCCGCCGCGACCGGCTGCCAATCCTCCGATCCTGAGCCAGACCCCCCCACCATCTTGCAACTGGCTTCGGGGCCGTCTGTGGAGATCGGTCGCGCGAGCGGTGACCCTTCTCAGGAGCTCTACCGTGTCAGCGGTGCAGTCCGCCTCGCCGATGGGCGAATCGTGGTCGCGAACAGCGGTTCGTCGGAGCTCCGCTACTTCGACTCCAGCGGTGACTATCTGACATCAGTAGGTGGGCGGGGTGGCGGACCGGGGGAGTTCACTGGCGACCTCACACTCCTTCCGTATCACGGCGATTCGCTGCTCGTCTGGGACGCCCGTCTGAGGCGCTTTTCACTCTTCGATTTCAACGGCGCATTCGTCCGCGTCCTCGCGATGCCTCCGGGGGATACGCTGACGTTCCCCTGGGACACGTGGCTCTACCGGGGATTCTGGCTGGAAGGCGTCATGCCAGCCCATCGTGGGGCCGTAGCACGCCTCGTGGACTCGATCCACAGCACCGACCGCGAGCCAGCGCTCCGACTTCTGATGGCTCGGCTCGATGGCGGTCTGCTGTGGGTGACTCGCCCATCAGATCGACGGCAGTGGACCGCGTATGACGGTACCGGACGCGCCGTCGGAACGGCTGCCCTGCCGCTTGGTCTTGAGCCCTTTCAGTTCGGGTCCGATTTCATCCTCGGCCGCTGGATGGATGATGACGACCTTGAGCACGTCCGGATGTACGCCTACACTCCGGACGCTCATACGAACAGCGAGCCTCTCATAACCGCCAACGATGCGCCGCCAGTCGCAAGCGCTGACCTCATCGGGAAACTTGCCACTCCCGGTGCTGCGGAGATCCTCACCGCCCTATCAACACTCATCGGCATCCAAGAATCGTATTATGCGGATCACGCTCAGTACGCGCACACGGCGGATAGTCTTCCGTTCTTCGCCCCGGCGGAAGGAGCCCTTGCCATCCTCTCTGGCGACCGGCGAGGCTGGGCCGGCGTCCTTGTTCTTCCGGACTATTCCCTCACATGTGCGATTGCGGTCGGCACATGGACGCCACCCGGTTGGCTGGAGGGCATCCCCAAGTGCGGCTGACGACGGCCACCTCACCCGTGCTGCCCAAGGCCACTATGCGCCACAGTAGAGTCGCGAGACTCCGCGAGCTGATTCGTCTCGACGGCGGTGGGCTGCCGCTATCGTGACTGCCGCCATACGAACGAGCCAGGCTGCGCGGTACTCGAGGCCGTGCAGTCCGGCGTGATCGGCCAGGAACACTATGAGAATTACCTGAAACGGAGGGATGAATCCGCGTTCTATCAGATGTCCCTATGCAGAACGGAGAAAGAAGGATCGCGCCTTCGGCAGATTCATCAAGTCGGCAAAGAAGGATCTGGACTAGGCTGCGGCCCCGCGCGCAGGATCCGGAACGCCGTGACCACCGCGAGTCCAAACCAGAGCAGGTCCCACAGCCCGAACTGCATGCGCAGGCGGTCGAGCGTCCCCAGCCGTACCAGGATCGCATCCGCGTACGCCGCCGCGATCGCGGAACTGTCGGCCGACGTCCACGCGCCGGCGTGCGCGGCGCTCGCCGCCATCATCTCCTGCCACAGGGCGTCCGACAGCGTGTCGTCGCCCCCCAGCGCGTCGAGCTGCGTCTGGATGCCCTCCGGCCATCCGATCTCGGTGTCCAGGTGCCACGAGGCCGCCTGGAGCACGAGCGTGCTGTCCGACACGATCTCCTGGGTCACGGAGCGCGCGCTCACCGTATAGGCGGCGATCAGGGCCTTGCCGCTCAGCAGCCCGATCCCGGCGATCACCGCCCCGAGGAGAGCGACGGTCTGGCCGCGCGCCGGGGTCGCCCGCGACATGACGACGCCCACCAGCGCCCCGACACCCCACGCGAGCCACCCCACCTCGTACTTGGTGCCGATCACGACCAGCGCCCACAGCCCACCACCAACCAGCGCGGCGACCGCCCCGGCGATGACCGCCCGAGGCAGCGCCACGTCCGTTGACGTATCGCCAGGTGTCTCCCGCATCGGTCCTCCTCGGCGTTCGGGTCGCTACGGAAGCTCCCGGACAAAGATGTTGCGGAAATACACCGGGCTCCGATCATCGTGATTCTGGAGTCCGATGTATCCCCGCGGCGCGAAGTCGCGCACCTTCCCCCGCGGCTCCGCCTCCCAGTCCACCACCGTCACCCCGTTCAGCACCACCGTGATGCGCTTGCCCTGGAACGTGATCCGGAAATGATTCCACTCTCCAGGGAACCGCGACGCGGCCCGGGTAGGCGCCTCGGCGTCGTAGACCGCCCCGGTCGAGTGCACCCCCGCGCTCGCCTGATCAATCTGGATCTCGAAGCTGTGGTAGATGTAGTCGTCGCTGGTGGGGACGTCGGGCACGCGCAGAAAGACCCCGGAGTTCGTGTGCGTGTCCGCGCACTTGAACTCCAGCTCGAGCACGAAGTCGCCGTACTGTTGCGCGGCGTACCAGAAGAGCCCCATGCCCCCGCGCGCCGTGAGCACCCCGGTCTCGGGATCCAGCTCGAAGTGGCCCGGCCCGTAGTGGTTCCAGCCGTGCTTGTGGTACCGCCCGCTCTGGAGCCGCAGGATCCGCTCGAATCCCGGCGGCGTGCCGTCGCCCTGCTGGGCCACGCAGTTGGCACTCATCGGCATCACCCCCAGCGTGAGTCCCAGCACCAAAACCGCTCGCGACCGTCTCATCGTGCCCCCCGTTGCGCCGCCGGGTTCCAGGCGCCGCGCGCCACCGCCGGTACGAAGCTCTCGAGCCCCTCCGGCGGGAACGGCACCGTCCGCCCCTGCTCAGCGCTCATGTACGCGGCCATCAGCAGGTCCGCCACGGCCACCCCGTCATCGAAGTTCTCGTCCGGCCGCCGGCCGGCCCGGAATGCCTCCACCATGTGGCGGTTCTCCGCCGTGTAGCCGTACTCCGCCTCCTCGTCGCTGAGCAGCGGCATGAGCCCCTGCTCGGCGTTCTGCTTCTCGACCAGGTCCTCGCCCGCCGAGCCCTTCACCTCCCGGCTGAAGAAGATCTTGGGGCCGGCGTCGAGCGAGTTCACGGAGAGCGCGTACTCAGGACCGAGCAGCTCCATGCTGAGCCGGAGCCCCGCGCCCACGTAGCACCACGACGTGGTGGCCTCGACGATCCGCTCCCCCCCGTCGTCGGCCCGGTACGTGATCAGCGCCCGGGCAAAGTCCTCGGACGGTCGCTTCCCGTAGTCGAGCCGCCCCTCGCTGCGGCTCTCGAGCTGGGCCGCGTAGTGCGGCTGCTGCCACTTGAGGCACGACGTGTGGGCGGAGACACTCAGGGGCGTGAGCGTGTCGCGCCGGGCGCCGGGCCGGGTCAGCAGGAACCGGGCGACCTCCACCGAATGGCACATCATGTCGTTGAGCACGCCCCCGCCCTGCAGCTCGCCGTCCCAGAACCACGGCATGTGCGGCCCGCTGTGCTCCTCGGCCGCGCGCGCGAGATACGGCGGGCCGGTGAGCGCGGCACCGCGGCTCCAGAGAATCGTCTTGCCCCGCGTGATGGCCGGAGCGAAGACCTGGTTTTCGAGATATCCGTCCTGGGCGCCGATCTCGCCGGCCAGCTGCCGCACGCGTCGCGCCTCCGCCGACGTCCGTCCTAGCGGCTTCTCGCACGCGATGCCGATCAACGACGCGCCGCCGTGCTTGACGGCCGCCGCAATCTCCTCCATCACCTGCACCCGCGTGAAGTTGGGCGCGCAGATCCAGACCGCGTGAATCGCGGGGTCCGAGACCATGGCCGTGACCGACGGATACGCCTTGGCGTTCCCCACGCCGAGCGACCGCGCGAGGGCCGCCGTGTCGTCGGCGCTCTTCCGGCTCCGGCTTGCGACGCCCAGGATGTCGGCGTCCCGGACGCCCACCCACGAGCGCACGTGGAACCGCCCCACGAACCCGCCGCCGATAATGCCGATGCCCAGGCGGTCGGGCTTCATGAGGCGGACAATGCGGTCGCGGCGGTCATACCGCGGCTCCCTGCGCGTGCGGTACTGGCCGCTCCCGGAAGAACACCAGAAATGCGACGGCGCAAAGCATCGTGAGCGCGCACGGCACCAGGAACACGGCCGTCCAGTTCGTGACGCCGTCCGCCGTGAAGAAGTCGCGGATCCCGCCGGCAAACAGGCTGCCCAGGAAGCGGCCGAAGCCCAGGGACACGATGGCGATCAGGCTCTGGGCCGACGCGCGGACATCGGGTGGCGCCACCTTGTCCACGTAGATGAACGCGGCCACGAAGAAGAACACGTAGCAGAACCCGTGGAGCGCCAGCGACGCGATCACGAGCCAGCCGGGACTGCCGATGGCGAAGATCACGTAGCGGATGGGCCACGCCAGCACGCCAATGGCCAGCGTGCGCCGCATGCCGTACTTCTTCAACGCCTTCGACAGGAAGAACGCCATGACGAAGATCTCGGCGAGCTGGCCGATGGTCATGACCGCCGGGATGTTCGCGCCCGAAACGCCGATGGGCCCCTGGAGGAACGGCGCGGTGAGGATGTAGTAGAACTCCAGCTCGGTCGCCACGACGAACGTGATGCCGACGAAGATGGCAAAGTCCTTCGACCGGAGCATCTTCAGCGACTCGGCAAACGCCCACGGATTCACGCCCTCGCGCCGGGGCGGCGTGTGCGGCAGCGTGAAGGACTGGAGCCCCATCACGATGGACAGGAGTCCGCCGAGCAGCAGCGTGTCCCCCGCCACGACCGGGAGCACGCCCCCCTCCCCGAGCCGCCGCCACCCGGTGAGCATCAACCCGGCCGCGATCCAGCCCAGCGTGCCCCACACCCGGATCCGCCCGAACTCCTCCTCCGAGTCCTTGAGGTTGATCATGGCGATCGAGTTGGTGAGCGCCAGCGTGGGCGCATAGAGCAGGCTGTACAGCAGCATCAGCCCCGCCATCACGCCGAAATCCGTGGTGCGCGCCACCACGATCAGCACGACGCCGCCCGTGACCGCCAGGAACCCGATCACCCGCTCGGACGCGAAGTACCGGTCGGCCACCTGTCCACCGATGAACGGCGCGATGATGGTGGCCAGCGGGAGGAGGGCGTAGATCCACCCGACCTGGCCCCCGGAGAACCCCAGGTCCGTGATCAGGTACGACGACAGCACGGGCGCCCACGCACCCCAGATCGCGTACTGGAGAAACATCATGGCGCCGAGGCGGACCTTGGGGCTCATCCCGTCGCTCCCGTCGTCACACGATCCTCCGCCGCACCGGGTCCCAGCTCACCTTCCGCCCCTCGAGATACGATTTCGTGGCCATGTGGCACGTCATCGCTTCCTCGAAGCCGCGCTCGATGTTGCAGCTTGTCTCGCCGCCATTGCGGATGACGTCGAGCCACTCGGCGATCAGGAGGTGATAGGCCGACACGCGGCGGCCGCCGCGGTACGTGTAGAGCAGGCCGCGGCTCGCGAAATAGCGTTCCGTGGCCGACGTGACGGCGTCAATGCCCTTGAAGCCGGGCCGGTACGTGAACATGGGCTCGGAGGGGTCAATGAACCCGTCCTTGATCTTCTGTTCGTACCGCGTGGAATCGTGCTCGGCCTGGACGGAGAGGCTCCCGCCCACGCGCATGGAGGCGTCGTGGCCCATGAACACGAGCCCGCGGTCGCGCCCGTTGGCCAGGGTCGCGCTGTACACGAACGTGAGGTCGCGGTCGGGATACTCGTAGACCGCCTGGAACGTGTCGGGCACGTCCCGCCCGTCCTTGAAGTAGTAGATCCCGCCCGATGCCACGCACGTGGCGGGAATGCCCGCCTGGAGGATCTGGTTCACGCCGTCGTACTCGTGGGACAGGAGGTCGCCCGCGAGGCCGGTGCCGTAGTCGTACCAGCAGCGCCACCGAAAGAAGCGTTCCTTGCTGAACGGCACCTGGTTGGGTGCGGTCTCCTGGAAGTGCGCCCAGTCAATGGTCTCCGGGTTCCCTTTCTCGTGGATGTCCCACACCCAGGCGCCCCAGGGCGTGTTGCGGTTGGTGGTGGACTCGACCAGCGTGATGGGACCCAGGATGTTGGCCGCGATCACCTCGCGCGCCTTGTTGTGCGCCTCGGACTGGCGGTTCTGGTGGCCGAGCTGGAACACGATGTTCGACTGGGTGACGGCGTCGTAGACGGCGCGCGTCTCCTCCTCGGTCCGGGTCATGGCCTTCTCGCAGTACACGTGGATCCCCGTCGCCGCGGCGTCCACGACCATGCGCGCGTGCCAGGCGTCGTGCGTCCCGATGATGACCGCGTCCACGTCGCCGCTCTCCAGCATGTCCGTGTACCGCAGGTACCGCTTGGCCGGCGGGTTGGCACCGCCGCTGCCCGGCTTCACGTCCGTCGCCGACGCGGCAATGCCCCGCTCCGCCCGCACGTCGAACACGTCGCACACGGCCGTGAAGGCCACGTTGAGGTCGTCCTGCGTGAGGTAGGTCTCGAGCTGCTTGTCGCGGGGATTCTCCGCCACGCGCTTGCGGGCGTCCTCGATCCACTCGGGAGCCGCGAAGCCCGCGTGCCGGACCAGGGACTCTCCCTCGCCGCCGTACCCGATGATCCCCAGCCGGATCCGCCGGCTGGGCGGCCGGCTGATGGCATGCTCGATGATGGCCGGCCCGCTCTCGCCGACGCCCAGCTCGGCCAGAATGGCCTGCTTCTTGGCGTCGTCCGCCGCCTTCTTCCGCAGGAAGTTGTAGAAGAAGACGCCCAGGACCGGAATCGAGGCGAGAGCCTTGAGCCACCCGCGCCGGCTCACCTTCGTCCAGTCGTCGCCGCCCGACCCACCTGTCTCTTTGCGTTCGTCGCTCATGGTTCGCTCCTCACGCCGGCCGCTTCCGGAAGATCACTCCGTCGAGCCCGAACTGGCGCCCGGTGGGAAACGCGATCAGCACCAGCAGGGCGATCGCCTCGATCAGGACCTTGTTCACCACGAGGTAGCTGCCCTCGGTGGGCATCGCATACGTGAGCCCTACGAAGGGCGGCGCCACGATGTAGTACAGCATCAGGACCACCACGCCGGCAATGGCGGCACCGCGAGTCAGCAGCCCCACGATGAGGCCGAGCCCGATGGCCATGAGGCCCCAGACGTTGAGCACGTCCACCACGGTCACGGCACCGGGGCTCGCCGCGATCCCCTTGAACAGGCCGGCGAACAGCCAGGATGCCTGGTCTATGTACTCGGCCGCCGTCCAGTACGGGTTGAGCAGCTTGGCCAGGCCCTCGTAGAAGAAGTGCCAGCCGATGAGCAGCCGGAGGGTCACCAGCGCGCCGAGCTGGAAGCCCGAGTACGGCTTGTCCGTCGCGTGCGTCATGGGCCTGCCTCGTCTCCGTCCGTGAGAGGGATGCTCCTCCACCGCCGTGACTTCCACTGTCGTCCGTCCCGCCCCACCACCAGGCATCCGCAGCCGCGCTGCCCGTCCACGAGGGTCGTGCCCGCCTTCGGTCCCAGCACGAACACCGCGGTGGCCAGGGCATCCGCCGTTTCCGCGGTGGGCGCGCGGACCGAAACGCTGAGGGCCGCGCCCGGCGACCGGCCGGTGGCCGCGTCCACGATGTGATGGAACGCCAGGTCGTCACCGAAATGGGCCTCGTAGCTCCCGGAGGTGGCCACCGCCCCACCGTCCAGGTGGAGGACCTCGGGATAGAGGCCCTGGCCCGCCGGATCCCGGATGCCCACCGTCCACGGGTGTCCGGCCTCCCGCGTGCCGCGGACCCGGATGTCGCCTCCGGCGTCCAGGAGGTACTGCCCAATGCCGTGCCGGTCGAGCACCCCCGCCATCGCGTCCACGATATAGCCCTTGGCGATTCCGTCGAGCGTGACCTCCATCCCGTCGCGCGCCAGGGTCACGCGGCGGCGGGAGACCGCCAGGTGCCGCGCGCCGATCCGCTCGAGCGTGTCGCGGATTTCGCCCGCCCCGGGTTCCGAGGGGACAGGACCCGCCAGCCGTTCGCGGAACAGCGAGAGCAGGGGCGCGACCGTGACGTCGAACGCGCCGTCGCTCGTCCGGTGCACGCCGGCCGCGGCATCGAGCACGTGATGCAGCTCGGGGGGCGGATGATCCAGCCGGCCCGCTTCGTTGAGCGTGCTCAGGGCCGAACGGGGGTCGTACCGGTTGAGCAGGCCGATCAGCCGGTCCATCTCGTCGAACGCCGCGGCGCACGCGTCCACCGCGCGCTGCCGGGAGCCGACAATGCTGGTGATAGCAACGCGTGTGCCCATGGCGGCGCGGGCCTGCACCACCTTCCAGGCGCGCTGGCCCACCGGGTACGCCTCGGTCTCCACCGGCACCACGTCCACGCGCTCGAGACCGAGGGCCGCGAGGGCGGCGAATCTCCGGGCGATCGTATCGGCGTGATGCACGGGACCGGCTGGGCTCCGGTTGGGGGGCGTCGTGGCGAATGTATCAGCCGGTGCCGGAGGCGGCCACCTCAGCGGCGCTCGGACAGCTCGTCGCGCACCGTCTCCAGCAGCGTGCGCGTCGCCACGATGCCGCTCGGCTCGTCCAGGCGGTCGCCCTCGTACTCGATCCCCACGTGGCCGTGGTAGCCGGCGTCCAGCACGATGCGCAGCATGCGCCGGAAATCCGTGTGACGCTCGTTGCCGCGCTCGTCGAAATCGTGGGACTTGGCGCTCACCGCCTTGGCGAACGGCATCAGCTCGGCCACCCCCTGGTAGCGGTCGTACCACTCGTCCGCCGAGACGCGGAAGTTGCCGAAGTCGGGCAGCGTGCCGCAGCGCGCGTGGTCCACCGCCCGGATCACGCTCGCGAGCCACGCGCCGTTGGACGACAGGCCGCCGTGGTTCTCCACGATCACGTTGATCCCGTGGCCGTCGCCGAATTCCGTGAGGCGCCGCAGGCCGTCCGCGGCCAGCGCGCGCTGCTCGCCCGGCGTCCCGCGGGACTGCGCGTTGACGCGGATCGAATGGCAGCCGAGCGCCACCGCCGCTTCCACCCACCGGTGGTGGTTCGCGACGGTCTGCGCGCGGGCCGCGGGATCCGGGTCACCGATGGCGCCTTCGCCGTCGCACATGATGAGCAGGCAGCGGACGCCGTGGTCGTCGGCGCGGGCCCTCAGATCGCGGAGATACGCCGCGTCGCGCGCCCTGTCCTTGAAGAACGTGTTCACGTACTCTACGGCGTCCAACCCGTAGTCCGCGCGGGCCACTGCCGGAAAGTCGAGATGGTCCAGGGCGTCGGCCTGGAGCGCACGATGGAGCGACCACTCGGCGAGGGAGATCTGGAAGAGGTCGGCAGGATGAGCGCGATGGATGCCCGTGAGGGCAACCGCCGGGACCGCCGAGACCGTGGCTTCCACGAACTCCCGCCGGGTGATCACGCGAACCTCGGCGGATGCTTCGTATGGAAGTCCGTGGCGTCCTGCCAGGCCTTGGCCACCGCCAGGACCCTGGCGTCGCCGAACAGGTGCCCGATGAACGAGATACTCGTCGGTGTGCCGTCGCCGGCGCGGTAGCCGTTCGGCACGACCACGGCCGGGTGGCCGGTGAGGTTGGTGTACTGGAGCAGCCGCGGCGCGTAGGACGGCGTGATCACCACGTCCACGTCCTTCAGCGCCTGGTCCATGGCGCCCATGAGCAGGGTCCGGAGGCGATTGGCGTTGATGTACTCGACCGCCGGAACGAGCCGTGACGCCCGGAACACGTTGGGCCAGGCGTTCCGCACCTGGCGGACCATGAGGTCGTCGCGGTTGGTGCGGGTCAGCTCGTCGAACGCGGCCGCCGCTTCCACGGACAGGATGAAGCCCATCGCGCTGGGCGGGTAGCGGTCGCCGTCGGGCAGCTCCACGGCGGCCAGATCCGGCACCAGCCGCCGCATCGTCTCGAGCGCCGCCAGGTCCAACGCCCGCCACTCGGCGCCGGTCTCGCCCCGCTCCCGTTCGAACGCGCTCGCGAGGTATCCCAGGCGGATCCCGCGGATGCCGGCCGTGCCGTCCCACGTGAACGCCGCGTCGCGCACGGTGGGGTCCTTGCCGTCGGGTCCGTGGATGGCGGCCATGACGAGCGCACAGTCTTCCACGGTGCGGCAGAGGGGACCGAGCTTGTCCATGCTCCAGGAGAGCGCCATGGCACCCGCGCGGCTCACGAACCCGAACGTGGGCCGGAGCCCGGTGGCGCCGCAGCGCGTGGCGGGCGACACGATCGAGCCCAGCGTTTCGCTCCCGATCGCGAAGCCCACGAGTCCCGCAACCGTGGCGGCGGATGACCCCGCCGACGAGCCGCTCGAGCCCTGCGCGAGATTCCACGGGTTCTTGGTCGTGCCGCCGTACCAGACGTCGCCCCACGCCAGCGCCCCCAGCGTGAGCTTGGCCACCAGGATCGCGCCGGCCTCGTCGAGGCGCCGCACGACGGTCGCGTCGTCGTCAATCCGCTGGTCCTCGAACGGCTTGGCTCCCCAGGTGGTCCGGTAGTCCCGGACCGCGAGCAGGTCCTTGGCGCCCCACGGGATGCCGTGCAGCGGCCCCCGGTACCGGCCGGCCGCAATCTCGCGATCGGCGTCAGCGGCCTGGCGCAGCGCACGGGCCTCGGTCAGCTCGATCACGCACTCGAGCGCGGGCCCATGCCGTTTGAGCCGCGCGAGGTACAGCTGCGTCAACTCCGTGGCGGTCACCTGCCGCGTCCGCACCAGCTCCGCCAGCTCGGTCACCGGCCGAAACGCCAGGGCCTCGAGGTCCGCCGGTCGCCGCAGGCCGGCGGGGCGGCTCGCCACCAGGGGCCGGCGCTCCTTCGGCAACGCCGCTTCGGGCACGGCGGGGTCGAACGACAGGGCCGGTCGCACCTGGTTCCCGATACTGATGGCACGAAGCCGCTGGTACCCCTCGAGGTGGTCGTTCAGATCCTCGAGCATCAGGTCGCGTTCGGCGTCGGTGAAATCGAGCCCGGCCACCTTCTCCGCCTCGTCCAGCAGGTCCCGCGTAATGGCCTTGGCGTCCTGGAGCCGCGCCCACAGCGCGCCGGGGAGGAGCGTGGAGCCCAGGCCGAGGCCGGAGAAGTACGCCATGAAGGCGCGCCGATCGAGACGGTGGAGTGCGGGCATGGGGAGTTCCGATTGCAGAGGGCAGAGTGCAGATTGGGGGAAGTGAGTACCCAATCTGCACTCCGCAGTCTGCGTTCAGCAATGTTCGTTGAACCCCGCTCCCTGCCTTCAGGCGTGGGGAGGCACACGCTGGCGGGCGCCTTACAGGAGCTTCCATGCGAGCGACATTCCTGACCCTCCTGGTTGTGGTCACCGGCTGCGCCAAGTACGCCTGGGTGGCGCCGCGGCTCGACCTGCGGCCCCACACGCCGCTCGCGCTGGTGACGTTCACCATCGAGAACGCGCAGGGCACCCTGCACGAAGTGGCGACCCGGCGGTTCGCCGAAGCGGCCCTGGCGGGCCAGGACGGGATCGAGCTGCTCGAGCTGGGTGACGCCGAGGCGGTCCTCGCGGCCGTGGGTGAACCGACCCTGGGCCCCCGGGCGGCGCAGCGGATCGGCACCGAGCACGGGGTCCCCGCGGTCTTCGTGGGTCATCTCGTGGTGTCGGACGTGAAGCCCCGCGGGATCCTGCCGCCGTTCGGCGGGGCCCACGTGGAGGCGACCGTGAGCGTCGAGCTCACGGTGCGCCTCCTCTCCACCGCGTCGGGCGGCACGCTCTGGAGCCGAAGCGCCCGCGCGACCGAGACCGTGGGCGAGGTGGGCATCGCCAACGGCCGCCCGTACTTCGGCGCCGAGGACCCCAACAGCGCCTACGGCCGACTCGTGGAACGCCTCGTCGTGGCCGTCACCGACGACCTGCGGCCGCGCCGAGTCCGAACGTGATGGGAGTGCAGAGTGCAGAGTAGAGATGAAGCGTGAAAGGGTGAAGAGTGACGTGCGCGAGTTTCGTTGACCGCTGACAATCAGCACTCTGCAATCTTCAACTCTGCATTCAGAATGCGCATCCTCGACGGGACGTGCGTTGCAGCAGGGTGGCGGCCGTCGCTGTGGAGTCGGCGTGTTCGCCGGGCGGGACGATCCGTGGCAGGCCGCCGAAGTAGCGACTCAGCTCCGCCTGCGTGGCGAAGGCGTCCCGCGCCTCGGCCGTGGCGTCGCTCGGCAGCGTGGGATTGAGGACGGCGGCCAGCCAGTCGCCGACGCCGTCGGGCATCACGCGGACCGTGTCGTGGCCCAGCACCCGGAGCACGACCCAGGCGCGGGCCGCCAGATCACCCCCATCGCCGTAGACCACGATCGTCATCCCCGGGTCCCGCGTGAGCGCACGAAGCTCCGCGAGCGACGCATGGCGCGCGCGCGGAAGGTGGAACTCTGCGAAAGCCGCGGAGTCGGGTCGCACGTCCAAGATCGTGAGGTTGGGCTTCCGGTCCCGCAGCCACGCCGCCACGTCGAGCGCCGAGAGGCGGTTGGCTTCGACGAGTGCGGCCAGCGGCCGGTCGAGCGCCGCCGCCTCGGTCCCGGTGAGCGCCAGGACGCCGGCCAGCGCACCCAGCGCGGCCGCGGCGGTGCCGAGCACCACAGTGCCGCGCGTCATTCCCGCCCCGGCCGCGCGCGCCGCTCGAGGCGCTCCGCCGCCGCGAAGCCCAGCAGCGCCGCGGCCACCGTGGCCGCCACCATGACGCCGTGCGGCAATCCGAGCACCTGGGGAACGGTCACCGGCCCGAGCGGCGTGGCGCGGTAGAACGCCTCGATCAGCGGAAAGGCCTCGTTGAAGACGAGGATGCCCAGCATCACCCCGCCCATGACCGCGAGTCCGTCGAGTCGCCCGCTGGACGCCGAGACGCAGGAGGTGCCGGGGCAGAGGCCGCCGACCACGAATCCTACGCCGAAGACGACGCCGCCCGCGATGTGGGGGAGCACGAACGTGGACGGCACGAACACGAGCGGCAGCTGCACCACGCCGGCCACCGCGAGCCAGAACAGGCCGAGCATGGCCGTCACGATCGCCGCGAACATCACCTTGAAAACCGTCAAGTCCGTGAGGTAGAACTGGCCCGCGAGCTTCACGGCGTTTCCCAGGCCGCCCCGCTCGAGGAAGAAGCCGAATGCCACTCCGAGACCAAGGGCGATCAGGAGTCCGGTGGACGCCCCCACGAATCCGAAGTCCGCGAGCGGGGCCATCAGGTCCACGCCCGTCGCACGAGGGGGGCCACGAGGTAGCCGGCGGCAAAGGCGGCCAGGATGAACAACCAGCTCCCCACGCTCAGGAGCGCGCCGCCGGTCAGGGCCTGGCCGCTGGTGCAGCCGCGGGCGAGCTTGGCACCGATGCCCATGAGCACGCCACCCCCGAGCGCGCAGGCGAGCCGGCCCCGCACGCTGACGCGCGGGCCCCGGTCCACCGCAATCCGGAATCGGCCCGCCAGCAGCGCCGAGGCGAGCCCACCGATCGTGACCCCGACGATCTCGATGAACAGCCAGTCCGTGAGGAGGCTGGCGGGTCCGTTGGGCGCATAGGCCGCATAGGCGGCGTTGGCCGCCGCATGGTCCGGGGCCGCGAGCGCAACGCCGCTCGCGATCGCGGTGGAGAACGCGCCGGACGCGCCCAATCCCCGGCCCATGATGACGAACGCCAGCAACAGGACCACGCCGATCCCGACTCCGGCGAGGTAGGGGTTCAGGTAGGGTTGGGCCCGCCGCCTCGGGGACGCGTTCAGTTGGAACTCTCCACGGGAAGTCCGCGGGCGGCCCAATCCTGAAACGCGCCGTCGTACAGCACGATCTCGTGGCCCAGCGTCCGTGCCGCGAAGATCACGGCAGTGGCGTACTGCCCGATGTGACAGTAGGCCACGACCGTGTCCCCGGGCTTCACTCCGGCGGCGTCGAACAGCGCGCGCAACTCGGCCGGGCTCCTGAAACGCAGCTCCTCGTCCACGAGCTGGGTCCACGGCAGGCCGCCGGCGCCCGGGATGTGCCCCGCCTTGCCGCGATCCTCGCGGATTCCGTCGTAGAACGCGGCCGCGCGCCCGTCCACGATCCGGTAGCCCGGCGTGGCCGTGTGGGCCTGCACCCAGTCGGCGGTCACCACGCGCGCGGGCTGCGGCCGCACGGTGACGGCGCCCGGCGACGGGGCCGGCACCTCGGCGGTGATCTCGCCGCCCGCGGCCTTCCAGGCGCCCAGCCCGCCGTCGAGCAGGACGGTCCGGTCTCCCAGGCCACCCCAGAGGAGGGTGTACAGGACGCGGGTCGTGGGCGTGACCCACTCACTGCCCCAGTAGACGACGATCGTGCCGCGGTCCCCGATGCCCATGGCGCGCAGCGTCGTCTCGAGGAGCGCGGAGTCCGGCATCTCGAGCACGAGCCCCTCGCCGTGGGACGACGGCGCGCTCAGGCCCGCGCGCAGGTCCGCGAAGACCGCGCCCGGGATGTGCTCCCGCGCGTAGTCGTCCGCGTTACCGACGTGAAGGACTACGACGTCCTGATCGCGAAGGTGTTGCGCGAGCCAGTCGACCGCGACCAGGAGCCGATCTCGCGGACCCGCCTGGGCGGGCAGCGTCGGTGCGCTGATGAAGAGGATCGGCAGGGCGAGCGCAACCGCGCACATCACGGGGATCCGCGGGATTCGGGCCACGGCTGTCTCCTGTTGAGGCGTCTGGAGCGATCCTGCATGGCCAGGAGCGGGGGCTGGGCGATGCTCCCGGCCGGCGGATGTTCCATACCCCAGGCGCCCCGCGTCCGGTCCGTTCCGCGGGCCCACTGACGCGACCCGGACGATTCGCTGCCACGAAACGGCACAGGCCGCCCCGGACTGGCTCAACGTCAAACGCCAGGACGCGACCTGCCACAGCGCGGATATCTCCATGATGCATATGGACTTACGGAACGATGCTCGGGCACGGCTCCCCCGGGTCCGTCGGTTGCTTTGACTCCGTGCCGGGCGCGTAGATGCGCCCCAATCCTATCTGGAGGAACGATGGTGGCTCGACCTATGAGTTCCGTGGCACGCGTGGCGGATTGGCAGTATGGCGGCGTCAGCTACCACGTGCTTGTCGGACGGATGGCGCGCTTCGCCGGGTACGTGACCCTGCTGGCGTTCGGTCCAGCATCCGAGTACCGGGCCGTCGTGATAGGGCCGGATGGTGCGGATCGGGCGCTTCAGGGCCTGCTGACCGCGCCCGATCCGGCGACGCGCAGCGGGATGGCCGAGTGCCTGCTCGCCCTGCGCACGCTGCTGGTGCATTGACGTGTGGACCCGAACCCTCAATACAAGGAGCTGACGATGAACTGGAAACCCCTCGGATGGGGCCTGCTCGCGGGCACCCTTGCCCTCGGCGCCTGCGACAGCAGCACGGCCCTCGGGCCCGAGAATCAACTCGAAGTCACGAACCAGGCGGACAACTTCGCCGTCCAGGCAACGGCGCTCGACGGCGTGTCCGAGTCGCTGACCTACACGTGGGCGATGTCCGGACCGGTGGCCGACGTGAACCAGTCGGGCGTGGTGTCCGGCGGCGCCGGTACCCTCACGATCCTCGACGACGACGGGACGGAAGTCTACTCCCGGTCGCTCGCGCAGACCGGGACCTTTCAGACGGCGGCCGGCGTTCCCGGTGCGTGGACCATCCGCGTCATCCTCAACGGGATGAGCGGCGTCCTCAACGTGCGGGTGCAGAAGCCGTAGCGGCCTTCGCGACTCCGTTGCCGGACCCGGGACGGGAGGGGTAGATTCGCCTCCGCCGGGTCCGCCGGAGTTCGCATGGCCAAGCGCGCGCACCACCACGTCTACGTCATCAAGCTCGACGACGCGGTGCTGAACGAGCGCCGGTTCCGGGACGCCAACCCGCAGCACCATCCGCTGAAACCGTGCGTGTACGTGGGCAGCACCGGCACCTCCCCGGAGCGGCGCTTCGCCCAGCACAAGCGCGGCTACAAGGCCAACCACTACGTCGAGCAGTACGGCCTCCGCCTGCTGCCGGAGCTGTACGAGCCCTACAACCCCATGCCATACCGGGACGCGGTGGAACAGGAGACGTTCCTGGCCGACGAGCTGCGCCATCAGGGGTTCGCGGTCTGGCAGCACTGACTGACGAGGCAGCGGGGCAGCGGGGCAGTGTGGCAGGTGGTTCATCCCGCCGATCCCGCGCCTTCCCCCAGCATTGATCCCGCCCTACTTTGGGCCCCAACCCCCAGAAGCGAGAGCGCATGCGTCCCAGCCCGCTGCCCCTCGCGCTCGCGGTGTGTCTCCTGGTCCCTTCCGCGGACGCACGGGCGCAGAGTCTCAGTTCTCTCATCAACGATCTGTTCACCTACGGCGAGTGCGGCCTGCCACTGTGCCTCGATGTGGACAACGCCCATGGCGAACACTTCATCCCGGCCCTCACCCAGGGCAACCAGACGGTCCTCGGCTTCCTGACGCAGTCCATCGGGCGGAGTACCGCGAACCTCCCCATCTCGGCCACGAGTAGCGGCTCCACGTTCCGCATCGTGGACGGGCTGCCGGTGCGGACCTCCTCGTCCGCCGGACCGATCTTCGCCGAGCGGGCGCAGACGCTCGGGCGGGGACGGTTCTTCGTGGGCGCCAACGTGAGCGGGATCGCGTTCCAGTCCCTGAACGGCGCGCAGACGTCGGACCTGCGGTTCAACTTCGGGCACCAGGACGTGGGGGCACCAGGGCTCGGGGATCCGCTGCTCGAGAACGACATCATCTCGACGCAGATTGCGCTCGAGGTCTCCCAGCAGGTGGCGGCGGTTTTTGCCACGTGGGGAGTGCTCGACTTCGTGGACATCGGGGTCGCGATCCCGCTGCTCCGGACGTCCATTCAGGGCGTCAGTACCGGTCAGGTCACCCCGTTCGGGCCGGTGGCCGTCCACCGGTTCGGCGGCGACTCGGCGAATCCGATCCTGCAAACGTCGAAGGTCGTGAGCGGCACCGCCTCCGGCATCGGCGACGTGGCCGCGCGGCTCAAGGTCAACCTCGGACAGAGCGAGACGTTTGGCGTGGCCCTGATGACCGACGTCCGGCTCCCGACGGGCCGCGAGGAGGACTTCCTCGGCACCGGCTCCACCTCCATTCGCGCCCTCGGCATCGTCGGCGGCCAGTTCGGTAACTTCGCGCCCCACTTCAATGCCGGCTACGTCGCACGGACTGACACCTTGCAGAACGACGCCATCGTGGGCACCCTCGGCTTCGACGCCCTGGTGACCAACTGGGCCACGGTGGCGGCCGACGTCATCTCCGAATGGCAGCTCGGCGTCAACCGGGTCACGTTGCCGGGCACCATCGAGTACGTCACGCCGTTCGCGCGGTCGTATCCCGCCACATCTATCCCGAACAAGCGCCAGAACATCCTCAACATGTCCATGGGCGCCAAGTTCACCGTGCGGGGCGGCACGGTGATCGTCCTGAACGCCATCGTGCCGATCAACAAGGTGGGGTTGCAGCCGGGCGTGGCCTGGACGGCGGGGCTGGAATACACGTTCTAGAAAGAACGGGAGAAGACGGCAGGGGACGGCAGGGGCCTTGGCGGCGGCAAAGCCCTACCGCCCCCTACCGTCTCCTACCGTCTCCTACCGTCTCCTACCGTCTTCTATTCGATACTGACGATCACCCATCCACCCGGCCGCCGCTCCAGCCGATACCGGTTGTTCACGTCCAGCCGGCCGCCGCGATAGACCCACTCGCCGGTGACGACGGCCTGGGCCGTGGCGCCGTTCACCGTGACCTGCGTGGTCGCGAGGCGGACCTGGACATCCTCCATGGCGTCCAAGGCGTCCCGGGTGCGTTGCTCCAGGGAGGCGGACATGGTTGGGTACAGCGCCTTCACCCGGGTCAGGTCCTTCGATTCGAGTGCCTGCGCGTAGGCGCGCACCACGTCGGTGATGGCTTGGCGGGGATCCTCCGCGACGACGGGTGGCGCTGGCTCGGCGGCGGGCGGTGGAACCACCGCGGGCGTCGCCACGCCGATCTGTGCCGTCCCCACCTGACCGGCGGCGACCGCGGTGATGACGGTGGCTCCCTCGCCGACGGCCGTCACCCGTCCGACGCTCGATACCACGGCCACCTGTTCGTTCGAGGACCGCCAGACGAGCGGCTCGTCGGCCAGTGGGCGACCATCCCGGCCCAGTGCCGTTGCCGTGAGGATGAGCGACTGCCCCGGCTGGAGCTGTCCGCTGGCCGGCGACACGGTCACGCCGGCCACGACGGGCGTCACTGTGAGCTGGACGGCCGCGCGCCGGCCGTCCGCCTCCGCCGTAATGGTCGTGCGCCCAGGAGCGACGGCGCTGACCCGGCCGTCGGCCCGCAGGACCGCGACCCCCGGGTCGCTCGACGACCAGCGCACCGGCCGGGACATGGCGCGCCCCTGCTGATCGAGCACCACGGCGCGCAACGCGGCAGCCTGTCCCTCCGGCAGGGACGCGGGGGCATCGAGGATGCGCACCCCCTGCACGGCGGGCGCCGCCACGGGGGCCGGTTCGCGCGGGCCCTGGACAGCGGGTGGCGATTCCTCGACCGGCGGAGCCGCCGCGGCTGGCGGTGGGACGGTGGCGGGCGGGGAGGCCACCACGGCGTCCGGCGCGGCCCCGCTCCACGGCTGGAGTACCGCCAGCGTGGCGGCGCCGGCCAGCACCAGGAGCGCGGCGCCGATCCACAGCGCCCGCGATCGGGCCCTGGATGCCGCCGGAGCGGTCGTGGCGGCCACCGCGGGCGGGTGCGCCGGCGTTCGCGGGCCGCGGCCCTTCACCGGGATCGGGCTGCGCGGGGTGCTGAGCCGCGCCAGCAGCTCCGCGTTCGTGCCCCCCTTGGCCAATTCGATCATCTGCGTGCGGATCGTGTCCTCATGGCCCGTGTCGGTGCCGCGCAAGGCGGGGAGCGCGTCCTCCATCGTCGGCCACCGCTGTTCCGGGCCCTTCTGGAGCATCCGGATGACCGCCCGGGCAAGGTCGGCCGGCATGGACGGTCCGAACGCGTCGGGCGGGGGCGGCGGCTCGTGGACGTGCTTGAACATGATCGTGACGACACTCTCGCCCTCGTACAGGGGACGGCCCACCAGCATCTCGAACGCCAGCACGCCCAGCGAGTACTGATCGGACGCGCCGGTGATCTTGTCGGCGTTGCACTGCTCGGGGCTCATGTAGGTTGGGGTCCCGAGCGCGGCGCCCGTGAGGGTGAGCCCGTGGCGGTCCGCCACCTTGGCGATGCCGAAGTCCGTGACGATCGGCATCCCCTCGGCGTCAATCATGATGTTGGCGGGCTTGATGTCCCGGTGCACCACGCCGTTCCGGTGCGCGTAGCCCAGGGCATCGGCCACCTTCGTGAGAATCGTGCGCACCATGGGGATGGCCAACGGCGCCGCCTGCTTGATGATCGCGTCGAGGGGCCGGCCCACGACGAACTTCATCACGAAGAAGACCAGGTCGGGGGTCTCCCGGACGGCATGGATCGGGATGATGTGGGGGTGCGAGAGCCCGGCCGCCGTACGGGCCTCGAGCCGGAACCGCTCGACCATCCCCTCCCCCTGGGCCAGGCGGGGGTTCAGCACCTTGATGGCGACCTTGCGGTCGAGCTGGATGTCGTGGGCCAGGTAGACGGTGGCCATGCCGCCATGGCCCAGCTCAGCCAGAATCTCGTAGTCCCCGAGCGTGGCGTCCCGCAGACGGGCCAGAAGGTCCGCCTGGGAGATCCTGGTCGTCGTCGAGCCCTCCCGCGTCGTGGCCGCTCCGGCCATCCGGGTGGAGACGCCGGGCCGCTGGCCGGAGATATCCGCCCCGCACTTCATGCAGAACAGCGCACCGGGGCCGATGGCCGCGCCACAGTGGGGACAGAGCGCGCCCGTCACGCCGGCGGGTCCCCGTAGCGCGATTGCATGTAGGCGATCCCGGGCGCGAGCGCCGCGCGCCAGGCGGCACCCACCGCCGGCCGGTAGTTCGGATCGTGTGTGGCCAGGGCGTGCTCCAGGCCGTCCAGGAAGTGGGGGTAGAAATCCGGCGCCACGTCCACGCCGTGCCGGGAGTGACGGAGCGCGATCCGCTCGAGCAGCGCGGGGTTGGGCCGCTTGGCGTAAATGATCAGCAGGCCGAGCGCGTGCTTGAGGAGCCGGTTCTGCCGCTCGAAGTCCGTGCCCGCGAACTTGGGCGGAATCCTGGGATCGCTGGCGAGGAGGCGGTCATAGAAGGTGGAGAAGAACGCCGGCTGGTTGGCGCACCGGTGGTAGCTGGCCTCGGCGATCTCGACGTCGGTCTGCGCCATGGGCTGCACGCTCGACGGAGCCGCCGACGGTGCCCGTGGCGACTCCGGGCTGGGGGATATGGCAGCAAATGTATCTGGATTCGGAAGGGATGCCAGGCTCGCCAGTCACGGGAGGGCGGTGGGATGCTTCGCCGCGCAGCTCCGGCTGATGCCGGTCATGGGCGGCGCGGACGCCGCACGTCGTGCTGCCAGTGGTCCACGAGGATCAACTCGAAGCGGCTCGCGCGTTGCTCCACGGCCCGGAACATGACGAAGTGACGACCGTCCGGCTCGACGTCGTAGAGTGCATACTGCTCGTCCTGCCCGAACAGAATGTCCTTGGGCAGTTGGAACAGGACGCGGCGTTCGCCCACCTCGAACTCTTCACCGGCGCGGATCTCCGACACCACCATTTCGTCGGTGCCGTTGAAATAGAACAGCTCCCGCCCGCTGCGTGCCCACCGGGGCATCACGCCGCCGCCGGTCGAAACCTGCCACTTGCCGTCCTCGGCGTTCGGAAACGGCCGCACGTACACCTCGTTCCGGCCCGTCTCATCCGACTCGTACGCCAGCCACCGCCCGTTGGGAGACAGGGCAATGGCCTTCTCGTCGAAATCGGTCACCAGGAGCGGGCTGGCGGCGCTGTCCACCCCCACCTGAAGCGCCCACATGTCGCGGTTCCCGGGGAGGGTCAGCGTTCCGCCGGAGCGGGCCAGCAGCCAGGTTCCGTCCGGCGAGTAGCTGGCCTCCCAGAAGGCGCGCTGGTCGTGCGCGAGCACCTGCTCTTCGGCGCCGGTCCCCGTGACCCGCTTGACGAATACCGCGGCGATCCCACCGCGGTCGGACACGAACGTCACTTTCGACCCGTCGGGCGTCCATCGGGGTCGGACGTCCTGCGCCGGATCGAAGGTGAGCCGCGAGGCCGGACCGCGAGGTAACTGCTTCACCCAGATATCGTAGTTCCCGTCTTCCAGGATCGTCACGGCCAGACGGGTTCCGTCGGGCGACAGCGACAGCCCGCGGTTGTTGTCCCCGGGATCGAACCGCCAATCGGGGTCCACGCGCAGGATCTGGCCATCCCGGGTCACTCGCACGACTTCGTACACCGCCGACTCGCGTCGGCCGACGCTGAAGACCAGTCTCCCCGTCTCTGAGGCGCTGAAGTAGCTCCAGCCGCCCAGCGGGCGCAGGAGTCCCTGGCCCACCGGCACCGGGCTACCGCGAAATTCCAGCTTCGTCTCGTCGAACGGCACGGTCATGAGAGTCGTTCCGTCCGGCGTCACGAAGAACAGGTGCCCCCTGGCATATCGCGGGAATTGCCCCGGCGTGAGCGAGTGGAGCCGACCGTTGTCGTACTCGAGCGCGACGATGCTCGGCCCCGTGCCCGCCTCGGTGACCTCGAGAACGGCCCCGCGACCCCGAGGGAGTGGATCCAGCCAGATGTTGGCCCGGCTGTCCACCTTCGCGACGAGCGCAACCGGGCCCCCGGACGCGGGCACGCGACCGACGCCCCCGTCCAGATGGTGGAAGTAGAGCCAGACGCCGTCGGGGCTCCAGCGGACACAACACTGGACCGCGCCCTCGGCGATGGTGCGCGACACGCCGCCGGCGAGCGGAACCACGCGGATGCCGCCCGCGCGAGGGAACGCGACCTCCACTCCGGTGGGGGAAACGGCCGGCTGGCGTCCGGTTTCGGTGTCCCGGATCGGTGTCGCCTCCAGGCCGTCCCACCGCCGCATCCACAACTGGGAGCGGCCCGCCGCCGCCGGCCCCTCGTAGACCATGAGCGTTCCGTCCCGGGCCAGGTCGAAGGTGGCCGATCCCGCCAGGGCCTGCGATTCGGGGAGGTAGACCGACAGACGGGTCACGCCGGGAGCCGGTTGGGATCGCAACAGCGCCCAAACGGCAACGGAGACGGCGATCACCGTTAGCGCGGCCAGCGACACGATGACCGCGGGGCGGCGGGTGGCCGGGACGGCCATGGCGTGCGGGGCCGGGACGGCCGTGGTCGGCAGGGTGTAGGCGGGATTGGCGAGTGCCGCCGCGAAATCCGCCGCCCGGGGAAACCGGTCCGCCGGACTCTTGGTGAGCGCCCGCATGACGGCCGCCTCCACGTTGGGCGGCACCATGTCCCGGCTCTGGGCGATGGGCGACGGCTTCTCCGACAGGATCTTTGCGATGATCGCCTGCAACGACTTCCCCAGATGCGGCGGCTCCCCCACCAGCATCTCGTAGACCATCGCGCCCAACGAATAGATGTCGCTCCGCGCGTCCAGCTCCCGGTCCCCCATCGCCTGCTCCGGGCTCATGTAATGCGGCGTCCCCAGCGACAACCCCGTCTCCGTGAGCCGTGTCCCCCCCGCCTGGCTCACCGCCAACGCGATGCCGAAGTCCGCCACCAGCGGCTGGCCCGACTGGAGCAGGATGTTCTCGGGCTTGATGTCCCGGTGCACGATCCCGTGCTCGTGTGCGTATTGCAGGGCCGCTGCCACGCCCTTGGCGATCGCGACCGCCTCCTCCACGCCCAGCTGTCGCTCCCGCTCCATCTTCTGCCGCAGCGACTCCCCCTCCACGTGCGGCATGACGTAGTAGAGAAAGCCGTCCGCCGCGCCGGAGTCGTACAGGGGCAGGATGTTGGGATGCTGGAGATTGGCGGTGACCCGGATCTCGTTGAGGAACCGCTCGCCGCCCAGGATGGCCGCCAGCTCCGGCTTCAGCACCTTGAGGGCGACCTTGCGGTCGTGCTTGACGTCATGGGCCAGATAGACCGTGGCCATCCCGCCCTCGCCCAGGTGGCGCTCGAGGCGGTAGCGGTCGGCGAGGGCGGTGGTGAGGCGCCGGGTGATCTCGGGCATGGCCTGCGAAGATGCAGGCAGACGGCCGTCCCGGCTAGGGTGCGGCGACGGCTGTCGTGCAGCGTGCAGATGGAAGCGCGCAGCGTACCCGCCTTGCGGGGCAGGTAC
>DASWHL010000048.1:0-28693 GCA_036398175.1 Gemmatimonadales bacterium
GCCGAAGGGCGCGATGCGCTCTTCCAGCTCCTCGACCGTCATCTCGAGGGCCTCGCCCTTCTTGCCGGTCGCCTTCTCGATCTGGGCCTTCTGCTCGGGGGTCAGCGTGATGCGGATCTGGTTCGCCATAACGTCTCCTCGTTGGGGAATGGGTGGCGCCTGCCTCGCTGACTGCAAGCTGGGACCCCGGCGTTACGAAACCGCAAAAAGAACGCGCCCAGGGCGCAAAAAGCGCGCTACGGTCGGGTGCCCCCGGACCCGGCAAGCCGAAGGGCCGGAGGGAGTAGCCCTCCGGCCCCACGGGATCAGCTCCACTACCGCCCCGGGGTCAGGCTTCGGGACGCAGCGCCCGCATGGGAGCGATGCGCTCTTCGAGCTCCTCAACCGACATCTCCAAGGCTTCGCTTTTTCGACCGGTCGCCTGCTCGATCTGCTGCTTCTGGGCGTCGGTGAGCTGGATCCGGATCTGTTTCGACAAGGTGCCTCCGAGTTGGGTGGAACGGGATTCGGCCGCCTTGGAGTCCAAGCTAGGCCCGGACCGTCACCCACCCGTGAGAACCGGAGTCTGGTATCGCAAGAAAAACGGATTGACCAGGCCGGTTGATCGCAAAGAAACAGCCCGGGACCGGGAAAAGACCGCCGGTCCCGTTCCGGTCGTTCACCGGGGACATCCGGGGCAACCCGCTGGCCCCGGACCCGCCGCCTCTGCACTTTCCCGGCATGCCCCCGACCCACACCCGCGCGATCCGCATCGAGCGCCTCGGCGCGCCGGAAGTCCTGGTGGAGCGGGAGATTCCGCTCCCTGACCCGGCGCCCGACCAGGTCCATCTCCGGATCGCCGCCGCCGGCGTGAATTTCGCCGACCTCGTGATGCGGGCCGGCCTCTACGGCACCGTGCCGGACATCCCCTACAGCCCCGGGTTCGAGGTGACCGGGGAGATCGTCCGGGTGGGCAGCGCGGTCAAGGACTGGGCGCCGGGCGATCGCGCCGCCGCCGTCATCCGGTTCGGCGGTTACGCGCGGGACGCGATCGTGCCCACCAGGAACCTGTTTCGCTATCCCGGCGTGCTGAGCCCGGCCGAGGCGGCGGCCATGCCCGTCGTGTTCCTCACCGCGTGGATGGCGCTGTTCGAGGCGGCCCGCGTCCGGGCCGGCGAGACCGCCCTCGTCCTCGTGGCCGCCGGCGGGGTCGGCTCGGCCGCGGTCCAACTCGCCCGGTGGCGGGGGCTGCGCGTCGTCGGCACGGCCGGGAGCGAACGCAAGCGCCGCTTCGTCACGGAGACGCTCGGCGCGGAGGGGTGCTTCGATTCGTCAGGTCCCTGGGAGGACCAGGTACGCGCCCTCGTGGGCGACCGCGGCATTGACTGCGCGCTCGACGCCATGGGGGGCGCCGCCACCGCCGCGTGCCGCCGCCTCCTGGCCCCGCTCGGTCGCCTCGTGTTCTACGGGATGAGTACGGGCATGCCCGGACGGAAGCGCAGCTGGCCCGCGGCCGTGGCCAGTTACCTCCGGACGCCGCGGTTCCACCCGTTGTCGCTCGTCGAGCCCAGCATCGGCGTGTTCGGGATCCACCTGCTGCACCTCCAGGCCAAGGAGGCGGTTGCGCGGCAGGCCATGGAGCAGATCTACCGCGCAGCCCAGGCCGGCGAGCTGAAGCCCGTGCTGGACCGCACGTTCCCGCTGACCCGCGACGGCGCCGTCGCGGCGCATCACTATCTGCACGACCGCAAGAACATCGGGAAGGTGGTACTGGAGGCGGACGCCGCTACGCCACCGCACACCACTCCTCCGGCTCCCGCCAGCCGGCCAGGGTGAGGGTCGCGCGGATGTCGTCCCGGGCGCCCGCCGCGCCCACGGCGGCCACGCAGAACGCCTCGCGATAGCCGCGCATGGCGGGCGGCGCAATGACCGGGGCCCCGTGGATCTCCTGACCGATCTTGCGTGGATCCAGTTCTACGAACGCAACGACCCGGTGGCCGGCCTCCTGGAGCGCGCGCGCGAACGCCTTCCCCACGGGGCCCGCGCCCCAGACCACCACCTCCCGGCCCGCGATGCGATGCCCGAGGTAGTGGATCTTGCAGCGGCGGAATGCGTCCTCGCCGTAGCGCGGGTCCGTGCGTGAGAGCCGTTCGGCCGATTCGCGCCAGTCGAGCAGGACGTCGCCCACCTTCCCCAGCCGGTGGCCTCCGGCCCAGAGCCGGAGCACCAGATCGTAGTCCTCGGGCCAACCCGGATCGCGGTACCCGCCGATGGCCGCCAGCACCGTCCGGCGGACCATCAGGGTCGGGTGCGGAATCGGGCACTCCACGAAGATCTCCCGCGCGATGTCGTCGGGTTCGACCAGCGCGTTGATCCACCGCTCGTAGCGGCGGGCGCCGTCCCGCAGCGCCCGCCGCGGGACGTACCGGACACGCGTCCCGCAGGCCGCGAGTCCCGGCCGCGCATCGAGCATGGCCACCTGGCGCGCGAACCGATCGGCGTGGGCCACGTCATCGGCATCCATGCGCGCCAGCAGCTCGCCCGTGGCGGCGGCCCGCGCCGCCTCGAGCGCCGGCACGATCCCACGCGCCGGCGTGTGCAGCACGCGGATGCGGGGATCGCGCGCCCCCCAGGCGTCGAGCAGCACGCCGGTGGCGTCCGTGGAGCCGTCGTCCACGGCCACGACCTCAAAGTCCGCGTACGTCTGCGCGTCGAGCGAGGCCATGGCCTCGCCCAGCGTCGCGGCCGCGTTGCGGCAGGGAAGCAGGACGGAAAGACGGGGCATTGGGGGGAAACTACCAGGGCCGAAACACACGAGCGCCCGGGCCAGGCCCGGGCGCTCTCCCCACCACCCCACCACCCTCTATCACTTCACGGGTGCGTCTGCAGAAGCTCCTCGAGCTCGGTTTGTTCGTTTTCCTCGAGGTCTCCCTCCTGTACCGCCACCCGCTGGCGCAACTCACCGACCCGGAACCGGAGCACCAGCGGATTGAACCCGATCTCCCGCCGGAGCAGCTCGCGCTGCCTGGGGGTGAGATGCAGAGTGATCACGCGGTCGTCCACGGTGGCTCCACGGTTCCCTATCGGACCGGCAGAAGTATGGTGAGGAGGGGATGAAGACGCCGTGAACGGGGAGTGAAACGGTCGTAGGCCGGGGCGGGCCATCGAACGCTCGTTCGGGTGCTCGGGAAAGTGAAAACACCCACCTACCGTCCCCCTCCCGGAAGGTTCTCGAACAGGTACCGGGTCAGCAGCCCGTAGACGTGCCGCGTCGTGCCGCGTCCTTCGAAAACCCCGTGTGACCGATTGGGGTAGGCCATCATGGTGAAGTGCTTGCCGTGCTCGATCAGCTTGTTGATCAGCGCTTCGGTGCCCTGGTAGTGCACGTTGTCGTCGCCGGTGCCGTGCACGATGAGCAGGTTGCCCTCGAGCTGGTGCGCGAACGTGATCGGGGAGCCCTGCTCGTACGCCTCCGGGCTCCGCTCGGGATGCCCGGTGTAGCGCTCCTGGTAGATCGTGTCGTAGTACCGGAGATCCGGCACCGGTGCCACCGCCATGCCGGTGTGATAGATGTTCGGGTAGCGGAACAGCGCGTTCAGCGTGCTCGACCCGCCGCCGCTCCAGCCCCAGATCCCGATCCGCGACGTGTCCACGAACGGAAAGCTGTCGGCCACGGCCAGGACGCCCATGGCCTGGTCCCGGGAGTTCACGCGACCCATCTTCTGATAGACGGCCTTGCGCCACGCACGCCCCCGTGGCGCCGGCGTGCCGCGGTTGTCCAGCGACATCACGACGTAGCCGTGGTCGGCCAGATACTGATGCCACAGGGCCTGGTTGCCGCCCCACGCGTCCGTGACCGTCTGGCCCGCCGGCTCGCCGTAGACATGGAATAGGACCGGGTACTTCTTGGTCGCATCGAAGGTCCGTGGGGTCTGCATCCAGCCGTCCATCACCACGCCGTCCACGGTCCGCACGCGGAAGAAGCGCGTCGGGGACTTGAGCGGGGCCACCTTGTCGCGCACCGCGGCGTTGTCGTTCAGGGTCCGGACCACCGCGTGGTCCGGCAACGAGACGATGGTCGAGACGGTGGGCGTCTCGGTGTTGGACCAGGTGTGCACGGCGTACCGCGCGTCCGGCGAGATGGTGTAGCCGTGCCAGCCCGGCGCATCCCTGGGCGTGAGCCGTTCGACGGCGGTCTCGCCGGTGAGGCGCGCGCGGTAGAGATAGCGGCGTGTGGGCTCGTCGGGCGAGGCGTAGTAGTAGACCCAGCCGCCCTGCTCGTCTATCAGCCGGACGCTGATCACGTCGGTGCGCTCGGGCGTCACGGCGCGCGCGCCCGTCCCGTCCCGGTTCACCACGTAGAGCCGCTGCCAGCCGTCCCGGTCGCTCAGCCACGTGAAGCGCCGGCCGTTCTCGAGCCACAGCAGGTCGTCCACCGCGTCGAGCCACGCCGAGTCGTGTTCGGTCACGATCGTGCGGACCGCCCCGGTCCGGGCATTGCCAAGCATGACCTGGAGCGAGTTCTGGAGCCGGTTCAGGTGCTGAATGACCACCTCGTCCGGGCTCGCCGCCCATGCGAGCCGCGCGAGGTAGTTGTCCCGGGGATCGCCCGGGACCTGGAACCACACGGTCTCGCCGCCCGCGGCCGGCACGACGCCCACGCGGGCGGCCGAGTTGGTGGTGCCCGCCTTGGGGAACTGGATCGGGATCGTGAACGAGTAGAGGGAGTCGGTGTTGTTGATCAGCAGGAAGTCGCGCACGCCGCTCGCGTCCAGCTGCCAGTACGCGATGCGCGCGCCGTCCGGGCTCCAGCGCCAGCCGTCGGCGCCCTCCGGCGAGAAGAAAAACAGCTCTTCCTCGTACACCCAGTCGAACCGGCCGTTGAGGATGGTGCGCGAGCCGTCGCGCGTGAGCCGGGTCACCGCCCCGCTGCCCAGATCCTGTACGTAGAGGTCGTTCTCGCTGACGAAGCCCACGCGCGTGCCGTCCGGGGAGAACTTGGCGTACATGAGCGACGAGCCAGGGAGGTCGGCGCCGATCTGCTGGAGCCGCCCGCTCGCGCGGTCGAGCACCCAGTAATCCCCGCGCGTGTTGAAGCGCCACACCCGGCGCCCGTTCGTGAACACGAGCAGCTTGCCGCCGTCCCCCGACCAGTGGTAACCCTCGATGGCCAGGGGGCCCTCGGCGCCGCGCGGGATGAGGTGCCCGGCCCCCACCAGCAGGGTCCGGTCCCCGGTCCGCGGATCCACCCGGACGATGTCGGTGCCGCCCTCCACGGAGTCCGAGCGGGCGAGCACCGTGTACCCGCCGTCCTCGAGCCAGCGGATCTGCCCGGCGCCGCGCGCGAAGAACTCGGGCGACGCGTAGATCCGGTCGAGGGTCAGGCTGTCGCCGTCCTGGGCCGCGGCGGGCCGGACGGTCGGGGCGAGCAGGCACAGCAGGCCGAGCAGGAGCGGGGCGTGGAACGAGGAACGGGAGGCACGGCGCAGCATGGGCATGTGATTCTCGGGTGGAAAGTCAACAGCGGTTGCCAAACCGGCCCACAATCTACCCCGCGCGCACGCTTGCGTTGCACCCGCCCGCGCGACACCTTCGGCTTCCACCGGGAGGCCATCGCCATGTCGTCCTCGGCCGCGTTCCAGGCGGCCCGCCTGCTGCTCCTGCTCGTCGTGCTGTACGGCGCGGCCTGCGTGCTCCTGTGGCTGCTGCGCGACCGCCTGATCTTCCCCGTGCGCGGCGAGCCCACCGGCGCTCCCGCCGAACATGGCCTCCCCGACGGCCAGGCCGTGACGATCACGACCCCGGACGGCGAGCGGCTCGCGGCCTGGTACCTCCCGCCCCGCGGGGACAGCGGGACGGCGGGCGCCGTCCTCTGGTTTCACGGGAACGCCGAGTGGGTGTCGGGATTCGCGTGGCTGATCGCGGAGTTGCGACCGGCCCGCGCCGCGCTGCTCGTGGTGGAGTACCGGGGATACGGCAGCTCGACGGGCCGGGCCACGGTGGCGGGGATCACGCGGGACGCGCTCGCCGCGTGGGACTGGCTCGCGGGCCGAGCGGAGATAGACGCCACGCGGACCGTCGTGTACGGCCGCTCGATCGGGAGCGGGCCCGCGCTGCACGTGGCCGCGGAACGCCCAGTGGCCGGGGTGATCGTGGAATCGGCGTTCACCTCGCTCCGCGCGCTCGCGCGCCGGCACTACCCGTTCTTCCCGAGCGTCCTCGCGGGCACGGGCTTCGACAACCTCGCGGCCGTCGCCCGCCTCCGGGCGCCGATGCTCCTCATCGCGGGAGCACGGGACGCCATCGTCCCACCGGCCATGAGTCGCCAGGTGGCGGCGGCCGCCGCCGGCCCCGCGGACCTCTGGATCGTCCCCGACGCGGATCACAACACCGTGTGGGAGCTGGGCGGCGACGCGTACGCCCGGCGGTTCCACGCGTTCGTGGCGCGCGTGACGGCTGCCGTCGCGGAGGGGCGGGAATGAGCGCGCGCGCCATTGCCCGCGATCTGACCCGGGTGCTCGAGGATCCCGCCACCCCGCGGCGCGCGCTCGACGTCCGGGGTCCGCACCGGTACGCCATCCTGTCGGACCAGCACAAGGGCGCGCGCGACAAGGCCGACGCGTTCCGCCAGTGCGAGCCCGCATACGTGGCGGCGTTGACGCACTACCGCGACCACGGGTTCACGCTGATCCTGCTCGGCGACGTGGAGGAGCTGTGGGAGCAGGGCTTCGAGGAGGTGGCGGCGCACTACGGCGAGGTGCTGGGCCTCGAGGCGCGCTTCGGCGCCGGGCGCTACGTCCGGATCTTCGGGAACCACGACGACGACTGGATGAACCCGCGGCTCGTGGCCCGCCGGCTCGCGCCCCTGCTGCCCGTTCCCGACGTCCACGAGGGACTGCGGTGCGACGTGACGGGGGCCGACGGCCCCCTCGGCACCCTGTTGCTGGTGCACGGGCACCAGGGGACGTTCTTCTCCCACCGGTTCCGGGCCGTGTCCCGGTTCTTTCTCCGGCTCTGGCGACCGCTCCAGCGCACGTTCGGCTTCCAGGTGCGCACGCCGTCCACCGACCCGTGCCTCCGGGGCGAGCACGACCGGGACATGTACGCGTGGGCCGCGGCGCAGTCCGCCCTGGTGCTGATCGCGGGCCACACGCACCGGCCGGTCTGGAGCTCGCGCACCCACCTCCAGAAACTCGAGGCCGAGCGCGCGACGCTCGCGGCCGAGCCCGAACCGCGCGCCCCCGGCGTCGCGGACCGCCTGGCGGCACTGGAGGCCGGGATCGCCGACCGGATGCGCGAGCACCCGCCGTGCAACGACACCGCCAAGACGCGGCCGGCCTACTTCAATACCGGCTGCTGCATCTTCGACGACGGCGACATCACGGGCATGGAGATCGAGGACGGGGTCCTGCGCCTCGTGAAATGGCCGGTCGGCGGCGCGGGGCCACGCGTGGTCCTGGAACAGGAACCACTACAGGCCATCTTCCGCCGGCTCGCCGGACCCGGCTGACGGCCCCTACCGTCCCTCCCCGCCACCACCCTCACGGATAGGGATTGAGACACTCCCACACGAACTCCTCGAAATCGCCGGGTGGGATGTCCTCGTCCTCGGCAATCATCTCGTCTAGCAACTCGGTGGGGATCACCAACGCCTTGGCATCATGGCCGGTCAGGCGCTGGAGCTGCTCCTGCTGCTCGCTGGTCAGTCGGAGGGTGAAGCAGTCCGGCATGGTCGCCTCGTCAGCACGGTTCTGACGGGAAGCTGTCCTGGCCTCGGTGAACGGGGCGTGAAGACCGCGTGAAACGCCCGGTCATGCGGCGTTGGCTTTCCCGCGCTCCCCCTCGAGCAGGGGCAGCACGCTGCGGGTCACCCGCGCGCCCGCCGCCGCAAGGCCCGCCGGGAACACCGCCATGAGGACCAGCGGCACCCAGCCCGGCACGCCGAGGGCGCCGGCCAACGTGCGTGAGACCTCTCCCATGGGCCCCTGGAGGGCGCCAACGCCCAACAGCAGCATCCACCCGAGGGCCGCGGCCACGCCGGCCGTGGCGCTCGGATAGGCGCCGTAGCGCGCCGCGGCCCAGGCGGCCCCGAGGATCGGCACCGCCCACCAGCCCAGCCACCACGTGCCGAGCGCCACGGCCAGGGCGAGCGCGCCCACCAGCAGCAGTTGGCGGATCATCGTTGGCTCCCCACGATCCGCACACGGCCGGTCACGAGCGTGTCGTCGAGCGCCGCGGGCATGGCCGGCGTGGGCAGCCGGTCCAGCTCTCCGGCCGACCAACGGACCACCCGGTCGCGATACCACCGGCTGAGCGGATTGCCCGACTGCCCGCCGGGGTACCCGCCCCAGGCGGCCACGTCCGGGCCCAGCGAGACCACCATGCGCCAGCTGGCGCCGTGCGTTCCGGACCCGCTGGAGGGGTTCAGCGTTCCCGGCCCGCCTTGCACCGGCACCTCCAGCGCGGACAGGCGGGCCACGCGCAGCGGGTGCCAGATATTCGCGTAGCGGATCCGGTCCCAGCGCCAGCCGCCCGCGTCGGGCTCGCCGTGACGCTCGCGGGTGGCGCGGTATCCCGCCACGAGCGCCGCCACGAGCATGACGTCGCGCGACTCGACCACGTCGAGCGTCGTCCGGTCATCCCACCACGGACTGTCCGGCGTCGCGAGCAGCGAGACGAGCAGCGCGTCCGAGGGAAAGCCGAACCCGCGTCCGCCATCCGGCGCGCGCAGCTCGTCCCAGACGGCCGGCGCCAGCGCGCGCAGCGCCTGCTCGAACAGCACGGCGCGCTCGTTCTCGCGGGTGTAGCGGCGGTCCCACTCGGCCAGCAGCTCGGCGGCGCGGATCGCTTCGTCGGCCGCGTGGCCCGCGACCCGCTCGCGTTGCACCGCCTCGAGGAACGCCGGGACGAGCCAGTCCGCGCGCGCGCTCCCCGGGTCCGTCTGGTATCGGCGCATGGCATCCGCGGTGACGCCGCTGTCCGCGCGCAGCAGCTGGTTGATCCGCATGGCCCGCCACGGCGACGGCCAGTCGGCTCCCAGATACGCGCCGTCCACCACCGGGTCCACCGGTTGCTGGTTGGCGGACGCCAGGAATCCCTGGCGCGGATTGCGGGCGTACGGCACGCGCTCGGGGGGCAGGTCCCCCACCCAGTCGCTGGCGGAGCTGGTGCCGTCGCGGATCCGGCGGCCGTCCCCGTCGCCGGGGCGCAACGGGTACCGCCCCGCCGCGAGCATCGCGACGTTGCCGGCGCGGTCGGCCACGACCCCGTTCTGAATGGGCGCGCGGAACCGCCGCATGGCCGTGAGCCACTCGTCCACGGAGCGGGCGTCGGCAATGTCCCAGAGCGCGCTCACCGCGTCCTGGCCCTCCAGGGCGGTCCAGCGCATGGAGAGCGCGCGTCCGTCGCGCCGCACGACCGGCCCGCGATGCGTGAAGGAGATCGTATCCGCGCCCAGCCGCCGGCCGCGCCGGTCCCGATACTCCTCGATCCGGGAGGCCAGGGGCAACCAGGCGCCGTCCATCAGGTACGCCGTGGGGTGGGTGGTGTCGTCGAGGCGCTCCTCGTAGAAGTCGAGCACGTCCGCGCCGGTGTTCGTGAAGCTCCAGGCCACGTCGCGGTTGAACCCGATCGCCACGGCTGGGGCCCCGGGGAACGTCACGCCGTACACATCCAGCCGCCCCGGTACGACCAGGTGCGCCTCGTACCACGTGGACGGCAGCGTCAGCTCCAGATGCGGATCCCCCGCGAGCAGCGGATGGCCGGTTGCGGTGCGCGCGCCGCTCACGACCCAGTTGTTCGACGCTTCCCGCCCCCCCGTGGTTCCCGTCGTTCCCGTCGCGCTCGTCGTTCCCGTCGTTCCCAGCGGCAACTCCACCGGATCCAGCGCCGGCATGGCCCGCGTGCTCGGCACGATGGGCTCCTGGATGGGCGCGTTCACCGGGATCAGGGCGTCGGCCACCGCGGGTCCGAACCGCTCCACCAGCTGTTCGTACTCGAACTCCGGGGCGACATAGGACAGCGTAAACGCCATCCGCTCGATGAACAGGAACGTGTGCAGGGCGTCCCAGCGCATGGGATGCGCGCCGAGCAGGTGGTACTCGAACGGCAGGTCGCGCGGCCCGAGCTGCGCCACGCGCGCATTCACGCCATCGGCGTAGGCCAGCACGACGCGCCCGAACTCGGACGCGGAATCGAGCACGGCCAGCTCGCGTTCCGCCGCCCACGCGAGGCCCAGCCGGCGTTGTTCCCGGTCCAGCCGGAGAGCGCCGGCGCCGAGCCACTCGGTGAGCCGTCCGGCGGTGGCGCGGGTCTGCAGCTCCATCTGGAACAGCCGGTGAAACGCGTGCACGTAGCCCAGCGCGCGGGCGGCGTCTTCGACGGTCGTGGCGAAGATGTGGGGCACGCCGCGGCGGTCGAACACCACCTCCACCGTGTCGGCCGTGCCCGGAATGGTCACCGGCCCCGCTGGGACGTCGGGCTGGAGGCCCGTGGCCCAGACGCCGTGCACCGGATCGAGCAGCGGGCCGAGCGGCGGCAGCGGCCCCATGCGCCGGAATCCGGCGTAGACGAGCGTCGCGAGGATGAGCGCCGGCACGCCGATGCGGACGATCGTCGCCCGCCCACCGCCGCGCGCGGCCGCGGTCATGGCGCGCGCGTGATCGCCGCCGCGCGCACGCCTCCATCAGGACCCGGATCGGTCCACGCGATGACCACGGCATCCCCGACCGCGGCGAGGCGCGGGAACCCGGCCGCGCGGGACGCCTGGGTCACCGCGACGACCGTGCTGCCGGTCCGCGACCCCGTGGCCCGCAGCTCCCGCACCCGCACGTCGCCGGCACCCGCGCTCTCCTCGATCCACGACACGAGCGCGGTCTCGTTCCACCACACCACGTCCACCCGGCCCGCCGGCCGGCCGTCGTCTACCTGCATGCGCGGGCCGAACGCGGCCCCGCCATCCGTGGACAACGCGGCGTAGACCCGCGGGGTCCCGCCCGCCGCGGTGAACCACACCACGGCGACCGTGTCGCCGCGCGCCGCGACGGCCGGCCCGTTCACCGGGCAGCCCGGGTAATGCCAGCCATCCTCGCTCACCAGGATCGCGTCCGACCAGCGGCCGTCCTCGAACCGGCGAACGGCGACGTCGCGAATCTCGCCGTCCGCACGGCCGCGGTAGGCCACCACGAGCCCGCGCGTGGTGCGCGCGAGCGCCGTCTGGCAGCAGTCGCACACGCGGGGGTCCACTTCGACGTCGGGCGCGGCGACCCCCGACGGAGCGATGGTCGTGAAGCGCAGGGTCATGGGTCCGTCGTTCGCGGTGCCGCGCCCGTCCAGCCAGACGCCCGCGGCCCCGTCGTTCCAGGGTACCAACGACACGAACCCATGCTCGGTTTCGGAGAGGTCGCCGTGGGGACGGAACGGTGCGCCCCACGAGCCGCCGCCATCGCGCGACACGGCCAGCGCGACGTGGTACGCGTACGGGCCGGCCGCCACCTTGCGGAGCCAGTGGGCCAGCCAGGTGCCGTCGGGCAGCGGCTCGACCGACGGGATGTCGGCCCAGTTCGCGAACAGGGAATCGCCGACGACCACCGTCCCCGGCGCCTGCCACGCACCACCGGGCTCGCGCAGGGCGGTGCGCAGGGCATGACGGCCCGCGCCGGCCGGCTCGAGCCAGCTCAGGAGCGCCCGGCCACCCGCGACCGCGAGGTGCGGCGCCTGGCTGCCCGGGGGCGCCGTGAACTCGACCCCGCCCACCACGAGCCGGCCCGGCCCCGCCTGACATCCCACCGCAACGGCGAGCACGAGACCCACCCCGCCCGCGAGCGCCGGCCACCGAATGGTCCGTCGTTCAGACATGCCCGCGAAAGGTCCGACGGGACGGCGGGGGACGCAAGGGAGGCGGGATGCGCCGCGACCCCGCTATGTTCCCCGCCGCCCCCAACGGAGCCCCCCCATGGAATGGCTCATCGCGCTCGTGACGCTCACGGTCCTCGAGATCGTGCTCGGGATTGACAACATCATCTTCATCTCGATCCTGGCGGGAAAGCTCCCGGCGCACCAGCAGGGCCGGGCGCGGACCCTCGGGCTCATGGCGGCCATGGTGACGCGGGTGCTGCTGCTCTTCTCGCTCGCGTGGATGATCCGCCTCACGGCCCCGCTCTTCACGCTCTTCGGCCACGCGTTCTCGGGCCGGGACCTCATCCTCCTGATCGGCGGGCTGTTTCTGCTCGCCAAGGCCACGTTCGAGATCCACGAGAAGCTCGAGGGCGCGGAGCATGCGGGCGCGGCGCGCGTCGCGGCCTCCTTCGGCGCCGTGATCGTGCAGATCATGCTGCTCGACATCGTGTTCTCGCTGGACTCCGTGATCACGGCCATCGGCATGGCGCGCCAGCTCTGGGTCATGGTGACGGCGGTCGTGCTCGCGGTGGTCGTGATGCTCGTGGCCGCGGGGTCCATCAGCGCGTTCGTGAACCGGCACCCCACGGTGAAGATGCTGGCCCTGAGCTTCCTCCTGCTCATCGGCTTCTCCCTCGTGGCCGACGGCCTGGGCCAGCACATCTCCAAGGGGTCCATCTACTTCGCGATGGGGTTCTCGGTGTTCGTGGAGATGCTCAATCTCCGAATGCGGCGGGGCGTGCCGGTGGAGTTGCGAGGGGGACCGGCCGCCGCATGACCGGGCTCGGCGGGATCCGCGGGATGGCGGCGCAGCGTCATCCCGCACATCCCGCCCCAGCCCGCCGTCAGGGCGCACTCGGCCCCAGGACCACCGCATTCAGAAAGAGCCGATTGAGTCCCCGGTGGTACGCCCGGAAGTTCGGCTCCTCGGCGAACGCGATCACCCGCCCCGCACCGACGCGCTCTTCGTAGACGAACACGGCCCCCGGGATCCGCTCCAGGGTTTCGGGCCAGGCATGCCCGGCCATGCGGGGTCGCGACGCCGCGTACGTGGCCACCACGCGACGCCGCGTGCTGGGCGGCCGATCCGGCGCGAGGTAGAGCCGGTCGGAGTCCACGAGCACCGGCAGCTCGGCCGCCGCGTAGCCGGCGGACATCCAATGGCGGAGGTCCAGCTCGGCGCGGAATACGGCCCCGGGCACGTCGTAGCGGGTCGCGCGCTGCCCCGGTCCGGTGTCGTACCAGCTCCGCAGCGCGAGGTTGAACTGCGCGCGCGCGACGTCCGTCGCCGATCCGATCGTGATCAGCGTTCCGCCATCCCGGACCCACTGCGCGAGCCGCGCCAGCCCGCTGTCGCCCACCGCCTGCTCGAAGGCGGGCCGGCTCACTTCGGGGATCACGAGCGTCGCGAAGCGCTCGAGTTTCGTGGCGGCAATGGCGCGCGTGCGGAGCACGGTGAGCGGGATCTCGTATTGCCGGTCCAGGGTGTACCAGGCCCACCCGAACGAGTAGCCCTGGATCCCGTCTTCCGAGAGGAGGCCGACCCGCGCCGGCTTCAGGTTGAA
Organism: Gemmatimonadales bacterium; assembly: GCA_036398175.1. Lineage (GTDB taxonomy): Bacteria > Gemmatimonadota > Gemmatimonadetes > Gemmatimonadales > GWC2-71-9 > JAOTWJ01. The sequence continues at coordinate 13,440 of DASWHL010000048.1, forward strand.
CGTGTGGTCGCCCGAGCCGAGGGCCGGGAAGCCGGAGTCGGACAGCCCGCTCGGCATGGCGGTCACCGCGATCCCATACCGGCGCGCCACCTCCACCACGGCGTCGGTCGCCGACGGGTCATTCTGCCCCACGCGGACGATGCCGGAGCCACTGGCCACCGGCCGTCCGCCGAACCGCGACGCCCGCGTGAGCACCGCCACACGGTGGCCCGCCGCGCGCAGCGCGTGCAGCGCCGCCGGGGTCCCCGCACCCGCCCCGTCGAGGAGGTAGGCGTACACACCCGCGACCGCCGCGCCCGCCGGAACGGCCGGCGCCGGCGGGCTCCACCGCGTCACCGGAAGCACGCGCGCATCGGTGGTCCCGTACATCGTGAGATTGAACAGCAGCGGCAGCGACCATGCCGTGATGTCGTAGAACCGTGGGTTCTCCGCGCGATCCACGTAGGCGCGCGCCTGGACGAGGAACTCCCGCGGGAGCGGCGTCTCCGGCGCGAGCAGCGTCCGGAGCAACCGGCCCGCGGGCTGCCGCAGCTCGAACACGTACGAGCCGGCGGGGAACGCGCGGGCGCCCGCCGCGGCGCCGCCGCGGTCCGTCACGGCGGGCAACCGGATCTCGCCGCCGGTGACCCCGATCTCCACGCCGTTGCGATCGAGCAGCAGGAGCAGCTCTCGCGTGAGCGTCGGATCCCCGGCGTCGGGCGGCATCACGTAGCGCACGGGTCCCGGCGGGGCGTCGGTCACCACGGCCCGCTGCGAGGCCGCGTATTCCCGGAGCAGGTCGGCGCGGCGCGTGGCGGCCACCCGGGTGGTGGTCCACGCGGCCACGTACTGCTGCTCGAGGGCGTCGGCCAGGGTCCGGACCGAGCCGTCTCCGCGGCCCAGCGCCAGACCACGCGTCGAGCCCTGCTCGAAGAGCATGGCCACCGCCCCCTGGTAGCCCCGGTGCGACGTGTAGCCCGGGTAGAAGTAGTTGTAGCGCTCGCGGGTCATGTACTCGAAGCCCGCCGAATCGAACGCCTGGGCGTACGCCGCCCCGAAGATGCCGAACCAGCGCGAGGTGAACGCGGGCAGGTTGGGATTCGTCGGATCACCGGGCGGATCGAAGTAGAACTCCGCGTTGGCGCCCATCTCGTGCAGGTCCACCGCCACCTGCGGCGCCCAGCGCCGGAGGAACGCCACCCGGTCCCGGGTCTCGGGCTGCGTCTGCGCGAACCAGTCCCGGTTCGTATCGAAGAAGTAGTGCCCGGTCCGGTACTGCGTCCCTTGCCAGCCGGTGAAGTCGTTGGACCAGTCGTCCTCGTCCGACGACGCAATCCGACCGATCCGCTCGTGATTGAGCTGCGCGAACGCGTCCCGCCCATCCGGATTCAGCATCGGATCCATCAGGACCACCACGTTGCGCAGCACCTCGAGCGTGGCCGGGTCGCTCCGGGTGGTGAGGTGCTCGAGCAGCCTGAGCACGCCCTCCGACCCCGACAGCTCGAAGCCGTGAATGGAGCCCCCCAGCCAGACGACCGCCGGCAGCTCGGGCACCAGGCGCTCGTCGGCGGAGGCGCCGCCGCCACGGGGGTCCGCGAGCCGCAAGGCGCCGGCCCGGATCTCCTCAAGGCGGGCGTGGTTCTCGGGGCTCGTCACGATCGCGACCCAGAAGGGGCGCCGCTCCCAGCTCTCGCCGACGCGTTCGATCCGGACGCGGTCCGACGTCTCCCCCAGCCGCTGGAGGTAGCGCGCCATCTCGTGGTGCAGGGTGATCCGCTCGCCGAACGCGTGGCCCGTGGCGTCGCGGAAGGACGGCGCCTGCCCCGCCAGCGGGTGGCATCCACCCGCCAGCAGCAGCGTCAGCACCGGAATCAGATGGGTCCGCGTCGAACGCTCGTTCAGCATCCCAAAACCCTCGCAGTGGGTTATCTTATGGCCGTTGTTTCGATTCAGGGAGCCGTTGCAATCTTAGCGCCGGAGGAACCGCATGGCGAAAGGTGCAGCAACCGCCCCGCAGGCCTCGCCCGACAAGAAGCTCCACGAGGGACTCGTGCCCAAAGACACGCTGACCATCACGGACAATCGCACCGGGAAGACCTACGAGGTACCGGTGACGCTCGACACGATCAACGCGATCGACCTGCGTCAGATCAAGGTAAACACCGACGACTTCGGGATGATGACGTACGACCCGGGGTACACCAACACGGCCCACTGCAAGAGTTCGATCACCTTCATTGACGGCGACAAGGGGATCCTCCGGTATCGCGGGTACCCCATCGAGCAGCTCGCCGGGAAGGCCTCGTTCCTGGAGGTTGCGTATCTCATCATGTTCGGCGAGCTGCCGAACCAGGCGCAGCTCACGGAGTGGACCAACAACATCACACACCACACGTTCGTCCATGAGAACGTGAAGACGTTCCTCGACGGGTTCCGCTATGACGCGCACCCCATGGGCGTGTTCATCAGCACCGTCGGCGCGCTGTCCACGTTGTACCCCGAGGCGAGCCAGATTGACGATCCGGTCATCCGGCAGCACCAGATCCACCGGCTGATCGCCAAGACGCCCACGATCGCGGCGTTCGCGTATCGCCACATGCGGGGCCTGCCGTACGCGTATCCGGACAACGAGCTGTCGTATCCGGGCAACTTCCTCAACATGCTCTTCAAGACGACCGAGACCAAGTACAGGCCCCACCCGGTCCTCGAGAAGGCGCTCGACGTGCTGTTCGTGCTGCACGCCGATCATGAGCAGAACTGCTCGACCGCCGCCATGCGCGGCATCGGCTCGAGCCACGTGGATCCGTACAGCGCCATGGCCGGCGCGGCGGCCGCGCTGTATGGCCCGCTGCACGGCGGCGCCAACGAGCAGGTGCTCCGGATGCTCCGCGAGATCGGGAGCGTGAAAGCCATTCCCGAGTACATCAAGCGCGTGAAGGCCAAGGAAGTGCGCCTGATGGGCTTCGGCCACCGGGTCTACAAGAACTACGACCCGCGCGCCAAGATCATCAAGCAGATCGCCGACGAGGTGTTCGAGGTCACCGGCAAGAACCCGCTGCTCGACATCGCGCTCGAGCTCGAGCGGATCGCCCTGTCGGACGAGTACTTCATCTCGCACAAGCTCTACCCGAACGTGGACTTCTACTCGGGCATCATCTACGAGGCCATGAGCTTCCCGGTCGAGATGTACCCGGTGCTGTTCGCCATCGGCCGGACGCCCGGATGGCTGGCCCAGTGGCAGGAACTGGTGATGGACAAGCTCCCGATCACGCGTCCGCGCCAGATCTACATCGGCAAGGACACACGGGATTTCGTGCCCATGGAGAAGCGACGGTAGCCACACGGGACGGTAGGAGACGGTAGAGGCCCCGCAGGAATCTGGACTCCTGCGGGGCCTCTACCGTCTGCTGCCGTTCCCTACCGTCCCCCCAGACCCGGAATCCCCGTCAGCGCCCGGACCCGCGCCTCGAGGTCGCGCCTGGCCTGGTCCAGCCGGGCCCGCTCGGCGGCCACGCGGGCGCGGGCCTGTTCCTCGAATCCCGCAACGGCCTGCTGCGCCTCGGTGACCCGCTCCTGCACCAGCGCGTCCACCCGGGCCCGGACCTCGGCTGCGGCGCGGCGCACCTCCGCGCCCAACTCGTTCCGGAGGCCGTCGGCGAGGGCGGACGCCACGTTGGAGCCGACCGCGAGGCGCGGCCGCGCGAGCGACCCGGTGAGCCGCGCGTCAATCCGCACGTCGCTGAGCCCGGACAGGGTCCGCCACGCGATGTCCGTGGCCGACCGCCGCGCCGACTGTCCCAGGCTCTGCGCGGTGATCCGTTCCGGCACCGCCGACGGCGTGGTGTCCGTCGGCGCCGCGGGGTCCACCCGGCGCCACGCGACGCCGGTGGACTGCCACCCGATGCGGGCGTCGAGGCTGTCGCCCCGCCGCTCCAGCACCAGCTCGGTCGTCCCGCGGCCCAGCCCCAGCTCGGCGCCGAGGGCGCCCAGTGCCACCGTCGGCAGAGTCACGCCGCTCACGAACGCGCCCACCGAATCCCGCGCCACCACGCCCACCCGGTTGAGGATCGCGCCGAGCCGCACGGTCTCGGGCCCCCGCTGCCCCCCAGTCCGCCCCGCCTGCACGACGGTGGGCCGGCCCACGAGGGCGGGCGCCGACGTGAGGTCCGTGAGCCGGGCGGCGTACTCCCCGGCCGCCGCACCGGCGCCCCCGATCGCGAGCGACGCCTCGGCCACCTGAAGCAGAAAAGCGGGGAGCTGCTCGTGCTTGGGGAACAGCACGGTGGTACCGGCGGCGCGCGCCCGGTCGGGGCCCTGCCGCAGCCTGGCCTCGACCCCGGGCGGCATGTATCGCTCCGCCAGCCCGAGCCAGTACAGCACGGGAGCGATCTGCTGCGCGGCAAACCCGCCGAACAGGGCGGGACCCAGGCTCGGCGCGTCGAGTGACGGCAGCTTCAGCAGGCCGAGCGCGTAGGCGTAGTCCTGCCGGCGCGACTCGGCCAGCGCCGTGAGCCCGCTCCGCGCCTGCTGCACGCCGGAATCCACCCCGGCCTGGAGGACGAGGAGTTGGTTGTCGAGCTGGGTGAGCGTCGCGATGGTCCGCCGCGCCGCCTCCGCGGCGTCCCGCGCGCCGGCGAGCCCCAGACTCCGGACCGACTGCCCTTGGAGCCGCCGGGCCAGCGCCGCCGCGGAGTCAATCTGCGGGCGCGGGTCCAGCCGCTGGATCCGGTCGAGCCACAGGCCCCGGGCGGAGTCGGCCCGGCCGGCGAGCGCCCGCGCCTGACGCAGCGTCGCGAGACTCTCGGCCGAGACCGCGCCCACGTCCACCGCCTGCCCCAGCCCTTCCCACGAGAGCGACGGGATCGGCAGGCTCTCGACCCAGCGGTCCACGGCGGCGCCCACTTCGCCCGCCGGCCCCTCGGCCCGCTCGACGGCGCCGGACGTCTCCCGCGCCGTGCCGAACGCGAGCCCGCGGACGGCCACCGTATCAATGATCACCTTCTTCTCGAGCAGCGGCGCCATCCGCACGTTCACGACGATCTGATCCGCCTGGAACAGATTGGTCATGGGCTTCCGCGGGTTGGTGACGCGCAGCCCGCGCAGCATCACCACGCCTTCGGTCAGCCGGACGTCGGCCTCGTCCAGCTCGACGCGGGCCCCCACGAACGCCGTGCCCGTCTTCTCCACCGACCGGCGCACCAGCGTATCGGTGAACAGCCAGTACAGCGTGCCGAGCAGCGCCAGGAACAGGAGCAGGGGCGTGATCCCCTTCCAGCGGAAGATCCGCAGGCGCGGGGTGTCGGCGGGGGCGGTCATGGCCGGAACAGCGTGTAGAGGTTGTAGACCCTGGAGGCCTTCACCGCCTGGAACAGGCGGGTCCGCTGGAGCCTCGCATACACGGTGGCCCGATACTTCGTCACCAGCCACCGGAGCAGGAAGCACAGCGGCACCAGGCTCGCGGCCCAGACGACGACGCTCCCCAGTACGACCGTGTTGTTGAAGTTCGAGAGCGCGACGAGCGGCGTGTTGAAGCACCACGTCCAGAACGGCCGGAGCGCCGGCGTCCCCACGAGCAGCGCGTGACCGACGACGTGGAACAGCGGATCGAGCGCGAACCCCAGCGGCAGGAACAGCGCCCACCCCAGCATCACGCCCGGGAACGAGACGTTCAGGATGATCGCCAGCACGAGCAGCACGAGGTTGTGGAGGTTCACGAGCGGCGTGAGGCCGAACACCGCGCCGAGCGCAATGCCCGCCGCCACCTGCCCCGGCGTGCCGTCCGAGTTCAGCGCCTTGATGAGCGACTGGAGGAGCTTGAGCAGGAGCATGACCTGAAACTCCTCGCGCGTCGGGCGGATGTCCAGGGTCGTGAAACGTGAACCGTGAAAGGTGAAAACGGCGTAGCGCCACGCCCCGTTTCACGGTTCACGGTTCACGTTTCACGCTATCTTCCCCCCATGCTCCCCTCCCTCGATCCCATCCTCCGCCCCCGGTCCATTGCCGTCGTCGGTGCGTCCCGCCAGCCGAACACCATCGGCTGGCAGATCGTGGACAACCTGCTCCGCTACGGCTTCCAGGGTGCGGTCTACCCCGTCAATCCCAAGGCCGAGTTCATCCACTCGATTCCCGCGTACGCTTCGGTCACGGCCCTGGGCCGGCCGGTGGACCTCGCGATCATCACGGTCCCGAAGGAGCACGTCGTGGCGGCGGCGCAGGATTGCGTCGCGGCCGGCGTCCGGGGCCTGGTCGTGATTTCGGCCGGGTTCAAGGAGGTGGGCCCGGCCGGCGTTGCCCGCGAACGGGAACTGACCGAGGCGCTGGCGGGGACCGGCATTCGCCTCGTGGGACCCAACTGCATGGGGGTGCTGAACACGGCCCGGGACGTCCAGATGAACGCGACGTTCGCGTCGCGGATGCCGCCGCCGGGCCCCGTCGCGTTCATGAGCCAGTCCGGCGCCATGGGCCTGTCGGTGCTCGACTATGCGGCGAGCTACGGGATCGGGTTTTCGTCGTTCGTGTCGGCCGGGAACAAGGCGGACGTGAGCGGCAACGACCTGCTGGAGTACTGGGAGCACGATCCAAGCACCACGACGGTGCTCATGTACCTCGAGAACTTCGGCAATCCGGCCCGGTTCGTGGAGCTGGCGCGGCGCATCTCCCGCCGGAAGCCCATCTGCGTGGTGAAGTCGGGGCGCACGGGAGCCGGGCAGCGCGCCGCGGCCTCGCACACCGGCGCCCTGGCGGGCACCGAGTTGGCCACGGAGGCCGTGATCGCGCAATCGGGCGTGATCCGGGCTCAAACGGTCGAGGAGCTGTTCGACCTCGCCATGGCGTTCTCCAACCAGCCGCTGCCGCAGGGAAACCGGGTGGCCATCGTCACGAACGCGGGCGGCCCGGGGATCATCATTGCCGACGCGTGCGAGGCCAACGGCCTCACGGTCACGGGGCTCACCCCCGAGACCGAACGGACCCTGCGGTCGCGGCTCCCGGAAGAGGCCAGCACGCGCAACCCGGTGGACATGATCGCCACGGCCACACCCGACTCCTACGAGTTCGCGCTCGACTGCGTGCTGAAGGACCCGAACGTGGACGCGGCGTTCGCGGCGTTCGTCCCGCCGCTCAACGTGCAGACGCGCGACGTGGCGGAGGCGATCGTGCGGGTGAATGCGCGGCACCCGGGCAAGCCGCTGCTCGCGGTTCTCATGGGACGGGAAGGGCTGCCCGCCGGGCTCGAGCAGCTGCACGACGCCAGCGTCCCCGGATACATCTTCCCGGAATCGGCGGCCCGGGCGCTGGGCGCCATGTGGCGGTACCGGCAGCGCCAGCAGGACCCCGAGGGCGCCGCCCGGACGTTCACGGTGGACGACCGGGCCGTCGCGGCCATCCTCGACCGGACGAGCGCACAGGGTGGCGGCAAGGTCCCGGAGCCCGACGCGCTGAAGATCCTCGAAGTCTACGGGATCCCGGTGACCCCGTGGCGCTTCGTGCCGGACGAAAACGACGTCGAGCGGCTGGCCGCCGGCGCCGCGAATGCCGCGGCGGCGCTCGGATTTCCGGTGGCGCTCAAGATCGTGGATCCGGCGGTCACCCATAAGACGGACGTCGGCGGCGTCGCGCTGGGCCTGGTGGACCGGACCGCCGTGAAAGAGGCGGCCCAGACCATGATGGCCCGGCGGGCGCGGTCCGCCACGGGCCCGGAGCCGTCCCCCACCCCGCCCCTCTCGCCCTCCCCCGATCCCTGGGCCCCACGACCGGTGGACCCGCCGGGCCGTCGCGCCACGCCCGGCGCCGGCCTCATCGTCCAGCGCATGGCCCCCGACGGGCGCGAGACCATCATCGGCCTCACGCGGGTCCCGCGCGTGGGCGCGATGGTGATGTTCGGACTGGGCGGGGTCTACGTCGAGGTGCTGCGCGACGTGCAGTTCCGGCTCGCGCCGCTGCTCGACGAGGACGCCCGCCACATGATTGACGACGTGCGCATGTCCGGCCTGCTCGGCGCCGTGCGCGGCCAGCCGGCCCGGGACCGCAAGGCCCTGGAGGAGACGCTGCTTCGCGTCTCCCAGCTGGCCATGCGGCACCCCCGCATCGTCGAGATGGACATCAACCCGCTGTTCGCGCTCGCGCAGGGCGTCGTGGCGGTGGACGCCCGGTTCCAGGTGGAAGCCCCGGCGTGAAGGTCTTCCTGACCGGCGGGACCGGCTTCATCGGCCGGCACGTCGTCGCCGCACTCGTCGAGCGGGGCCATCACTGTGTCGTGGTATCCCGGGGCGCGACCTCCCCGTGGACCGCCGACGCCGTGGACGTGGTCCGCGGCGACCCGACGCGGCCCGGGCCCTGGCAGGCCGCGCTGAGCGCGTGCGACGCGGTGGTCAACCTCGCGGGGGCCCCGATCGTGGACCCGCCGCACCGGTGGACGGCGGCCCGGAAGCTCCAGATCCGCGAGAGCCGGATCGAGACGACCCGCTCCGTGGTGGACGTGCTGCGCGGCGCGCAGTCCCGCCCCAGGGTCCTCGTGAGCGCGTCCGCCGTCGGCTACTACGGCTCCCGGGGCGACCGCCCGCTGGACGAGACGGCATCACCGGGGGAGGACTTCCTCGCGCGGCTCTGCATCGCCTGGGAGGAAGCGGCCCGCGGAGCGGCCGACGTGACCCGCGTGACGCTGGTCCGGATGGGCATCGTGCTGGGCGCCGGCGGTGGCGCGCTCCAGCCCATGCTGACCCCGTTTCGCATCGGCCTGGGAGGACCGTGGGGGCCGGGGACCCAATGGTGGCCGTGGATCCACGCACACGACGCGGTGGGCCTGATCCTGCTGGCACTCGAGCGGGACCTGCCGGGCGCCATCAACGTCGCCGCGCCGACTCCCGTGACCGTGAACGAGTTTGCCCGGACCCTGGGCGCCGTGCTCACGCGCCCCGCGGTGGCGCGGGTGCCGGAGTTTGCGCTGCGGTTTGCCCTGGGCGAAGCCGCCGAGGCGCTCCTGGCCTCGCAGCGCGTGATCCCGCGGCGGGCCCTCGACGTGGGCTACGCGTTCCGGTTTCCCGAGCTGCGTCCCGCGCTGGACCAGATTCTCCGCGCCTAGGGAACCTCTGCACCAGTCGTGAGCGGGTGGCTCGGTGCAAGGGGCCAGGGTCCTGCGTTGGTGGCGCGCAGGGGCGTCCTTCAGGACACAGGTCCTCGGCCGAGCGCGGGCTTGAGCCCGCGACCGCCCCGCTCCCTACTTCTGCAGAGCTTCCTCGGAGGGGTACGGCGATGTTCGTTTGCGAGGGGCGTGTAACCCCGCCCGGCCGTGCGCGGCTGGAAGCCGCGGCTCGGCGCTGCCGCTAAAGCGGCCCGAGGTCACTTCACTGACGGCGCCGAGCAGCGGGTTCACCCGCCGCCGTCCCGGACCATGGCTGAACCCAGCCTATGCCACGGATCGGTAGGGACCCGACGCCCGCCGCTCCCCACGCCCCGTCGCTCGAAGCCACGGCGCTCCGCCGCCCGCCGTTCACCATCCGCCCGGCGCTCCCCGACGATCCTCCGGTCCGTTTGCCCGCGGCGCTCGCATTGGGCACGGCGTTCGTGCACGCTGAGACCGATGTCGAACTGAGCCGTCATGGGACCTCCCGGAGCCTGGACCCCTGATCTGCACCGCGGGGGGCCCCGCCGCAAGGGTCCGGTCCGGCCGTTACATTTCCGCCCCGTAGATGACCCGAACCATGGCCCTGCCCGCTGAAGGCTTCCTGCTCGAGTACGCGCCCGGGCGGCTCGTGGTGGGCACGGGGCCGCTCGACCCGCGACCCTGCCGGTCCGCCGGCCGCCTGGCGTGTTACGCACCCGACTTCTTCCTGGCGGACGCGCAACCGTGGCTGCACCCGACCGCGTGGCACGAGACCACGCGAGACGCGTTGCGCGACGCGCTCGGCGACGCCCGGTCACCGCGCGTCACCTGGGCGACGCCCGATGCAGCCGGCTACTCGGCGCGATTCGCCACCCTCATGGACCGGATCCGAGCCGGCACGCTCGCCAAGGCGGTCCCGGTGATTCTCGAGCGCGGCACCTGGCAGGCCCCGTCAGACGACGCCGCCCACGGGCTCGTCCGCCGCGCGCTGGAGGCCTCCGGCCCGAGCTTCATCTACGCGGCGTGGACCACGACGTCCGGCATGGTGGGCGCGTCGCCCGAGGTGCTGTTCGTGCGTGAGGAGCCGGGCCGGCTCGAAAGCGTGGCGATGGCCGGAACCTATCCCGACGCGCGGGCGGCGGATTTGGCGGGCGATCCGAAGGAAGCGCGCGAGCATGCCAGCGTCGTGGACGACATCGTGGCAGCGCTCGGCCCGGTGGGCACGGTGTCGGTGGGCGCGCGCGAGATCGTGCGCCTGCCCGGCATGGCGCATCTCAAGACGGACATTGCCGTGGCCGTCACCGCCCCCGTGGACTTCGGCACCATCGTGCGGGCCCTCCATCCCACCGCCGCGCTGGGCGTGGCCCCCCGAGCGGCGGGACTGGATCTCCTGGCGTCCCTGGGCCCGGCCGATCGGGGGCGGTTCGGCGCCCCGTTCGGGATCGAGTGGCCGGACGGCCGCGCGCACGTGGTCGTGGCCATCCGCAACGTGCAATGGACTGGGCGCACGGTCACGCTCGGCGCGGGCGCCGGCATCATCGCGGAGAGCCTGTTCGAGCGCGAGTGGGAGGAGCTGCGGCTCAAGCGGACCGCCGTGAAGGACATGCTCGGCCTGTGAACGTTCAGCGCGCCGCCGACCTCGTCACGGCCCTCACCGACGCCGGGATCCGCGAGTTCTGCGTCTGCCCGGGGGGCCGCAACGCCCCGCTGGTGGTGGTCCTGGCCCGCGCCGACGGTGTCACCGTGCGCACGTTCTTCGAGGAGCGCGCCGCCGCGTTCTTCGCCGTCGGCCGCATCAAGGCCGAGGGCGCGCCGGTGGCCGTCGTGACGACGTCGGGCACCGCCGCCGCCGAGCTGCTCCCGGCGGCCGTCGAAGCCTACTACGCCGGTCTCCCGCTCCTCCTCGTCACGGCCGACCGCCCACCCCGGCATCGCGGCACCGGCAGCCCGCAGGCAATCGAGCAGGTGGACCTCTTCGGTCTCTACGCGCCGACTGTGTTCGACGGCGGCGCCGACGACGACGCCGGGCTCTCGCTGGCCGAGTGGACCGGCCAGCAGCCCGCGCACGTCAACGTCTGCTTCGACGAGCCGCTCGTGGATGGCTCGATTCCCGTGCTGCGTCTCGTGCCCGCGATCAGATCCCGCCCCGCGCCGGCCGCGGATCTGGCGCCCGTGGCCGACCTGCTCCGCCACGCCCGCCGCCCGCTTGTGATTGTGGGTCCACTCGATGCCGCCGACCACGGCGGCGTGCGGACGTCGCTCACACGCCTCGGAGCGCCGGTCTACGCCGAGCCCGCGTCGGGGCTCCGCGAGGACGAAACGCTCGGCTCCCTGCTCGTGACCTCGGGCGAGGGGGCGCTCCGCACCGCCGACTTCGATGCCGTGCTCCGCCTGGGCGGCGTACCCGCGGCGCGCCTGTGGCGCGACCTCGAGGCCGCGCGGCGGGACGTTCCGGTCGCCTCCGTGAGCCGTACGCGGTTCCCGGGCCTCACGCGCGGGACCGTCGTGCATGCCGCGCCCGGGGCCGCCCTGGACGCGCTCGACGGGACGGCCGCGGTGGATCACGCGTGGCGCGACGCGCTGCTGGCCCGGGACGGCGCGCGGTACCGCGCGCTCGAAGCCCTCTGCGCCGCGGAGCCACGGGCCGAGCCGGCGCTGGTCCGGGAGCTGTCGCGCCACGTCCCGGAAGCCTCGCTGGTGTACCTCGGGAACAGCCTCCCGATTCGCGAGTGGGATCTTGCCGCCGTCCGCGAATCCCGCGGGTGGCGGATCGGCGTGAGCCGCGGCGCCAACGGCATTGACGGCCAGCTCTCCACGTTCTTCGGGATGTGTGCCGTGGGGCGGGAGAGCTGGGCTCTCGTGGGCGATCTCACCGCCCTCTATGACCTGGCGGCGCCGTGGGTCCTGGGCCAGCTCGCCACCGGGCCCGTCCGGATCGTGGTGGTGAACAACGGCGGGGGTCAGATCTTCGCGCGGCTCTCGCCCCACGCCGAGCTGCGGAACGCGCATCGGCTCACGTTCGACCGCTGGGCCGCCATGTGGGGGCTGCCGCACGTTCGCTGGGCCACCATCCCGCCCCGGCTCGCCCTGCCGGAGCGGTGCGTGCTCGAGCTGGCTCCCGATGCCGACGCCACCGAGCGGTTCTGGCGCGCCTACGAGGCGCTACCCTGACCATGCTCTGGTGCCTCCACGGGTTCCTCGGGCGCGGCACCGACTGGGACGACGTTCGCGGATCGTGGCCGGGCGACCTTCCCCCGCTGCGCTGCCCCGACCTCTTCGCGGAGAGGGGCCCGGAAGAGACGCTCGACGAGTTCGGGGCGCGGTTTGCCGCCACGGTGGGGGCCGAGGATCCGACGCCCGTGCTCCTGGGATACTCCCTCGGCGGCCGTCTGGCGCTCCACACGATGCTCGCGCGGCCGGCGCTCTGGCGCGGCGCCGTGCTGGTCTCCACGCACCTCGGGCTCCCGGACCCCGGCGCCCGCCACGAGCGCCGCGCGTCCGACGCCGCGTGGGCGGAGCGGTTCCGGGCGCAGTCCTGGGTGTCGCTGCTGGAGGCGTGGAACGCGCGCGAGGTGTTTCGCGGGCGCGCCCAACCGCTGCCCCGCCCCGAGCCCGCCTACGACCGCAACGCGCTCGCGCACGCGCTCGAAGCCTGGTCCCTGGGCAGCCAGGTCCACCTCCTGCCCCGCCTGGCGAGCCTTCCCATGCCGATCCTCTGGATTGCCGGCGCCGATGACGACCGCTACGTGGCGCAAGGAGAGCTGGCGGCGGCGCACGGGAAGGCCGTCGTCCTGCGCGTGGCGCCGCGGGCCGCCCATCGGGTTCCCTGGGAAGCGCCCGAGTGGTTCGCGCGGGAGGTCGCCGGCTTCGTCCGGAGCCTGACGCCCGCCTGACGCCCGGCCGCCCCGGAGCCTATGTTCCCCACTCCGAATCACCGGCAGGACGATGCCCATGGCGCGCACCACCACCTGGACTCCCATCCGGGAGTTCACCGACATCCGCTACGAACGAACCGACGACGGGATCGCGAAGATCACGATCAACCGGCCCGAGGTCCGCAACGCCTTCCGCCCGCTCACCATCCACGAGATGCAGGACGCGTTTGCCCATGCCCGGGACGAATCCTCGATCGGCGTGGTCATTCTCACGGGCGAAGGCCCGGAGGCGTTCTGTTCCGGCGGCGATCAGCGCGTCCGCGGGGACGCCGGGTACGTGGACGAGCAGCGCGGCGGGACGCCGCGCCTGAACGTGCTCGACCTCCAGCGCCAGATCCGCGCCCTCCCCAAACCCGTGATCGCCATGGTGGCGGGCTACGCGATCGGCGGCGGCCACGTGCTCCACGTGGTGTGCGATCTCACCATCGCCGCGGACAACGCGCGCTTCGGGCAGACGGGCCCCAGGGTGGGCTCGTTCGATGCGGGGCTGGGCTCGAGCTACCTGGCCCGGATCGTGGGCCAGAAGAAGGCGCGCGAAATCTGGTTCCTGTGCCGCCAGTACGACGCCCAGCAGGCGCTCACCATGGGCCTCGTGAATGCGGTCGTCCCGCTCGCCCGCCTCGAGGAAGAAACCCTGACGTGGTGCCGCGAGATGCTCCAGCATTCGCCGCTGGCGCTCCGCGTGCTCAAGGCCGCGCACAACGCCGACTGCGACGGCCAGCTGGGGCTCCAGGAGCTGGCGGGCAACGCGACGCTGCTCTACTACATGAGCGAGGAAGGCCAGGAAGGGCGCGACGCGTTCGTCGAGAAGCGGCCTCCCGACTTCTCAAAGTTCCCGCGGCTGCCATGAGCCCGTCGCGCGCCGGGGCCGTCCTGCTCGCGGCCCGGCCCAAGACGCTCACCGCGGCGCTCGTTCCCGTGATGACGGGCACCGCGCTGGCCGCGGCCCTGGGGGCGACTGTCCGCTGGGACCTGGCGTTGGCGGCTCTGGCCGGCGCCGGCGCCATCCAGATCGGCACCAATCTCTACAACGACCTGCTGGACCACGAGCGCGGCGCCGACACGCATGCCCGCCTGGGCCCCGTGCGCATCACGCAGGCGGGCCTGCTCGCGCCCTGGCAGGTGCGGCTCGCCGCGGCGGCGAGCTTTCTCGTCGCGGTCGCCTGCGGTGTCCCTCTCGTGCTCGCGGGCGGATGGCCCATTCTCGCACTGGGCCTCCTGTCCCTGCTGTTCGGCTACGCCTATACCGGCGGGCCGTTCCCGCTGGCGTACCACGGCCTGGGCGAGGCGTTCGTGCTGCTGTTCTTTGGATTCGGGGCCGTGGGCGGGACGTTCTGGCTGCACGCCGGGAGGCTCGAGCCGGAAATCGCCGTGGCGGGGACGCAGATCGGGTTCCTGGCCTGCGGACTGCTGGCCGTCAACAACCTGCGCGACGTGGACGAAGACGCGCGCAGCCGGAAGCACACGCTGGCCGTACTGCTCGGCCCCCGGTTTGGGCGCGCGGAGGTTGCCGCGTTCACGTGCGGGCCGTTCGCGGTTGGCGCGGCGTGGCTGGTGGGCGGGCGCGTGCTCCCCGCCCTGCTGCCGCTCGTGTCCCTGCCCCTGGCACTGGCGACGCTCGCGATCGTCCTGCGCGAGCCGCCGGGGCCGCGGTACAACGCCGCGCTCGCGCGGGCCGCGGCGCTCCAGCTCGGGTTCGGACTGCTGCTGAGCGTCGGGCTCGTCCTGTGATCGGCTGGGACGACCGCGCCACCGAGATGCTCGTCAATCCGCGCCTCACGGCTGACGACCGCGCGTACGTAAGCCGCCTGATCGCCGCCGCGCCCCCGCTCGAGGCCCACGTGTGGCTCACGACGTCCGGCGCCACCGGCCGGCTGAAGCCGGTCGCGCTGTCCAAGCGCGCCCTGCTCGTCTCGGCCGCGGCGGTAAACCGCCACCTCCACAGCGACGCGCACGACACATGGATGAACGTGCTGCCCACGTTCCACGTGGGCGGGCTCGGCATTCACGCCCGGGCGCACCTGTCCGGCGCCCGCGTGGTCGAGATGACGGAGTGGAACGCGCTCGACTTCACGACGGGGCTCGCGGCGGGGCGGGTGACCCTGACGTCACTGGTTCCCACCCAGGTGTTCGACCTCGTGCGGGCGGCGTTGCCCGCCCCGCCACCGCTCCGCGCGGTGGTGGTGGGCGGCGGGGCGCTGGCCGCCGACCTGTGGCGGCGGGCCCGCGCGCTCGGCTGG
>DASWHL010000049.1:0-31449 GCA_036398175.1 Gemmatimonadales bacterium
CCCCCCCCCCCCCCCACGACCAGTTCCGCGAGCAGTATCTCCGCCACTTCTGACCCGAGTTTCGCATGCCGCACTACGACCGACCCGGCCCGCAGGAGTACGCCCCGTTCTACGCGGGGTACGTCGCGTCCGTCCCCGAGGGCGACGTGCTCGCCATTCTCACGCAGCAGACCGATGATCTGCGGAGCCTGCTCGCGCCCCTGCCCCCGGCCACGTGGCACCGCCGGTATGCCCCCGGCAAATGGTCGGTGGCGGAAGTCCTGGGCCATCTCTGCGATACCGAGCGGATCCTGGCGTGCCGGGCGCTCCGGTTCGCCCGGGGCGACGTCACGCCCGTGCCGGGCTTCGAGGAGAACGACTACGTCCCCATCGGCCGGTTCGACGAACGCGCCCCGCACGGCCTGCTCGCCGAGTTCGAGATGATCCGGTCCGCCACGCTCGCCCTGTTCCGCCATCTCCCGGATGACGCGCCGGAGCGGGTGGGCAACGCCAACGGCGCGGACGTCTCGGTGCGGGCCCTTCTCTACATCATCACCGGCCACCAGCGGCATCACATGCAGGTGCTGCGCGAGCGGTATCTCTGAGCACGGAGGTCGGGCTGCTGCTGCCGTGCAACGTGTGGCGGCCGCGTTGCGAGCGGGCTGAGCGGAGGCGGACTCGCGCCGTGAGGGATCCGCGTGCAACTTGAGCCTCCGGGCCAACCCCCTATTCCGGAGGCCAGCGTGAGCATCGTCCAGGACTGCAAGGCGTTTGCCATGCGCGGCAACGTCGTGAACATGGCGGTTGGCATCATCATCGGCGGCGCGTTCGGCACCATCGTGAAGTCGCTCGTGGACAACGTGATGATGCCGCCCCTGGGACTGCTACAGGCGGTGCGCTACCCCAACCGCACCTCCCAGCTCAAGGCGGCGTGACGAAGCGCGGCGGCCCGGCTTTTCTGCTGTTCGTCGGCCTGACCGTGGCGGCCGCGCGGGTGGCCGCGCAGGCGGCGCGCGCGGACACCGTGACGGTGCGGGCGGGCCCACAGTACGCGGCGGGAGGCTTGCACCGTGCCCTGTTCGGCGCCGAGTACCGATCCCTCTGGACGGTACCCCTGCGGGTCGAGACTCTCGATCTGCGGACGTTCGCGGGTGGTCTCACGCCCACGACCGCGGGCGGAGGGTTCCAGACCAAGTCGCTGCGGTTCCGGGGCGGCGACGGCTTCCAGTACGGGTTCCGGTCCGTGGACAAGGACCCCAGCGTCCTGCCGCCGGAGCTGACCGGGACCTTCGTCGAGGATCTGGTCGCCGACCAGATCAGCTCGCAGCACCCGTTCGCCATCTCCGTCGTGCCGTCCCTGCTCGAGGCCGCCGGTATCCCCCACACCGAGCCGCGCCTCGTGATCCTGCCGGACGATCCCGCCCTTGGCGAGTTCCGCGAGCGATTCGCGAACACGCTCGGCTACATCGAGCGGCGCGCGATCGTGGAGGACGGCAGGCCCGGGTTCGCGGGCGCGCTGGAGATTATCGAGACCAACGAGTTTTTCGCCCTCACGGCGCGGGGACCGGCCAACCTGGTGGACGGCCACCAGCTGCTGCGCGCGCGCCTGTTCGACCTCTGGATCGGCGACTGGGATCGGCACCCCGGGCAATGGTCGTTCGCCCGGTTCACCCAAGCCCCGCCCCACGTCTGGACGCCGATTCCGGAGGATCGCGATCAGGCGTTCGCCCGGTTCGACGGCCGCATGCTCGGCATCGCGCGGTTGTCGGCGCCGTTTCTCCTGAACTTCGGCCCGTCCTATGGGAATCCGGTGGGGGTCGGCTGGAACGGCCGGGAACTGGACCGGCGGTTCCTCACGTACCTGCCGGACGCCGCCTGGGACTCCGCGGCCGCCGAGCTCGTCGCCCGGCTCTCGGATGCCGTGATTGAAGCGGCGGTGCGGCAATTGCCGCCGGAGGCCTACGCGCTCGACGGCCGCCGACTGGCCGGGATCCTCAAGACGCGCCGGGACGGCCTCTTTGGCTTCGCGCGGCGCGTGCGCGCCGTGCTCCTCTCCGAAGCCGAGCTGCACGCGACCGACGCGGCGGAGATCGTGACGCTTGACCGCGAACCGGACGGACGCGTGACCGTCAGCCTGGCGGCCGCGGACCGTTCCGGGTCGCCGTACGTGCGGCGCACGTTCGACCCCGCACTCACGACGGACCTCCGCATCTACCTTCATGGCGGCGCCGACCGGGTGACCGTCCGGGGCGGCGGCGGGCGCATCACGGTGCGGCTCGTGGGCGGCGGCGCGGCCAGGGTCACGGATTCCTCGACCGGCCCGCCCGTCCGGCTCTATGCCACGGGAGGAGACGAGGTCGCGGGGCCGGCCCGAACCCGGGTGGACCGCCGCGCGGACGTGGGGCCGGCGCCGGAGCGGCCCTACCGGTACTACCGCGACTGGGGATCCCTGTGGCAGCCCACCGGCTGGCTGGCCGTCGGGCCGGACCTCGGGCTCTTCGTGGGGTCCGGAGCGCTACACACCGACTTTGGCTTCCGGACGTATCCGTTCGCCACGCGGACGCGGTTCCGCGGTGGCTGGGCCTTCGGGGCCATGACGGGACGGGCCGATCTCGACCTCGAGGCTCACCGGGAGAACAGCCGCGCGCGCATGACCCTCTACGCCCGTGTGTCGGGAATGGAGGTCGTCCGCTACAGCGGCCCGGGCAACGAAACCGCGCTCACCGAAGGCGACGAGTACTACCGCGTGCGCCAGCAGCAGTATCTGGTGATCCCCTCCATGGTGTTTCCGCTCGGTCGCGTGGCCGAGTTCGGGATTGGGCCGAGCGTCGAGTTTTTCAGGACGTGGGAGGGGGACGGCCGCATCGTGGATGTGACGCAGCCGTACGGCTCCGGGGGCTGGGGCCAGGTCGCCGCGCGCGCGCGGCTCGCATGGGACGGCCGGGACAGTCCCCGGTATCCCACCCGCGGCGTATCGGGTCGCGTGGACGGCGCGGTCATTCCCGCCGTGTGGGACGCGGAATCGGCGTACGGGTACGTGGACGGCAGCATCTCGGCGTACGCCTCGGCGCGGCGGGTGCCCGGCACGCCCACGCTCGCGCTGCGCGTGGGCGGGCGGAAGGTGTGGGGCGCGTATCCGTTCTTCGCATCCGCCTTCATCGGGGACGCCGCGTCCGTCCGCCTCGGGCGGCAGCACCGGTACGCCGGCGACGCCTCGGCGTACGGCAACGCGGAACTTCGCCTGCGCCTGACGCGTTTCTTTGTACTACTGCCCGGGGAACTCGGTATCTTCGGCCTGGCGGATGCCGGGCGCGTGTTCCTCGAGGGCGAGACCTCGGACCGCTGGCATTCCGCGTTCGGCGGAGGGATCTGGATGTCGCTGTTGCAGCATACGACGGTGCTGAGCGCCGCGATCGCCCGGTCGTCGGAGCGCACCGGCGTCTATGTCGGTACGGGCATGGCGTTCTGAGCCGATGACCTCCCCGCCAGCCATCCGTCGCATTTCCGAAAGCATGCAGAGCGGATCGGGGTCGCTGCCGCCCGATCTGCTGTCGCAGTCGTGCCGGCGGGTGGGCATCATCAGCATGTTCTTCGCGGCCGGCTGGGCGCTCCGGCTGGTCGTCCACTACGTGACCGACTGGCTGGCCGCGCCCCGGCCGCTGATGGGGGGGACCGCCTGGCCGCAACCGGGTGTGGCGGTATCGGCCGTTGGCCTGCTGCTCTCCGTCGGGATGGTCCTGATCGCCCGCCGACTGAGCCCCCGACCGGCGCTGCTGCTGGACGTCGGCCTCGGGTTCGAGGTGGTCACGGCCGTGCTGATCGGGTTTCTGAACCAGTGGGTGCCCCGGCCCCTCACGGGGGACATCAGCTGGATCTGCGCCATCATTCTGCTATACCCGGCCATCGCGCCGAGTACGCCTACGAAGACGTTGCTTGCCGCGCTCGCGGCCGCCTCCATGGACCCCTTGTGGTACGGGGTCGCGGTGGCGCGGGACGCCGTGGCGGATCCCTCGGCGGCCGACCTGCTGTTCCGCTTCTGGCCGAACTATCTGTGCGCGGTGGCCGCGATCGTCCCCGCGCGGATCATCGGTCGCCTGGGCCGGCAGGTGTCGCGCGCCCGGGAACTGGGGAGCTACCGGCTGGGATTGCGGCTTGGCGCGGGCGGGATGGGCGAGGTGTTCCAGGCGGAACACCGCCTGCTGGCCCGTCCGGCGGCGATCAAGCTGATCCGGCCGGACCTCCTGGCGGCGGTCACGACCCAGCAGGCCTCCATGCACGTGGAGCGGTTCCGCCGGGAGGCCGAGGCGGCGGCCCTGCTCCGGTCTCCGCACACCATCGAGCTGTACGACTTCGGATTCTCGGACGACGGCGGGTTCTACTACGTGATGGAGCTGCTCGACGGGATCTCGTTCGAGGACCTGGTCCGCCGCTTCGGGCCGCTGCCCGCCGAGCGGGCCGCCTACCTGGTTCTTCAGGCGTGCGAGTCGCTGGGCGAGGCGCACACGCGCGGCCTGATCCACCGTGACCTCAAGCCGTCGAATCTGCACACGTGCCGGGTGGGCCTGCAGGTGGATTACGTGAAGGTGCTCGACTTCGGGCTGGTCAAGGGGATGGCGATCGGCGACGGCACGCTGACGGCACCCAACATCGCGGCCGGGACGCCGGCGTTCATGGCCCCGGAAGTGGCCCTCGGCGAGGCCGACACGGACCCCCGGCTGGACGTGTACTCGCTGGGCTGCGTGCTGTACTGGCTCCTCACGGGGCGACTGGTGTTCGAGGCGAAGAGTCCCGGCAAGCTGATGCATCTGCACATCCAGGAGCCGCCCGAGCCGCCGTCCCGGCGGACCGAGTTGCCGGTGCCGCCGGAGCTGGACGCGCTGGTGCTGGCGTGTCTCGCCAAGAACCCGGCGGACCGCCCGACCAACGCGGACGTCCTGCGCGAGCAGCTTGTCCGCCTGGGAATCGCCGAGGGGTGGACGCGTGACCGGGCGCAGCGGTGGTGGGACACGCACAGTCCGCGGTGCCTCGAGCCCGACGCGCCCTGCCGGGGGGCGCACGTCGTTCCCGCCATCCATTCGACGTGACCGGCCCGCATCGTTCCGGCCTGGATCGCGTCCTCCGCGTCGTCACCGACGTGCGCCCCGGCGAGGGGCGCACGGCCGTGCTGCTGGCGGCCAACGTGTTCCTGCTGTTCACGGCGTATTACGTGTTGCGGGTGCTGCGGGAGCCGCTCATCGCCACCACGGGAATCACGGGGGTCACGGGCGCGCAGCTGGCCAGCTACATGCCGGCCGCCATGACGCTCCTGCTCGTGGTCCTGGTGCCGGCGTACGGCGTGCTGGCGGGGCGCGTCCCGCGGCGGCGGCTCATCAACCTGGTCACCGCCATCTTCGTGGCGTGTCTCGCCCTCTTCCTCGTGCTCGCCCAGTTCGACGTACCCCTCGGGATCCCGTACTACGTCTGGCTCGGAGTCTTCAACGTCATGATCGTGGCGCAATTCTGGGCGTTCGCGAACGACGTCTACACCGAGGAGGAGGGGAAGCGGCTGTTCCCCATCGTCGGCTTCGGGGCGTCGGCGGGTGCGGTGCTCGGCGCGTGGGTGGCGGGACGCGTCATCGGACCGCTGGGCTTCTATTCGCCCTTCGTGCTCGGCGCCCTGCTCCTGATCGCGGCGGCGGCCATCACGAGCCTGGTGGACGCGCGGGAGCGGCGCCGGACCGAAGCCGGACTGCCGGACCCGATGACGAGCGGCTTCCTGCCGGCGGCCACCGGCCAGTACCGCTCCGTGACCGGCGAGCATCGCACGGTGGCCAGCAGTCCCGCCTACCAGCAGGCGAGTGGCACCTTCACCACGGTCCGGCGGGGCGACACCGCCGACGACGTCGAGCGACACGAGATCGCGAGCACGGGCGGCGCGTTCGCCCTCGTGCTGCGGAACCGCTACCTGCTGTTGATCGCCCTGCTGGTCATGATCCTGAACTGGGTGAACACCAACGGCGGGTACATTCTGCTGGCCACGCTCGAGAACATCGCGGAGACGGCCATCGCCGAGGGCCGCGCGGGGGGGCTCACCGAGCGCGAGTACCTCGCCGGGTTCTACTCGGGGTTCCTCACGATCCAGAACGTCGCCGGCCTGCTGATCCAGTTGTTTCTCGTGTCCCGGATCCTGAAGTACGCGGGCGTACGGGTGGCCCTCCTGATCCTTCCGGTGATCGCGCTCGGCGGGTACACGCTGCTGGCCTTTTCAGCGCTCCTGCCGCTGATCCGGGTCGTGAAGATCGCGGAGAACAGCACCGACTACTCGCTCAACAACACCGTGCGGAACGTGCTGTTTCTTCCCACCACCCGAGAGGAGAAGTACAAGGCCAAGCAGGTGACGGATTCCTTCGCGCAGCGGGCCGGCGACGTGCTCCATTCCGTGCTGATCTTCGTCGCGACGGGCGTGCTCGCGCTCACCACCCGCGACCTCGCGCTGATCAACCTCGCGCTGGTCGTGGTGTGGCTCGTGATCGCCGTGCTCATCGGGCGCCAGTACCTGCGCCTGGCGGCGGCGACGCGGCTGTAGCCGCCCGTCGCCGGGGTGCGTCCCGGATTCGTATGGGTATTACCGGCAGCGTTCGTTCTTGCCTCGCAGCATGCGCTCACCGTTGACGTACACGCGGTCCCGCTCGTAGTCGTACTCCAGGCTCATGGAGGTCCGCTCGCCGTTGGCCCAGTGGAGCAGCAGCGTTCCGGTCTTCCCCGCGCCGGAGGCCAACCACCGCCCCCCACCTCGGCGCTGCGCCGCACCGCTCGCGCCGCCGCCGAACCCACCGCTCTGGCTGTCATAGTGGAACACACCGTCGCTGCACAGCCACAGCTCCGTGGATTCGGTATAGCTGGATCCCGAAAAGTACCTGGCGAGATAGCGCCCGCGGAGATACGGCTCCCACTCGTCGTTGCGGCCGGCGCCCTGCGCCGTCTGCTCCGTTACCCCCAGGCTGAACGCGAACTCCCGCATCGCTTCCTGCTGGACCTGAGCCGCGCCGGGGGGCGACAGGAGGATGAACGCCACCCCGAGCCCCGCCTGGGTGAGACGCACGTCCACGGTCCCGACGAATTCGGACGGCGCCCCGCGCACGGTGTAGTTCGCACTCAGGTGTCCCGCGGCGACGTCCTGCACGGGGCCGTCGGGGGTCAGCACGATCCCGCCGCCGACATCTACCGGCTGCGTCATCTGGTGCCGCGCCTCGGTCTCGGTCATCTGGTCCGCGAGGACGACCATGTACCCGCCACCCGCCTCGTACTCGAGCACAAACGACTCCCCGTCCGGCGCCAGCCGCCCACGCCATCCGGCGGGGATGGTCAGCGTCAGGCCGAGCTGCGGGTCGCTGATCTGTTCGCGGCCGGTGTAGGTGCGTCCCGGCTCGATCTGCGCCGCGGCCGACGGCACGGCCGCAACGACCAGCGCCGCGACCATGACGCGAGCGGGCGTTCTGGCACAGGCCATCATGGTGGATCTCCGTTCACGGTCTCGGGCCAAACATGTTGCACGGCAATGGCGCTGGCCAGGGTCCCCGGACGGATGCGCACGATGCGACCCCTAGAACCTCTCGAAGATGGGGCGAGTCGGTCATCTCGGCCACACGGGCCGCTCCGGCCGGCCGTGGCCGCGGATCCGGGGTTATACTGCGGATCGGGCGATCCGATGGACCAAATGTCCACCCCACACTTCCCCACCGACTACGACCAGTACGCACCGACCTACGCCTGGGCCCGATCAGCCTTCGCCTGGGTGCTGGCCCCCCTGCGACGCGCCGTCAACCGCCTGCCGGCCGCTTCGACGGTCCTGGAACCCGGGTGTGGAACGGGCAACTACGTGTGCGCCCTCGGGGAATCCCGACCGGGCCTTCGCTACGTCGGTCTCGACCTGTCGGGGCCCATGCTCCATCACGCCCGGGCCCGAGGCTCAGCCGTACGGTTCGTCCGCGCCGATGCGGCCGTGGCGTTCCCGTTCCGTGACGCGACGTGCGCCCTGGTGTTCGCGGTGGATGTCGTCCATCACCTCGACAGTCTGCCCCGGTTCTTCCAGGAGGTCCGACGCGTGCTCGGGTCGGGCGGCCGCCTGATCATCGTCACCGACTCCGAGCAGACGATGCGGGAGCGCAGTCTGACCGCGTACTTTCCCGACGTCCTCGCCATCGAACAGCGGCGTTATCCCACGCCGGGCCAACTGCATACGGCGGCCGGCGTTGCCGGCCTGCGCCTCGAGGCGCAGGAGCAGGCGGTGGGGGACGTCCCTCTCTCGGACGAATTCGTGGCGCGGCTCGCGGCGAAATGCTCTTCCGCCCTCCGGTTGCTCCCGCCCGACGCCCACGCGGCGGGGATGGCGCGCGTGCGAGCGGGCCAGGCCCAAGGCCGGCTCTGGCGGTCTCACTATCTCGTCCTGCACTACGCGACCTGAGTCCATCGTTGCCGCAGTCCTCGCGCTCACGGACTGTGCCCGCCGCCAGGTGAGCCACGTTCCATCCGGCCGGCACGGGTTCTATGTTGATCGTGTGGCGACGTGCGAGCCCGGGACCTGTGCCTCAGGCCGCATGTACAGAAAGGAACCGGTTCACATGACACGACGATGGAGCGGTTTTCCGTTCTGGACAGTGCTCACCGCGGTGCTGGCGGCTCCGCTCGCGGCCCAACGGTCGGGCTCGTTCGAGATTGGCGCGTTCGGGCGGTACACCTGGTTCGAGAACGTGTCCGTGAACCTCGACGACACGTTCGGAGGGTCGGCGTTGCTGGGCGTGTTCCTCCACCCGATCGTGGCCCTGGAGGTGGGCGCCGCCTACACGCTGGCCAGGACGATTGCGCCGGCGGACCTGGACGTCAAGCACGTGCCGCTGTTCGGTCGCCTGGTCGTGAACGCGCCGGTGCACGAACGGTTCACCATCCTGCTGGGCGGGGGATACCAGCGCACCAACTACGTCGTGGCCGGCCCCGATCCGGGCGCCGACGATGGCCTCATGGGCTTGCTCGGTTTCCGCGCCTTCCTGTCCGGCGGCCTCGCGCTGCGGGGACACGGGCTCGTGGACTTCGTGCCGAGCCCCAGGAACCCCGGGTGGCCGGCCGCCGGCGCGGCCACCATGTATCGCCACTGGGGTGCGGAGCTGGGCCTGACCTACACGGTGGGGAAGGCGCCACGCGACCGGGACCGGGACGGCGTGCGCGACAACCGGGACGCCTGCCCCGACACGCCGGCGGGCGTCCAGGTGGAGGCCACCGGGTGTCCGGTGGACTCGGACCGCGACGGTGTTCCCGACTACCAGGACCGCTGCGCGAGCACGCCGGCGGGCGCGTCGGTGGACCCGACCGGCTGTCCCGCGGACCGCGACGGTGACGAGGTGTTCGACGGGCTCGACCAGTGTCCCCGGACGCCGGCCGGCGCCAGCGTGGACGCGCGCGGCTGCCCGACGGATGCGGACGGCGACCACGTGTTCGACGGGCTGGACCAGTGCCCGAACACGGAGGCGGGCGCACCGGTGGAGGCGCGCGGCTGCCCCCTCGACACGGACGGGGACGGGGTCATTGATCTCCATGACCGCTGCCCCAACACGCCGGCGGGCGCGCGGGCGGACACCAACGGCTGCCCGATGGACGCGGACGGCGACCGGATATTCGACGGGCTCGACCGGTGCCCGAACACCCCGGCCGGCCGGCAGGTGGATGCGAACGGCTGCCCGATCCTGTTCGAGGCGGACAAGCCGACCCTGGTCCTCCAGGGGGTCACGTTCGCGACGGGCAGCGCGCAACTCACCGGCGACTCGCGGACGGTGCTCGACATCGTGGCGGAGTCGCTCAGGGGGAACCCGGACGTGAGGGTCGAAGTCGGCGGGCACACGGACAACACGGGCTCGTCGGTCGTCAACACGCGCCTGTCGCAAGCCCGCGCCGGGGCGGTCCGGGACTACTTGCTCTCCCGGGGTGTCGCCGCGGACCGGATGACTGCCAGGGGCTACGGGCCGGAGAATCCGGTGGCCGACAACGGGACGGCGGCCGGGCGGCAGCGGAACCGGCGGGTGGAGCTGCGGAAGCTCAACTAGCGTTCGGCCGCACCAGACGCCTGCGTCGCCCCGGCGGTCAACCGCATGGGGCGGCGGTCCCCGTCGCCTGCCGAATCCAGGTGTAGCTGCGCTGGGGTTGCCAGCCGCCCCCGAGCCCGCCGGAACGAGCGCGCGGCTCGACCCGCATCCCGCTGGCCGCGCGCATCCGACCGCTCACCGCAGGCGCCTTGACGCCGGCGCGGTCCGGCCCTACGGTCGCTCACCTGCGGTTTGTGGACCCCAGCCAGGAGGGCACCATGCGTCGCGCACACTTCTCGTGGGTGGGAGCGCTGGTCGCCGCGACCACCCTGATCCGGCCGCTGGCCGGTCAGGAGCGCGGTCCCGAGCAGATCGAGGCGTCGTACCAGGCCCATCAGGGGGAATTCGACTACCTGCTGGGCGACTGGACGTTTACCGCCCAGAGCAGGGAGTGGGGGGCCTTCGACGGGCGATGGAGCGCCGTGCGGCTGGCCGAGGGGCAGATCCTGGACGAGTGGCGAATCGTGGGCGACAGCGGTGAAACCACCTACGTGACCACCACCCTGCGGGCCTACAACGCCGTGGCGGAGCGGTGGGAGCTGGTGGGCATGGACGCCGGGAACGGGCTCCAGGACGTCGGCACGGGGCGGAAGGTGGGGACGGAGATGCACATCGAGCAGAAGTTCGGGGTGGTGAGTGCAAATCCGACAGTCATGCGGATCCGTTATTACGACATCCAGCCGGACCGGTTTTCCTGGGCGGCCGACCGCTCGGCCGACGGCGGCGCCACCTGGGAGAGGGATTCCCTGCGGATCGAGGCGCGGCGGATCGGGCCGGCCCGCCGCATGGGGGCGCTCACCGGACCTGCTCGACGCTGACCGCCGAGCCCCAGGAGACCATTTCATGAACGTCGGGCAAGTCATTCCCATTCTCAACGTCTCCGATCTCGCCGCCAGCTTCGAGTGGTTCGCGAGGATCGGTTGGGAATGGCGTTGGGACTACGGAGACCCGCCGGACTTTGGCGCGGTGGGGAACGGCGGGAACGAGATCTTCCTGTGCCTGAACGGCCAGGGCGGCCGAGCTGGCGGGAACGCTGGCGAAGACGACGGCAACCGCGGCGTCTGGATGAGCTGGTTCCTGAGCGAGCCGGCCGAGGTGGACGAGGCCCATGCCCGGGCGGTCCGCGAGGGCGTGACGGTCACGCAGCCGCCCATTGATTTCCCGTGGA
Organism: Gemmatimonadales bacterium; assembly: GCA_036398175.1. Classification (GTDB taxonomy): domain Bacteria; phylum Gemmatimonadota; class Gemmatimonadetes; order Gemmatimonadales; family GWC2-71-9; genus JAOTWJ01. The sequence continues at coordinate 11,260 of DASWHL010000049.1, forward strand.
ACATGCGGGAGTGCCACCTCCGGCACCCGGACGGGCATTTCATCCGCGTGGGAGCGCCCATCGAGGCCAAGGGATGGGTGCCACCCCGGGAGCCCCCGCTGGTGGTCCAGCGCGTGGACGTCCCGGTCCGCCTCGAGCGGCGGCTGGCCGCGGCGCTGGCCGACCTCGCGGCCTTCAAGGAGATGAGCCTGACCGAGTGCCTGGAAGAAACCCTGCTCCACACCTTCGAGCCACTGGGCGGTGGGGTCGCCAGCCCGCACACCCCCCACCAGCTCCGGCACATCCAGGAGCTCAAGCGGCGGCACAAGATGGATTACGACTGCCATGCCAGCTACCGGTTTGTCGAGGCGCCGTGAGTATTGAGACTTGCGCCTACTCCGGCTTCCGCCCGCAGCGCCTCCGTCGGCTCGATGCGCACCGCCCGGCGCGCCGGACCCACGCCGGCGAGCGCCGCGACCACGCCCATCATGACGGCAAACGACGGGATGAGGATCGCTCCCCGGCCGCCGAGCAGCATCCCTTCGCCGAGGAAATCGAGCAGCGTCACCCCTGCGAGGCCGAGCGCCACACCCAGCAGGATCTGGCGGCCGGCCCGGGCGAAGATGCTGCGCAGGATCTGCCGCGACTCGGCGCCGAGGGCGATGCGCCGCGCCGCAGCCCCGGAGCGCGGGCGGGCCGGCACCTCAGTCACTCCCTGGTGACGACGGCCGCCGCAGCCGCTCGAGATCCAGCGCGATCGTCGCCTCCGACGCGAGCAGGTCCCGCACGATCGCGTCGCGTGACCGTCGGGTCGGCGGCGCGCGCCGGGTGTCCTCCAGAAACGACCACAGGGCCCGCCGGATGCGCTCCGGCAGCGTCGTCTCCAGGTACTCGAGCGCCGTGCCTCGCACCTGCGGATCGGTGGCGTGCAGGCCGCGAAACGCCAGCTGGAGGGGCCGCCGCGGGAGCACCAGGGCAAGGACCGTGAACACGTGCTCGAGCGCGCGGTCCGCCCGGTCCCGCAGCACCGCGTCGAACATGGGCGACCACTGTTCGTCCTCGTCCCGATCCAGCAGCCGGTGGCTTTCCCAGACCCGCCGGTCCACGCTCACCTCCCGCAGCGCCGCCTCCACCACCCGCTCCGGACTCACATGCAGCGCGGGGCTGTCGCGGAGAACCTTGTGCAGCGCGAGTCCGCACCGATAGCGCACCTCGAACCGCTGGTCCGCGAGACCGGCCAGCAACCCGTCGGCCACCGCCTGGACGGGCGCCGCCGCGAGCACGAGGGGCAGGCGCCGCCGGATGGTGAACTCCTCGGACGGGTCGAGCAGCGCCGCGATCAGGCGCGGCGCGGCCTCGCGGGCCACTCCCTGGAGCGCTTCCACCGCCGCCGACGCGACCGCATCCCACGCCAGCATCGGGATGGCATCCCCAACCATGTCCGGCTCGAGCGGGCCATCCGCCAGCGCCGCCTGAACGATCTGGGGATCGCGCGACTGGAGCGCCGCGCGACGGTCTCCTGGCCCAAACGGCGCGGGCGGGGTGCGCGCCGCGGCAGCCGGAGGCGCCGTGTCGTCGAGGGCCGGCTCGCCCATCAGGTCGCCGGCGCCGCCCACGGTGTGGATCAGCGCCGACTGGAGCGCGGCGTACTCCATCGTCGCGGCGTCGAGGCCGCCCGCCCGCGAGGCCAGCGCGCGCTCCAGCGCCCCCGCGTATCCGCGCTGCAACCGGAACGCGAGGGCGGCCGCGGCACCGGAGACCACGACGGCCAACAGGAGGAGGATCTGGGCCGCCGCGGGCGACAGCAGGGTCACGCGCACGACGACCGCGCCGATCACGTCGCCCACGCGGGTGACACCCACGTCGAGCAACGCCTTGCTGGCTCGTTTGTCGCCGGGAAGCAGCGGCGCGAAGAGCAGTTCGTAGCCGGTGCGGTAGAGACTCGAGCGGGCCACGGCCTCCGCCCCGCGGGCCACGACGATCGGGAGGAGGCCGCCGAGCGCCAGCGCGCCACCGCTCCCGACGGCGGCCGCCACCGGCAGCGCGCTCACCGTGCGCGCGAGACCCAGCGTCCGCAGGGCCCGCCGGGACACCAGTATCTGCATGCCGAACGCCAGGAGACCGGTTCCCGTGTAGAACCACGCGAAGAAGCGCAGCAGGTCCTCCCCGCGTCCCACCATCTCCGTCACACGGACCTTGAACACGTAGTCCAACATCACTTCCGCCAGCGTCGTGAGGAGGACGAGCGCCAGCAGGACGCGCAGATACGGCACGCGTGCCCCGGCTGCCGGGAGTCCGGGCTCGCCTGCCGGCGGGCGCGCGGTGGCGCCGATGCCCCGGCCGACCGCGAGCGCAAAGGCCCCGGCGCCGAGGTGGCAGGCCGCGAGCGCCGGCAACATCTCCGGCAGCGTGACCATGGATCCGGCCTGCGCCGCGAGCAGGCCGCCCAGCACCCCCCCCAGCGTGCCCGCAGCGCCGATGCGACTGATCTGCCGGCGGGCGGTGCGCGGATCGAACCGCTCGCTGACCACCGACCAGAACCCCGACACCAGCACCGCGCCGAACGCCGCGTAGTGCAGGTACACGAGCACGGCGCCCGCCCGGGCGGTGCGGGCCACCAGCCACCACTCCACCAGCAGCAGGGTGGCACTGAGGGCAAAACCGGTGGGGACGAGCCGGCGCGGGCCCCAGTGGGTAAGCGCCCGCGCGCTGGCGAGGGCCAGCAAGACAGACGCGCCCGCCGCAGCGACCATCATGGCGGGCAGCGCCGTCACCGGAAAGGCCGAGAGGAAGGTCGCGTCCCGCGTGGCCTTGCCGGCGGTCTGGAACGCGATGGCCAGGCCGGCGGTGATCCCGGCGGCCCAGACGGCGCGTCGGCTCGACGCGTCGAGGATGCTACCCCGTGAGGATGGGCAGCGACACCGAGCGGCCCGCGCGCTTGCGGACCGCCTCGGCGATCGCGCGCATCGCGATGGCGGCGGGCGAGTCCGGCTGCGCCACGATGACCGGCGCGCCGGAATCCCCGAGATCGGCCGCGCCCGCCTGGAGCGGGATCTGGCCGAGCAGCGGCACCCCCACTTCCTGGGCGAGGCGCGCGCCGCCGCCCGAGAGGAAGATCTCCGTGCGCTCGCCGCAGTGTGGGCAGGTGAAGTGGCTCATGTTCTCCACCACCCCCAGCACGGGCACGCCCACGCGCTCGAACATCTTGGCGCTGCGCAGCGCGTCGCCGATGGCCACTTCCTGCGGCGTGGTGACGATGACGGCGCCGGTGAGCTGGATGGCCTGCGACAGCGAGAGCTGCGCGTCGCCGGTGCCGGGCGGCATGTCCACGACCAGGAAGTCCAGCGTGCCCCACTCGACGTCGTTCAGGAACTGCTGAATCACCTTCGTGATGATGGGCCCGCGCCAGATGGCCGGCTGGTCCCGCTCGATGAGCAGCCCGAGCGAGATCAGCTTCACCCCATGGGCCTCGAGCGGCAGGATCTTGTTCCCCGACACGGTGGGCCGCTCGCTGACGCCCAACATCCGGGGGATATTGGGACCGTAGACATCCGCATCCATCAGGCCCACCGTGACGCCCTGCCCCGCCAGCGCCACGGCCAGGTTGGCGGCCACGGTGGACTTCCCGACGCCGCCCTTGCCGCTCGAGACGGCAATGATCTTCCCCAGGCGTCCCGGATCGGCGGGCGCGGGCGCGGGTGGGTGGCCGGCGCCCGCCGGTCGGGCCGGCCCGGGCGCGGGCGCACTCCCGGTGGGCTCGACCACGTTGATGCGGACCGCGGTGACGCCGTCCACTGCCGTCACGGCCTGCCGGGCCTCGCGCACGAGCGACGCCGGATCGTCACGCCCCAGCGCAAACGCGAACGACACGGCGCCGTCGGCGCCGACCAGGAGGTCGCGGACCAGGCCGGCCGAGATCACGTCCGTGCCGGCACGGGCACTGCGGACGTTCGTGAGCGCTCCCGCGACGCGGGCCTGCAGGGTGTTGGACATGAGATATGAAATGTACGAACGACGGCGAAACCGGGGCAACCGTCACGCCAGGACGCGACGGGCCTCGGCGAGCACCTGGTCCTGCACGTCGGCGAGTGCGCCGGGGAGCGACGCGCCGGCCGCCTTGCGGTGGCCGCCGCCGCCGAACTGCCGCGCCAGCAGCATCACGTCCACGTCGCCCACCGAGCGAAACGACACCTTCACCCGCCCGCCCGCGATCTCCCGAAACAGCATGGCGAGCCGTACGCCGGCAATGGACCGCGCGAACTCGACCACCCCGTCCAGCTCGTCCGACGTCACATCGTGCCGTTCGAGCGCTCCGGGCGGCACGGTGAGCCAGGCCAGCCCGGGCGGCACCTCCACCGCGAGCGTGTCGAGCGCCTCGGCGAGCAGCCGGACGCCGCCTTCGGGCACGCTCGCGTACACCTGCGTGTAGATCTGCTCCGGATCCAGGCCGTGCTGGAGCAGGTGCGCGGCCACCTGGAGCGTGCGGGGCGACGTATTGCTGAAGCGGAACCCGCCGGTATCGGTGAGGAGCGCGACGTACAGCGCCCGCGCGGCCGGAGGATCGAGCGCCCACTCCGCGACCCGGGCGAGATCGTAGACCAGCTCACCGGTCGCCGCGGCCGCGGGGTCCACCAGGCGCGGACCGTCCGGCAGCGTGCCGTCGCTCGCATGGTGGTCAATGCACGCGACCGTCACGCCGCGCGCGCGCACGTGCTGGCCGAGATGCCCGATCCTGTCGAGATCCGAAATGTCGCAGACCAGAATGAGGTCCGCCCGCCCGATCTCGCGGGCGGCGCGGGCCGACTGCTCCGCACCCTCGGCTTCGGCCAGCAGGAAGCGGAACCGGTCCGGATACGGGGTGGGATTGGCGATGACCGGCAGGAGCCCCCGGGCCCGGAGCAGGTGCCACAGCGCCACCTCGCTCCCGACCCCGTCGCCATCCGCGTTCACGTGCGTGGTGAGCACCACCCGGGCGCCGGGCACGAGCCCGCGCACGATCTGGCGGGCGCCGTGGCGGCGGGCCGGGGGAATGGCCGGACCGCGCCCGATGCGATGCCCTGGGCCTTCAGGCACGGCGGCCGCCGCTAGGCCGACCCCACGCCGGGGGCATCGGGCACCGTGTTGTACTTCCCGGCCCCGCTGAAATAGTCCTTCGTGAGCTTGGCCACCGTGCCGCCGAGGAACGCGAGGCCGATGAGGTTCGGGAAGGCCATGAAGCCGTTGAGCAGCGTGCCCAGCGCCCACACGACGCGCACGGTCGTGACCGAGCCCACCAGAATCAGGATCGTGAAGACGATCCGATACGGCGTGATCACGCGCGATCCGAACAGGTACTCCATGCACTTCTCGCCGTAGTAGCACCACGCGATCAGCGTCGAGAAACCGAACAGGAAGCTGCTCAGCGCCACGATGCCCGACGCGAACGGGATGCTGGTGCTCATGGCGGCCGCCGTGAGGTCGCCGCTCGCGCCCTGATAGGCGGCTTCCGACCACAGCCCGGACGACAGGATCACGAACGCCGTCATCGAGCAGACCACGATCGTGTCGGTGAACACCTCGAACACGCCCACCGTCCCCTGCTCCGCCGGATGCTTCACGTTGGCGATGCCGTGCGCGATGGGCGCGGAGCCCAGACCCGCCTCGTTCGACAGCACCCCGCGGCTCACCCCCGCCTGGATGCCCTGCGCCACCGACGCGCCGATGAAGCCGCCGACCGCGGAGCTGGCCGTGAAGGCGTCGGAGAAGATCAGGCTGAACACGTGGGGCAGCTGTGCCGCGTTCATGACGATGTACACGACGGCCGTGACGACGTAGATCGTGATCATCGCGGGGACGAGCTTCTCGGCCGTGCCGGCGATGCGCTTGATGCCGCCGAGCAGGACGAGCCCGACCAGGACCGTGACGAAGAGGCCCGGCACCCACAGCGGCACGTTCACGTTGAACATGGTCCGGGACGCCTCCACGAACGTCCGCGCGACGGTGTTCGACTGCGCCATGTTGCCCGTGCCGAACAGGGCGGTGGCCGCGCCGAAGAACGCGAACATGCCCGCGAGCACCTTGCCGAGCCTCACGTTGGGGATGCCGCGCGAGATGTAGTACATCGGGCCGCTCGCGAGCTCGCCCGTCTCGCGCCGCACCCGGAAGTGCACGCCGAGCGTCGCCTCGGCGTACTTGGTGGCCATCCCCACGGTGGCGCACACCCACATCCAGAAGACCGCGCCGGGCCCGCCCAGGAGAATGGCCGTCGCGACCCCACCGATGTTGCCGTTCCCGACCGTCGCCGCGAGCGCCGTCGTGAGCGCCTGGAACGGCGTGATCGTGGCCGACCCCTTGTCCTTCTTCGCGAGCGCGCCGGCGAGCACCATCCGCAGTGCCGTCGGGAAGCGCGCCACCTGGACGAACCCCGTGCGGATCGTGAGCCAGCCGCCGACGATCAGCAGGATGAGCGGCATTGCCAGCGGCTGCCACACCCACGAGTCCACGGCCAGGATCCGGTCGGCCACGGCGGTGAAGTCCATCAAGGCTCCTTGCGGTGAGAAGGCGCCGGAGGCGCGGAGGATCGGAGTAGACTAGGGGAAAGGCCGTTCCTGTCAAGCGGTTGGCCATGGCCGGAACGGACGCCGCCGCCTATACTATCCGCGCCTCTCCGTCGAGGGTTGCCCCCTGCGCGCATCCGGATCGTTCACGCCGCTCTCGGCCTCCGAGAGCGATCCCTGGGACCGCCTCCGCACGCTCATCGCGGCGCGGCGCAGCCAGGAGATTCTCCCCTTCCTCGCGTCCCTGGCGCCCGGTGAGCCCGCACGGGCCATTGATCGCCTGGACGAGGAGACCCGTAACGCCCTGTTCACGCTGCTGTCGCCCGACGAGGCCGCGGGCCTGCTCGACGCCCTGCCGGAATCGGAGGCGGTCGGGCTGCTGGAGGATCTCCCCGCCGCGGACGCCGCCGCGATCGTGGCCGAGCTGCCGAGCGATCAACAGGCCGACCTCCTCGGCCGGATCGAGGAGAGCGGCGCCGAGGCCATCCTCGGGCGCATGGGCACGGTGCGCGCCACCGTCGCCCGCCGGCTGCTGAGCTACGAGCCGGACACGGCGGGCGGCCTGATGATCGCGGAGTATCTCGCCTACCCGGAGATCGGGACGGTCCGGGACGTCGTGGCCGATCTGCGGGCGCACGGCGAGCGGTACGCGGACTACAACGTCCAGTATGCCTACGTCACTACCCCGGACGGGAAGCTCGCGGGCGTGCTGCGCGTGCGCGACCTGCTGCTGGCGCCCGAATCGCGGCCGCTGCGCGACATCATGATCGCCGACCCCCTGCGGGTGCCGGACACGGCCGCCATCGAGGACCTCAAGCGCTTCTTCGACGAGCACACCCTGTTCGGCGTTCCCGTCACCGACGCCGACGGGCGCCTGGCGGGCGTGGTGCGGCGCGCGGCGGTGGAGGAGGCGCTGCGCCAGCGCGCGACCCGCATCTACCTGGCATTCAGCGGCCTCGTGGGCGAGGAGGAGCTTCGGTCCATGCCGGTTCGGATCCGCTCCGTCCGGCGGCTCTCGTGGCTGTCCCTCAACATCGTGCTCAACGTGATCGCCGCCAGCGTCATCGCCGCCTACCAGGACACTCTGACGGCCGTCATCGCGCTCGCCGTCTTTCTCCCGATCATCTCGGACATGAGCGGCTGCTCCGGCAGTCAAGCTCTGGCCGTGAGTATCCGCGAGCTCACCTTGGGCCTCATCCGCCCCTACGAGTTCCTGCGCGTGGTGGTGAAGGAAGGCATGGTGGGCGTGCTGAACGGCATCGTGCTCGGCTTCCTGGTTGGCGGGCTCGCCTTCGTGTGGAAGCACAACGTCTTCCTGTCGCTCGTCGTGGGATCCGCCCTCGCCCTGAACACGCTCGTGGCGGTGGTGGTGGGCGGCCTCGTGCCGCTCGGTCTCAAGGCCCTGCGCCTCGATCCCGCGCTCGCGTCCGGCCCGATCCTCACGACCGTGACGGACATGTGCGGATTCTTCCTGGTGCTGAGTTTCGCGTCGGCGGTGCTGCCGCGGCTGACGTGATCTCGATAGCCGATGGCCGATGGCCGATGGCCGATGGCCGAACGCCGACGGCTCCGGGAGCGTTCGGCTATCGGCTATCGGCCATCGGCCATCGGTCAGAGCGAGTAATTCGGCGCTTCCCGCGTCACCACCACGTCGTGGGGATGCGACTCGCGGAGCCCGGCCGACGTGATCTGCACGAACTCGCACTCGGTCTGGAGCTCGCGGACGGTGCCGACGCCGCAGTAGCCCATCCCGCTCCGCACGCCGCCCACCATCTGGTAAAGGACGTCGGCCACGGGGCCGCGGTAGGGGACGCGGCCCTCGATGCCTTCGGGCACGAGCTTCTGGGACGAGATCTCGCCTTCCTGGAAATAGCGGTCCGCCGAGCCGTCCTCCATGGCGGCCATGGACCCCATCCCGCGGATCATCTTGAACCGCCGGCCTTCGAGCAGGAAGCTCTCGCCGGGGCTCTCCTCCGTGCCCGCGAGCATCGAGCCCATCATGACGCTCGCGGCTCCGCAGGCCAGCGCCTTCACCGCGTCGCCCGAGTACTTGACGCCGCCGTCGGCGATCACGGGCACGTTGCCCGCGCCGGACACGGCATCCACGATGGCCGTGATCTGCGGAACGCCGACGCCGGTCACCACACGCGTCGTGCAGATGGATCCGGGGCCGATGCCCACCTTGACCGCGTCCACCCCACGCTCCACCAGGGCGCACGCGCCGTCCCGCGTTGCCACGTTGCCGGCCACGAGCTGCGCGTCCGGGAACGTCTCGCGCAGCTGGGCCACGGTCTGGAGGACGCCGTCCGAATGTCCGTGCGCGGAGTCCACCACGAGCGCGTCCACGCCCGCCTCGATCAGCGACCGGGCCCGCGGCTCCGCGTCCCGGCCCACGCCGAGCGCGGCCGCAACCCGGAGCCGGCCGTGCCGGTCCTTGTTGGCGTTCGGATAGTCCCGCCGCTTGAAGATGTCCTTCACCGTGATCAGCCCGCGCAGGATGCCCTCGTCGTCCACCACCGGCAGTTTTTCGATCCGGTGCTCCCCGAGGATGCGCTCCGCGGCGTCGAGCGTCGTCCCCACGGGCGCCGTGACCAGGTGCTCGCGGGTCATGGCCTCGCGGATCGGCCGGTCCATCCGGCGCTCGAACTGGAGATCCCGGTTGGTGATGATCCCGACGAGCCGGCCCCGGTCGTCCACGATCGGGACGCCGGAGATCCGGAACCGCTGCATCAGCTGGTGCGCTTCGCTGATCAACCGATCCGGCCCGAGCGTGATCGGGTTCAGGATCATGCCGCTCTCGGAGCGCTTCACCCGATCCACCTCGGCCGCCTGCCGGTCAATGCTCATGTTCTTGTGGAGGACGCCGATCCCGCCCGCCCGGGCCATCGCAATGGCCATCTCCGCTTCCGTGACGGTGTCCATGGCGGCCGAAATGAGCGGCACGTTGAGGGCGATGCCGCGGGTGAACCAGCTGCTCACGTCCACGTCCCGCGGATGCACCGCGGAATGCCGTGGCACGAGGAGAATGTCGTCGAACGTCAGACCGTATCCGGGGCGCAGGCTGCTCACGGGCCAACCTCCAAATGGCACACGACCCGGCGGGCGGCGCAGGCCCGGCGGGTCGTGGCAGGAGCACTCGAGGGTTCCATGGCCGAAGGTACGCGGCCCGAAACCGGGAATCAAGCCGGCGCGGGCGGCTCCGCCGGATCCGGTGACGCGGTGACGCCTTCGTCCGCGGGCAGCGAACGGTTCAGCTCGTCCACGGCGGACTTGCCGGCGTCGGCCAGCCGCTGCAGCAGCCGCGACGCCGAGTCCATCGCGTGCACCGTCTCGCGGATGGCCGCCGCCGGCAGCCGCCCGACCCGCATGGCATCCTCCACGCCCTCCGTGACCCGTTCGAACGTACTCGGCGCGCGGGCGCCGGTACCGTACCTGGTCTCGAGGAACTCCACGTAATCGAGCAACTGGTAGCCCTGCTGATCCGTCAGGTTCTCGAGGTGCCGCTCGATGCGCTTCCGCAGCAGTTCGTTCATCGTCTCCTCCGGTTCACCGCTCGCGCTCAACCATGAACTCGATCAGATCCAGCACGGGGTTCCCGAGATACTGCGAACGGGCGGTGCGGACCCGGCCCAGGACGGTGAGCCGGGCCAGCGGCTCCAGCGCGGCCACGGCGCGCGCCTGCTCGGCGGTGAGCACGACGTACACGAACCCCGTCTCGGGCAGCGGGCCCCGCGCCAGCATGTAGGACTGCCCCATCGGAATGTCGCGGCGCAGCTCGTCGGCGGTCTGCACGGCAATGAACTGGAGCGTCCACCGCAGGGTCCGGCCCTCGAACGACGAGCCGCTGCCCCGCACCTCGGAGGCCGTCACCCCCGCGAGCGCGCTGTCCTCCGGGGCGCCGAGATCCGACTCGCGCACCCACGCCTCGACGAGCACGCGGGCCCAGCCGTCCGCGGTCGTGACGAGTCGGGCGCCCGCCCGGCTGGTGAGCCGGCCCACCGTGTCGCCGTCCGGCCGCGTCACCAGACTCGCGCCCGGCGAGAGGCTGCGCCGGTCCAGCGCCGCGAGCGGATCGGCCGCCGCGGGGGCCGCTACGGGTGGCGCCGCGGCTGGTGCCTGGGGGCGCGCCGGCGTGACCGGTGGACGCACGACCGCGAGGGACGGGCCCCACATCCAGGCGGCGCGGCGCACGTGGACCCACCCATCGCGACGCGTCACCTCGCCCAGCAGCGTGCCGGTTTCCAGGCGCGCCACCACGGCCCCGTTGGGCTCGATCCGGAGGTTCTCGCCGCCCGCCGACGCCACGACGAGATCGAAGTCGCCGCTCGACGGTCGCACCGACCGGCTCCAGATCCAGCCTTCGAGCGTGACCTCGCGCCAGTCGCCCTGGCTGCCGCCGGCGCGCACCTCCGCGCCGGCGGTGACGCGCCCCAGGATCGTGGCGTCGCCGCGTGGCGCGAGCCGGAAGTTCTCGTCCGCCGTGACCCGGGCGCGGGTTTGCGCGGCCACGGATGCCGCGCCGGCACACACGGCCAGCAGGACGACTCCGGCGGTCCGCAACGCTGGTAGCACAGTGGGGTAGAAGCTAGATTGTTTGCTCACCGTAAGTTAGACCATTCTAGGAGAAGCCCGCGGCGATGTCAAAGGTCGGGTTCGTACTCGCACTCGCGCTGCTGTCTACTACACCACTCGCCGCCCAGGTCGGTCACGACCCCGCACGGTCGCCCTACCGGCCCATCCTGGCCCGAACGAGTATCGGGGCCGTCGGCAGCAGCATCTGGGGCTCGTCCGGCACGATCGGCGTGGGCCCAACGGACGGCCTGGGCGGCGGGCTGCGCTTCGAGATGCGCCTCACCGGCCCGACCGACGTCTTCGCCTCCGCGACCTGGAGTCGCCTCCAGCGCCTCGTGGCCGACCCCAAGGCGCCGGCGGACTCCCAGTTCTCCGGGCCCGTGCACATGGGGGTCCTCGTGGCCGAAACCGGGCTGCTGGTCCTGCTGGCCGGCGACAAGACCTGGAACGGGCTCGCACCCTACGTCGGCGCCAACCTCGGCTTGGGCTTCGGCGCCGGCGTCCTGCAGGACACCTCCGGATACTCCTTCTCGGCCAAGTTCGTGAGCGGCCCGTTGCTCGGCGCGCGGTTCTACCTGGGCCAGTCCGCCTACCTGCGGGTCGAGGGACGCCTGCAGTTCTGGAAGCTGAGCTATCCGACCTCGTACTTCCTCGCGCCCGAGCGCGCCCCCGACGATCCCCCGGTGCTGGATCCGGTCGTCATGTCCGACTCGGAGTGGACGTCGCACCCGACGCTCGTGATCGGCTTGGGGTACGCCTTCCGGTTCTAGTGTTCGCTGACGGCCTCCGTCGCGCGCTGACGCTGCTGCTCCACGGCGACCCGGAGGTGCTCGGGATCGCGGCGCTCTCCCTTCGCGTCGCCCTGGTCGCGACCGCGCTCGCGTGCGTCGTGGGCGTCCCCGCGGGGTTTGCGATCGGCACGACCCGGTTCCGCGGCCGGCGCACCACGCTCACCATCCTCAACACGATGCTGGCGTTCCCGACCGTGCTCGTGGGACTCCTGGTGTGGCTCCTGCTCTCGCGCAGCGGACCGCTGGGCGGTCTCGGCCTGCTCTACACCTGGTGGGCGATCGTGCTGGCGGAGGTCATCCTCGCCGCCCCCATCGCCGCCGCCCTGACGGCCGCCGCCGTCCAGGGAGTGGACCCGCGGGTCGGCCGCACGGCCATGACGCTCGGCGCCCCGGCGTGGAGGGTCCACTGGGTCATTGCCCGGGAAGTGCGCTACGTCCTGCTGTCGGCCCTGGTGCTGGCGTTCGGCCGGGTGCTGGCGGAGGTGGGCGCCGCGATGATCGTGGGCGGCAACATCCGCCACCAGACGCGCACCTTGACCACCGCGGTGGCCCTCGCGACGTCCCAGGGCGACTTCGCGCTGGCCATCGCGCTCGGCCTCGTCCTGCTGGCACTCGCGCTTACCGTGAACGTGCTCCTCCACATGCTCCAAGGCCGGGCCGATGCTGGCGCTGCGTAACGCCGTCCACCGGTATCGCGGCCGGGTGGTCGTGGACGTGCCGGCGTTCGAGCTGTCCGACGGGACCACGGCCCTGGTCGGACCCAACGGCGCGGGCAAGAGCACCGTGCTCCGACTGCTGGCCGCGCTCGAGCGGCCGTCGAGCGGGGTTCTGGAAGTGGACGGCCATCCCGTCCGCACGCGGGCCGAGCGCCTGGCGGCGCGGCGCGCGGTCACGCTGGTGGAGCAGCACCCGCTCCTGTTCGACATGACGGTGGCCGCGAATCTCGCCGACGCGCTCCGCCTGCGGGGCCGGCACGGACCGGACGCGCGACGGCGCATCGCCGACACCCTCGAGCTCGTCGGGGCCGGGGCGCTGGCCGACCGCCCGGCCCGTCTGCTGAGCGGGGGCGAGACGCAACGGGTGGCCATCGCGCGGGCGCTGCTGATGACCCCTCGGGTCCTGCTGCTCGACGAGCCCCTCAGCGCCGCCGATCGGGCGGCCCGGGACACGCTCGGCGACGTCCTGACGACCCTGCGGAGCCGCGGGACCGTCGTCTGCCTGTCCTCGCACGTCCTGGAGGACGCCTACCGCTGGTCCTCACGCATCTTCACGCTCGTGGACGGCCGCCCGGAAAGCCTCACGCCGGAGAATCTGTTCCGCGTCGTGCTGCCGCCCGGCGTCGGGGCCCGTTCGGTTCCGATCGGTTCCCTGTCCCTGCTCGTCGTGACGGACCGGAGCGGGCCCGCCATCGTGGGCATTCCCCCGGAGGACATCCTCGTCTCCCGGGCGCCCCTCGAATCGAGCGCGCGCAATCAGTTCCCGGGACGGGTGACCGCGATTGCCGACGACGGCCGGGGGGGTATCCGGCTGGCGGTGGACGTCGGCGTGGAGCTGGTGGCGCGGATCACGCCCGCCTCCCTTGCGGAGCTGGGGCTTCAGGTCGGCGCGCCGGTGGTGCTGTCGGTGAAGGCCGTGGCCGTGCGGGTGTTCTGATCGGGGACTACATTCAGCGGATGCCCGTTGCCCGACTCACCCGCGTCGTCCGCTTCAGTGCGGCGCACCGGTACTACCGGCCGGACTGGGGGGCGGAGCAGAACGCGCGGGCGTTCGGCCTGTGCGCGCGGGAGCACGGCCATGGGCACAACTACCGGTGCGCCGTGACGGTGACCGGCGAGGTCAGCGCGGACACGGGGATGGTCATGGACCTGGCGGCCCTGGACCGCCTGCTCGCGGCCGACGTGCGCGAGCCGCTCGACCACCGGCACCTGAACCACGACGTGCCGGCGTTCGCGTTCGGGCGGACCGTCCCGACGGCCGAGGCCATCGCGGTCTGGGTCTGGCACCGCCTGGCGGGGCAGCTCCCGGCGCACGTGCGGCTGCACGCGGTTCGCATCGAGGAAGATGACGATCTCTTCGCCGAATTCTTCGGAGAGTCCTGAGCCGGGCCCCGCGCGACGGCGCGGGCGCGGCCCGAACCTGACGCTGGTCGAGGAGACCGCCGTCTGGCTGGAGGTGAACGGCCGGCCGGCCGTCACCTGGATGTGCACGCCGGATCTGCTCGAGGAGCTGGTGGTAGGCTGGCTGCACGGCGAAGGCTACATCCAGACGCGGAAGGACATCCGCGCCCTGAGACCATGCGCCACCGACCTCGGTTTCTGGGCGGAGATAGACGACGCGCGGGCCCGCGCGGTGCAGGCGGAAGGGCGGACCCCGGTGCTGGCGTCCGGGTGCGGCGCCGTCGCCGTGTTCCTCGCCGATCCGGGGTCGGTTCCGCAAGCGGCGCCCCGCGGCGACGCCCCGCCGGCCGAACTGCTGCGGTCGCAGTTCAAGGCGCTCTTCGCGGCCGGCGCCCGGTATCATGAGACGGGCGGAATCCACGCCGCGGCACTCAGCACGGAGGCGGGCTTGCTCCATCATGCGGAAGACATCGGACGCCATAACGCGGTGGACAAGGTGATCGGCGCGGCCCTGCTCCACGACCGGAGTCCCGCCGGGCTCGGCCTCCTCGTCACGGGCCGGATCTCGGCCGAGCTGGCCTTCAAGGCGGCCCGCGCCGACATCGCCTGGATCGCCACCCCATCCGTGCCATCCACGCTGGCGGGCGTCGTCGCACAGCGTACCGGCATGACGCTCGTGGGACGGGCCGTGAGTGGGACCCCCCAAGTGCATCGGCCATGAGCGCCGGGCGGCGTATGGTCCGGACGTGGCTTTGCGCGCTGGCGTTGGGCGCGGTCCCGGGAACCGGCATCTACGCTCAGGAGCGACCGGAGCCCCAGCTCCTGCTCACCATCTTCGGCGGCGTCTCGGGCGGCGCCTCGCTCTACCGCGGACTCCAGCAACCCCTCACGCTCATCGAGGATCCCGCGGCCACCGACACGCTGCGGCTTGGGAGCCGGATCTCGTCGGCCGTCGTGTTCGGGGCCTCCACCACCTACTTCCCGAGCCCGCACCTGGGCCTGAGCGGGGAGATCGTTTTCCTGGGCCTGGGGCGCGACGAAACGTGCACCATGGTGTACACGGATCCGACGTTGGCCAGCAGTGGCTACAACCGCCGGATTTGCGACGATATCGCGGGCAAGAGCGGCTCCGCGTCCATCATCGCGTTCTACGCGGGCGCGCTGTACCGCATCGCACCGCGCGGGGGCGTCAAGCCGTATCTCCGCGCCCAGGGGGGGATCGCCACCCGGAACAGCAGCACGGTGGAGGTGAGCGGGCGATTCGTGGACGAGTTGGGCGTTCTCCGCAACCGCCTGGTGATCGCGGATCCGGACCCGGGTTCGCTGGACTTCAGTGCGGCGTTCGGAGTCGGGTTCATGCTGGCGTTCGCGCCGGGATATCAGGCGCGGATCGAGTTCCGCGACCACCTGCTGTTCGCCGACCGCGTGACCGGACCCGCAGATTTCTTCGGGCAGGCCCCGACGGAACGGACGCTCGCGCACAGCCCGGGGCTCGTGCTGATGCTCGACATCGTGCTCGAGCAGAAGCGCGGCCGGCGGTACTGACGGTGCGCGGCGCGGTGCTGGCTGGCGGCGGCGCGACCCGCTTCGGCGGCAAGCCCAAGGGACTCGAGCGGGTGGGCGGGGAGCGGATCCTCGACCGCCTCGTCCAGGCCCTCACCGCGGCAACCGGCGGTCCCCCCGTGCTCGTGGCGAACGCGCCCAACGCGGCGGGCTGGGCGCGCGGACTGCGCGTGGTGCCCGATCCCCGATCCGACTGCGGCAGCCTGGGCGGGATCTACGCCGCGCTCACCGCCGGCGACGGTCCGGTGCTCCTCGTGGCGTGGGACATGCCGTTCGTGAGCGTCGAGCTGCTCGAGGCGCTCGCCGCCGGCGCGACCGGCTACGACGTCTTCCTGCCGGAGAGCGGGGGCCGCCGTGGTGTCGAGCCGTTCTGCGGCGTCTACGGGCCGGCGTGCGTGGATCCCGTGGCCCGCCAGCTCGACGACGAGGACTACCGGGCCATCGGCTTCCACGACGCGGTGCGGGTGGGCCGCCTGCCGCTGGAGACGGTCTCCCGGTTCGGCGATCCCGCCGCGCTGTTCTTCAACGTGAACACCCCGGACGACCTGGCGGAGGCGGAGGAGCTGTGGCGGAAACACGCGTCATCTCGGTAGTCGGCAAGAAAAACGCGGGGAAGACCACGCTGGTGGTGGCCATGGCGCAGGATTTCGTCCGGCGCGGCCGCACGGTGGGCACCATCAAGCACGGCCATCACCCCGCGCTCGTGGATCAGGAGGGCAAGGATACGTGGCGGCACTTCCACGAAGGCCGCGCGTACCGGACGATGATCGAGTCGCCCGGCCAGCGCGTCACGTTCGAGAAGTCGGATGGCGCCGCCGATCCGGTGGAGCTCGTGCGCCGCTGCTTCCTGGACGTGGACATCGTCATCGTCGAGGGCTACAAGCGGGCGCCGCTTCCCAAGCTCGAGGTCCATCGCAAGGCGGTTCACGCCGCTCCGCTGTTCGACCCCGCCGACGAGGCGGCCCCGCTCTGGGTCGCGATGGTGAGCGACGAGCGGAAGCTGAACGTTCCCTTCCCGGTCTTCACGTTCACGGACACCGCGTGGCTCCCGAGCCTGATGCACCTCGCGTGGGAGCGGGCGCTGGTGATCGCCGCCTGACCGTGCGGTCCCCCGGGGACGCCGCCCGCGCGATCCTCGAGGGGCTGCGCCCGCTCCCCGTCGAGCGGCTTCCCCTGCTCGACGCCCTCGGCCGCGTCCTGGCCGAGGATGCGGTGAGCCCGCTCGATCTTCCCCCGTGGGACAACTCGGCCATGGACGGGTACGCGGTGCGGGCGGCGGACCTGGGCGCCGGAGACGGCCCCTGGACGCTCCGCGTCGTCGAGGAGGTCCAGGCGGGCGCGTTTCCGACACGCCCCGTCGGCCCGGGGGAGTGCACGCGCATCTTCACGGGCGCGCCGATTCCGGCGGGGGCCGACGGCGTCATTCGCCAGGAGGATACCGACGGCCCGCACGCGGGCACGGTCCGCATCCTGGACCGGCGCGACGCCGGCCGGAACCTGCGGCGCCGCGGCGAGGATATCGTGCGCGACACCGTCGTGTTGCGCCGCGGGACCGCGCTGGGGCCCGCACAGCTCGGCGTCCTCGCGTCCCTCGCGCAACCCGAGGTGGTGGTGCACCGGACCCCGATGGTGGCCCTGCTCGGCTCCGGCGACGAGATCGCGGACCTGGACGAGCGGGACGCCATCCTCGAGGGCCGGAAGATCGCCTCGTCCAACACCTACGCGCTCACGGCCAACGTCCGCCACGCCGGCGCCGGGGTCCGCAATCTCGGCATCGCCCGCGACGACCCGCGGGATCTGCGGGAGCGCCTGGAGCGGGCGGCGGGCGCGGACCTCCTGGTGACCACGGCCGGGGTCAGCGTCGGCGAGCACGACTACCTGCGGTCCGTGTTCGAGGCCATGGGTGGTCGCCTGGGGTTCTGGCGGATCCGCATGCGCCCCGGTGCGCCCGTCGGCTTCGGCATGCTCGGCACCTGCCCGTGGATCGGGCTGCCGGGCAATCCCGTGAGTGCGATGGTGACGTTCGAGTTGTTCGTGCGCCCCGCCATCCGCCGGCTTCAGGGACACGCGCTGCCGTTTCGACGGACGGTCCGGGTCGAGGTGACCGAGGCGCTGGAGTATCCCGTGCGCCTCACCCATTTCCTCCGGGCGGTGGTGACGGAGGCGGACGGGACGCTCCGCGCGCGGCTCACGGGTCCCCAGGGATCGGGGATTCTCACGTCCATGGCGCGGGCCAACGCGCTCCTCATCGTGCCCGCGGAGCGGGACGCCGTGAGCCCCGGAGAGGAGCTACAGGCGTTGCTGCTGGACGATCCGGTGCATGTGGGAGAGCCGCCGTTCGAGTAGGGCAATCCGCCCTACATCCGTTTGTAGGCCGGTCCGCTGCCACCCTCCCGCGGCGTCCAGCGCGGCCCCAAGACGTCCGTGGCCTTGCAGTCCACGCAGTTGGGGGCGTTGACGCGAAGGCCCTCGTCCGTCCACTCGTACACGCCGGCGGGGCACATCCGCGCGTAGAACTCGGCCGTGGCGCGGTCCACCGACTCGGCCGCGATGAGGTGCGAGGGAAGGTCGTCCCGCGTGGCGTTCCCCGCCTTGAACACGGCGTCGAGCTTGGAGATCGTCAGGCGTCCGTCCGGCGTGAACGGCGCCGCGGGGCGCGCCGCGCGGGCGGCCGCGACGTCCGCGTCCATCGCGATCCGGCCGCCGGGCACCCGCCCGCCCGTCACCGTCATCAGGCCCGCCTTGAGCGCGCCCCGCCAGAACCCGTCCTTGAACGCGAGCCGCATGTTGCGCGTGCGGTACAGGTCCCGCACGATGTACGACGTATTGATCAGCCGGTCGTACTCCGCGAGTCGCGCCGCCGACGTATCCTCCGCTCGGAGCGCGGCGAAGATGGCGCGCGCGGCGTAGATGCCGGACTGGAGCGCGTAGTGGACGCCCTTGAGGGACGGAACGTCCACGAATCCCGCCGCGTCGCCAACCACCACGACCCCGTCCCCGACCCGCCGGTCGGGCAGGGCATGATACCCGCCCTCGGGGATCGTCTTGGCGCCCCATTCGATCAGGTCGCCGTCGTCGAGCAGGGGTCGCAGCAGGGGATGGAGCTTGAGGCGCTGCACCAGCTCGTGCACGTCGAGCGCGGCGTCGTGATAGTCCAGCCCCACCACCAGTCCGAGCGAGACCAGGTTGGGCGCCATCGGGTAGACCCAGCTGCCGCCGAACGCGTCGCGCGGCAGCGGCCAGCCGAGCGTGTGGATCACCCGATCGAGGGGACGCCTGGTCTCCCACAGCTCCTTCACGCCCAGCGCGAAGAGCTGGGGATTGGCCGACGCGATGCCCTGCCAGTCGTAGAACGCCTGGGCGAGCGGCCCGCGCGTACCCTCCGCCAGCACCGTGACCTTGGCCGCGATGTCGGTCGGGGGCGCGAAGCCCGGCCCCGGCGTCCCGTCGCGCCCGAGCCCGCTGGGCGTGGTGCGCACCCCGACGACGCGTGGCCCGTCCACCAGGAGCGAGGCCGCGGGATAGCCCGCGAACAGGTTGACGCCCATCCCCTCCGCGCGCTCGCCGAGCCAGCGGACGATCTCGCAGAGCGACGCCACGTAATTCCCGTGGTTCCGCATCGTGGGCGGCGTCGGCAGGCGGAAGGCCCGCCGCCCGGTCAGGAAGTAGACCGCTTCCTGCGTGACCGGCGTCCCCAGCGGAAGCTCCGCGACATCCACCTCGGGGAACAGCTCGCGCAACGCCCGCGGGTTCACGACGGCGCCGGAGAGGCTGTGCTCGCCCAGGCTCGCCGCCTTCTCGAGTACGCCGATCTCCAGGCCGCCCAGCGCGGGATCCCGCTTTGCCAGCCGCGCCAGCTCGATGGCCCCGGCGAGCCCGGCGGGCCCGCCGCCCACCACCACCAGGTCGTACGCCGGGGAGCTCGCGGTGGTGTGGAGACCGACTCGACCCGCCACCGCCTCAGGGGAGGGTCGGGTCATGGGCTCGGAGTCCGGGAAGAAGACTGCGGGAAGGTCCGACAGCTCGAGCCCGGAGTCCCGAAGAAGGGAGGCCGCCGCCTCGCTGGTCTCGACGTCCATCGACCGGTACGGAATCTGGTTCCGGGTGAGGAAGGCCTTCAGCTCGTGGGTTTCCCTCGACCAGGCCGGTCCGAGCACCCGTATCCCTTCGAAAACGGGGCGATAGCCAGCGATCCAATCACTCAGTAGATCATCCACGACGGGGTACAGGATCTCCTCCGGCGGGTCCCAGGGCTTCATGATGTAGTAGTCGAGCCCGACGTCGTTGATGGCGCTGATGGCGGCGTCGGTGTCGGCGTAGGCGGTGAGTAGTGCTCGTTTGGCGGCGGGGAAAGACTCCAATGAGGCCCTCATCACGTCGACGCCGGTGACGTCGGGCATCCTCTGATCGGCGAGGATCAATGCCAATGGCGTTTCCCTCTGGGCCAGGGTCTTGAGCACCTCGATGGCCTCGGGGCCGCTGTTGGCGCCGACGATGCGATAGTCGGAGGCGTAACGGGAGCGGAGGTCCCTCTCGACCGCCCGGAGGACCTCGGGCTCGTCGTCGATGGTGAGAATGACCGGTTTGGTGGTCACGCGACCGTCAGCTCATCCGGGAAGCAGAATCTCCAAT